>JASFVL010000169.1:0-8048 GCA_050049875.1 Anaerolineales bacterium
TCGATCATCACAAGGTACATCTCCTTGAAGCGTTCACGCTCGAAGACACACCAATCCTCATACCAGCCCTCCAGCAAATCGCCTTGATACAAATCCACCGTGCTCTGCAGCTCAGTGAACTGCTGCTCATGGAATTGGTTTCCATAAATTTCCAATACGGAGGTGTACGCCGCCTCAAAGGTCCCCGCGTCCGTCCAAATATCGGCATCCGCCTTGATTTGCAGCCATTCGGGGTCCACTTGCAACAAGTTGTCTTCGACCAGATCGGGTATGGCGCTCAAACTCTTCTGAAGTTGCCAGATCGCTTTGCGTAAATAAGCTTTCGATCGATCGCGATTCTCACCCCACAAAACTTCGGCCAATATCTCCCGGTGGTATGGCCTGTCCCGGTTGAGCAGCAAAAAGCACAGCAATTCCAGCGCTTTTTGCGAATGGAAAGAAGTGACCGGTTGCTGATTGCAGTGCGCCCTGAATCTTCCAAAGAGGTAACAATTAAATGTGGACATTGTTCTCCCCTTTTAACGACTTTCTCTTGGCATGGCAAGAACCACGCGTTTCACAAATGGATTAGCATTCTCTGTTACCGTGATGCGGATCAAGCCATTGCCTTCCCAATAGCAAGGAAACCGCCGATACAAACGCGGCGGTTTCATGATTGTTTCGCGACGAATTAGATCTGAGATTTTACCCAATCATCCGCCTTCTGTGCTGATGACAATGCCGGCTGATTATTACAAATTATATGTTATTTATGCTTTTAATTCAACACCCTCGGTAACATTATCATTTGAATGAACGCTAACATAACTGGGCAATTGCATTTGGTGATTCGCCCCTACCAATATAGGAGATGAAGGCATCTGTTCAGGATTGGGATCATCGGCTATCCAGCGAGTCTGGTGGAAGCCGTGGCATAGGTATAAATTAGAACAACGTACCTAGAAACTGGTCGAAGGCGGTCGGAAAAAAGATCTCCAGTAAGCCGACCCCCATGGCGACCAAGCCGAGCAGAATGAGGATCAGGTCCAAAAAATGGTAAAGCGCTCTGCCGACCATCTGCCACCCCGAGCCAGGCCTCTCCCACCAAGCTGCTAAGCGCGAGAGGCTGATACTCAAGACAAAGACGGAAATACTCAAGAGCAGGACACCCGGGCGATCAAGAAGCACCTCGGCCAACCACGAGTGGAAACCCAGCAATCGGGCCGCGGAGAGGTACAGCAGCCACGACCCAGCGACGAGAAAGGCGACACCCAAAAAGACGGCCGGGAGACCGCGATATCCCTCGCTCCTGGTGATCCTGCCCCAAAAGCCGGTCCGACGGGTCAGCAGCGCGTTGACACCGCCGCTGATCAGGCTGGCAGCACCCAGGATCAAGCCAATGGTCAACAAAGCATCGCGCTCAAAATTGCCTCCCAAAATCAAGAACAACACCCCCAAGGCAAAAGTGGCTATCTGGAAATAGTCTAAAAAACTCATGGAGGGATAGTCTCGCTCACAAGCTCGGTGATCGACTTCCTCGCAAAGAAATCTGATCGTTTTGTAATGCCGCGATACGGTCGAAAGAACTCTCCAAGGAATCATAGAGGTCGGCGTAAACCGAGTAGAGGTGGTCGTACAAGGCCACCTCCTCAAGGACGGGCTGACAGCTGTCCCCTAAGGGCACGAAATCAGCGATACTCTCGATGCGCTCGATGACCCCCAGGGCATATAGAGCCCAGAAAGCGGCTCCTAAACTGGAGGTCTCTCCCCAAGCCGGCACGCTCAGCTCGTGGTTCAGGACGCTGCTCATCACCTGCAGCCACAAAGAAGATTGAGTGAAGCCTCCCGAAGCGCGAATCTCGCGCAGTTCCCCGCCGAGCTCGTCCAGCACGTCACGCAAGCTGCGGAAACCAAACGCCACCCCCTCAAGTAGGGCACGCGCCAGGTGACGGGCGTCATGACCCAAAGTCAGGCCCAAAAAGGAGCCCCGGGCGTTCAAGTTCCAATACGGGCTGCGCTCCCCAGCGAAGAAGGGCAAGCAGAACAATCCCCCTGCCCCAGGTTCCACTTGCCCAGCCAACCTCAACAAGTCCTCGAATGATAATTGCGTCTCTGAGCCCTCGGGAAATCCCCGGTTGAGGGCATCCCGGAGCCAAGAGAGGGCCAGGCCGCCGTTGTTGATGGCACCACCCACCAGCCAGTGACCTTCATCGATAGCGTAGCACCAACTTCGAGCCCTGGGGTCCAAAATCGGCTGTGTGGCGATGAAGCGCAACGCCCCGCTGGTGCCAACCATCAGGGTCGCCTGCCAGGGATGTACAGCTCCCGCCCCGAGGTTGGAGTTGGCCGCGTCCGAAGACCCCAGCACCACAGGGACATCAGAAGGGAGGCCCATTTCCGCCGCCAGAATGTCATCCATCCCCTGATGTACCACGGTCGGCGGGCAAAGCTTGGAGAGCTGGTTGGTCTCGACCTGAGCCAGCTCCAACGCAGGTAAGTGCCACTCCAAAGCGTGGGTGTTCAACAAGCCCGTCCCCGCAGCAAGGCTGTAATCAACCCAGTACTGACCGGTCAGGCGGGCGAAGACATACTCCTTAGCGGAGATAAAACGGGCAGCACGGCCAAACGCCACCGGGCGGTTCTCCCGCAGCCAGATGATCTTGTAAAGGGGGTACATGCCGTGGACGGGGCAGCCAGTTTGCTGATAGAGCTCCCCCGCGTCGCGTTGGGCGCGCACCTGCAGGGCTTGCCCTACAGCGCGGCCGTCCGCCCAGGTGAACACCTCGGTCAAAGGTTCTCCGTCGCCATCCAAAGCCATTACGCTGTGAAGGGCACCTCCCAGGCTCACCCCCCCACACTCAGCGGGCAGCTCGCCGGCGTCAGCGCGGGCGGCGCGCACGGAGCGTACCATCCCCGCCAGAATCGCCTGGGAATCCTGCTCCTGCCATTTCGCCTTGGCGTCCCCAGCGGCATAATCGCCGACGCCAAACCCTATTATGCGGGCCCGTTCGTCGACGATGACGCTCTTGCAGCTTCCAGTGCCCAAATCAACGCCTAGATACCAGGCCTCAATCTTCTCTTGAACCATAGTTGCCTCTACTCCAAAACCTCAGGATTGACAACATGCTCTGGACGCTCGCCGCGCAGGACCGCCAGGCAGGCGCGCAGGGACATCCAGCCCATTTGATTTGCAGCCTCGTCAGTATGCGAACCGGCATGAGGGGTCAGGATGACGTTAGGCAGTTCCAGCAAGGGGTGCCCTAGGGGCGGCGGTTCCTGGCTGAGGCAGTCCAATGCTGCCCCGCCGAGCTGCCCGTCTCTCAGGGCGCTGCGCAGCGCGGCCTCGTCGATCAGCTCCCCCCGGGCGGTGTTGATCAGAAAAGCACCGGTTTTCATCTGGCGCAGGAAATCTCGGTCCACCATCCCGCGCGTGGAAGGGAGCGCCGGCACGTGCAGGGAGACGAAATCCGAACGGCTCAGCAGTGTGGACTGGGAGACCAATTGAACGCCGAACTGCCCCGCTCTGGAGGGCTGGACGTGGGGATCGGTCGATAAGACTTGACAATCGAAGCCGCTTAAGCGGGCGGTCAGGGCACCGCCGATAGCCCCCAGACCGATCAAGCCGACGGTTTTGCCCCGCAGCCCCACCCCCCTAAGGCGCGGCCATTCCCCGCGCTTGGTAGCCTGACTCGCCTGTGGCAGCCGGCGGGCAAGAGCCAACATCAAAGCGATGGCCAGTTCAGCCACCGCGGCGGCGTTGGCGCCCGGCGTGTTGGTCACGATCACGCCTCGACGCGTTGCCGCACCCAGATCGACCCGGTCAACCCCAACGCCGTAGCGGGCGATCACCCGCAGCCGGTCAGCGCTCTGGATTACCGCGGAGTCAATTTGATCCAACCCGGCGATATAACCGTCTACACCCTGCAACAAAGGGCACAGTTCGTCCGCCTGGAGCGGGCGCCCTTTTGAATTATAGAGCACCTCATCCACCGCGGCTTCCAGGGTGGATTTGAGGGCAGCATCGTACTTGCCAAAAGTCGTGGGCGTCACCAAAACTCGCCTCATCCGCAGGACACCTCTTTCTCTCTTGGTCTCACACCCGCCCCAAGAACAAATCTCGGCCCTCAACCAGCGCAGTCATCTTACCATCCGCGACGCTGCGAGGTAGCATCCAGAAGCCGCAGTCGGGATGCACCCATTTAACCCTCTCGGCTCCCAAAGCAGCCACTGCGCCCTCAATGCGTTCAGCGATCCGCTCGGCGGACTCAACTTGGTTGTCTTTGATGTCAACCACGCCGATCCCCAGGACAATGTCTTCGCGCAGTTCCTTAAACACCTCAAGTTCTCCATAGCCGCGCCGGGCGAACTCGAGCACTAAGTGATCCACATCCAGACGGTTTAAAAAGCCAAGCATATCACGCCAGAAACCTTTCTGAATGGATTGACCGCCATAATTGCCGAAGCACAGGTGAAGCGCTTTTTCGCCGCTAACCGCCGAGAGCACGTGATTGATCGGCTCATGGGCCCAACCCGCATCTTGCGGGTGTCCTGGCAGGTTGGCCTCGTCAACTTGGATCACCGGGGCATCGATGTCCGCCACCTGCGTCCGCAAAACCTCTGCAATCGCCTGCGCCAGCTCCCTTAAATCGCTGTAGTGTTCGTCCACCAGCGTTTTCGCCAGCATGTATGGCGAAGTCAGCGTGAACTTGAGAGGGTTGGAGGTCAAGCCGCGTACGAACTGCCAGGCAGCCGGCAGATTGAGAACCCCTTCGCCGATCGGGCCGCGCACCACACCTGCAGGTCGCGCTCGAAATGCCATCCCGCTGGCAGCTCGGAATTTCTCCAACTCTCCCCTGGACAGGTCCGTGTGGATGTTTTCCATAGGGGCGATGAAATAGTCGATCATGCCATTGGTTTCAGGATGATTGGGGTCGAAGCGCGACAGTTCGCCGTCCGAGATCACGTCCAGACCGGCTAATTCCTGAGTCTTGAGGATCACCATGACAGCGTCCCGCAGGTTGGGCGTCGTGGGGTAAGCTACCAGCCAACCCGGAATGGGATAACTGCCTACAACGGTGGTGCGGATGGTCATGCTATTCATATCATTTCTCCAATTATTATTTTAACCACTAAGACCCGCATTGCAGAAATTTATCGCTTGGATGATGCCCCTTAGCTGGAGAGCCCCTCACTATTCCACGCTGCCTTTCTCCGTTTAACAATGATGCAAATACGCGGCGACGATCTCCTTGAGGAAGTCAGCTGGATCTTTGGCCCAATGGCGGTGGGAAAAGATCTCCACCTCGTGAAAGCCTTTAAAACCAACTGCCTCAACCCACTCTCGAATTTGGGGTATGGGGATGCAGCCCTCCCCCATCAGGCCGCGGTCGAAGAGTAAATCTTCCGTGGGAACCCTCCAGTCGCAGATATGAAAAGCGAAAAGGCGCCCAGCGCGGCCACAGCGCTGGATCTCCGCCTGCAAATCCGGATCCCACCACAGGTGATAGACATCAACCACCACACCCAAAGATGGGGAGTCGAACTCAGCGCACAGGTCATTGGCTTGACGAAGGGTGTTAATCGCTGAGCGGGTGTCAGCGTACATAGGATGCAACGGCTCAACCCCCAACATGACACCGCAGGCTTCGGCGTAAGGCAGCACAGCCGCGATTCCCCTGCGAATCTGGCGGCGCGACTCGTCCAGCGGGACTTCCGCCAGAGCTCCACAAACCAGTACAAGCAGAGGCGCGCCCAACTCGGCGGCCTGATCGATGGCCTCCAGATTATCGTCGATGGCAGCCTGCCTGCCCGCGGAGCTTGAAGCCGGAAAAAAGCCGCCCCGGCACAGCGAGACGACCGAAAGACCAGCGTACCGGATGCGTTCGCCCACCTCCAGGGGGCGGCGACCTTCCAGCGCTTGGCGCCAGACCGTGATGCCCTTCACCCCAGCGGAAGCGTAGGCCGCAACGGCCTCTTCGATGGGCCAAGACTGTGTAGTGATGGTGTGGACGCAGAGCCGGGAGGTATCTTTCAAGAGCATAGACTTGAACTTTAGCAGAGGGCCGAAAACCCCAAGGGTCCTTTCCTTGACAAGCGGTTAAATCCTATGATACCATAGCTTAGACGATAATCACGAACGTTATTCGACAATGTCGAACAGTAATTCTTATAGAAAGCACCTCAAATTCCCCATGACAAAAGTGCGCAACATGATTGGCTCGGTTCAAAGGGCGATTGACATTCTCAACTTATTCGACCGCCACACACCTGAACTGGGGGTGACCGAGATCGCCAGAGCGCTTGAGCTGCCTAAAAGCACCGTCGCCGGCCTGGTGTCAACGCTGGAGTATAACGGTTTTCTGGACCAAAATCCAAGCAACCGTAAGTATCGCCTAGGGGCGAAGCTTGCGGAGCGGGCCAGCATATTCTTGGCGCAGTTTGACCTGCGCGAAATCGCTGCCCCGGTGTTGGAAGCGCTGCGCGACACATGCAACGAAAGCATTAACCTGGCGATCCGCAACGATGGGTATGTGGTCTACATCGAGCGCATGCACGGGACCAAAACGCTCGGGATGCGCTCGGAGATCGGCAAGCGCGAAAAAATCCACAGCACCGCATTAGGGAAAGCGATGCTGTCCTGCCTGCCCCAGGCGGAAATCAACAAGTTCGTCTCCCAATATGAATTCACCCCGGTCACACCGCAGACCATCACCAATCCAGCGGCGTTTTTGGATGAAATGCACAAAACCCGCCAGCGGGGCTTCGCCCTGGATGACCAGGAGAACGAGCTGGGCGGGCGCTGTGTGGCAGCGCCGATCATCAACCATCTAGGGGAACCCATCGCTGCCATCAGTATTTCGGTCCCCTATCAGCGCCTGCCAGACGCTGAGATTTCCACATTTGGCCAAAGGGTCATGGCTGCTGCCCAGGAAATCTCCCGCCGGCTGGGCGCCTCACTGGAAGAAGACACCTAAGTAAGGGCAGAGGATGGACACGAACTACGATATGATCGTCGTTGGCGGTGGCGGAAGCGGGTTGGCTGCCGCGCTGAGCGCGGCTCAAAATGGCGCCTCGGTCCTGCTGCTGGAGAAACATCCTGAATTGGGCGGGGCCACCGGCATCGCCGTTGGGTCGCTGACCGCCAACCGCACGCGCCTTCAAGCGCGCGCTGGGATACAGGACACTCTGGAAGCCCACGCCGAGGATGCAGGCCGCTTCCCCCCTGCGGAGATCGAGGGACGCAACGATGACGAGCTGCGGCGCTGGTTTTTGAACCACAGCGCCGATACGCTGCATTGGCTTATGGATATGGGCTTGAACTTTTACGGACCCAACCCAGAACCTCCCAACCGCGTACCCCGTATGCACAACGTCGTCCCCGGAGCCAAAGCGTACATCACCATGCTGCACGCCAAACTGCTGCAACACGGCGGGGTGGTGCTGACCGAGGCCCCGGTCGTCGAGCTGACCCGCCATGGCACCCGCATCAGCGGTGTGATTGCGGAGGTCAAGGGGGTGCGGACAAACTTCATCGCCCAGCGCGGCGTGGTGCTGGCAGCGGGGGATTATGCCAACTCACCGGAGCTGATCGCCCGCTTCAAGGGACAGCAATTCGCCCACATTGAGGGGATCAGCGCCCGTGCCACAGGCGACGGTCACCTGCTGGCTGAAAGCGCCGGGGCAAAACTGGTCAACATGGATGTGACATACGGCCCCGAACTGCGCTTCGTGCCGCCCAAAACCAAAACATTCCAACAGCTTCTGCCCACACGCGGACCGCTCGCCCGGCTCATGGGTTTGATCGTCCCACTGCTGCCCCAATTTGTGATCAGCGCCATGATCAAACGCCTGCTGGTGACCTGGCAGCATCCTGAGGACGCGCTGCTCGAGGATGGTGCTATCCTGATCAACCAGCGTGGGGAGCGCTTCTGCGATGAAACTGCCTCCCCAGAAAGGGAGATCGCCATCGCTCACCAGCCCGGGAAGATCGGCTACCTCCTACTCGACCGCCAATTGATCGAGAAATACAGCCGCTGGCCGAATTTCATCTCCACCGCTCCGAAAATTGG
>JASFVL010000170.1:0-8024 GCA_050049875.1 Anaerolineales bacterium
TCATAACGTGCGCCTGACCGTGCGGGGTGGCAACCAACTGGTCATGACTTTCACCAGTTCTCCGGGTGAGGGGTCGCTAGAATTGTATGCCATACATCGAATTTTAGAAGACGTGTCACCGGTAGAGCCAATGCCTGCGCTGTCATTGATTTCGCCCACAACCGAAGCGCCCTCCCTGACCGAATCCCCAGCACCTCAAAAAGCGACCCCTATGTCGATAGTAGTTGATAACACCCAGTTTGGAAATCCTCTAGAGTTAAATGCTACCAATTCACAAAAAGGATTTTGGATCGGTGTATACCCTGCCCTTGCGTTGATACTCCTTGTTATCATTGTTCAACAACTGCGTAAAAATTAGCCCTGTTAATTGGTTAAATTCCATAATATCGGCAGAATGTCTTGTTGTAACCCACAACGATGATCATGAAAAAAGATGGTTTACCATAAAGTTCATAGAGTTATAAGCCGCTCAAAAGGTTACCCCCAAAATATAAGACGAACACTATTACGGTTATGGCATAATCCCGGTCTTCAAATCAGACCCATATTTGTTGTTGATTGTGGGCGTTCTGGAACAACGATGCTTCTTCGGTAGTTAAGTTCTTCTTGGCGGATAGAACCTTTTGGTGAAGATCATCCGGCGGCTTTTCACGATTGGCGGCTGCGAAGTTTGGGCACCATTGAGGAAATCATTAAACGCTGTCGGGCTCCTATCGCCTTATTTAAACCTATACTGAACACGACCCAATCGAGTGAGTTTTTAAACACATTCCCTGATGCGAGAATCCTTTTTGTATTTCGAAATTACAATGACGTCATTAACTCATCCATGAAGAGATTTAGAGTCGATAATCGAAGAAATCACATCAAAAATTGGATGTCACATGATTTTGGTGAATTTGCCTTTGCGCCTCCCCCGAAAGAACAAAGCAGTTGATTAGATCACTCTGGGATCCATTAATAAGTCAGGAGACTGGAGCTGCCTTGTATTGGCTTTTTTATAACAGATTGTATTACCATATGCGGCTCGACACGAATGAGAGGGTATTGCTCGTCAATTATGAAAACCTGGTACAAAATCCTCAGGGTGAATTTGAGAAGATACCTCGCTTTATTCCGAGAAATTTGTTGAAGGGGTTTTTGCCTCATCTGTGAAGAAGGACCCATCACCTCCTGTGGTAGAAAATGTCTTGCAAGCTTGCGATGACCTTTGGCAAAACCTGATCAATAGAGGCGTATAGCGCAACTTCTTCAAGTAAGGCGTAACGTAAACATGCGTATATTATTTGTGTCAAACTTTTACCCTCCTCACGAAATTGGAGGCTATGCTCAGTGGTGCCAAGAGGTTGCCTTGCGAATGATCCAGGGTGGGCATATTGTGCATATCTTGACCAGTCGCTTTCGTAAGCAGTCTGTCATTGATACCGATCCAGATTGGGTGACAAGATTGCTTCATTTACAAGCGGATATAAATTATTACCAGCCTCTTGACTTTCTACTCAATTGGGCATCAAAAGAGAGTGAGAATATAGCCATTCTGAAGAGGAAGATATCCAAATTCCAGCCAGATATAATCATGATATGGGGTATGTGGAATCTGTCTCTCAATATACCTTACAACGCTGAACAATTAATGCCTGGTCGGGTAACATACTATATCGCTTCTTATTGGCCGATGGATGAAAATTTGCATGGTCAATATTGGCGGATGCCAGCGAGAAATTGGTATATGAATGTCATTAAGTATCCGCTGAAAATGTTGGCCTTGAGCAAATTAAACAACTCAGGTTACCCCCCGGAACTAAACCTAGAGAATTCCTTATGTTGTAGTCAATTTGTTCGCAGAACCCTTGTCGAAGCCAATTGTCTACCAACCAGTGCCCGAGTTTTACTTGGTGGAATTGATCCAAAGCCATTCATAAAGGGAAATCGACGATCGAGAAACCGAGATAATTCTTTGCATCTTGTTTATTTTGGCAGGTTGGTGGAAGCTAAGGGGGTTCATGATGCGATTTCAGCGCTCAACATTCTGTATAAAAAAGGATTGGCAAACCGTGTTGATTTGACGATTATTGGTGATGGACATCCTGACTATATCCAGAGACTTAAATCGATGGTCGGGGATAATGGACTTCAGGACAAGATCAGGTTTATAAAGTGGATTCCAAGAGATGAAATACCACGGTATCTGAAGCAGTTCGATGTGTATTTGTTTACATCACTGTGGCCTGAACCGATGGCACGGAGCGTGATGGAGGCAATGGCTGGCTGTTTATTGGTGATTGGATCAGAAGTGGGCGGGCAGGTGGAAATGCTAGACAATAATGAAAATGCACTGACCTATAAAGCTGGTGATGCTGAAGCGTTAGCAAATCAAATATTGCGAGTGATCAATGATCCGCATTTATTAGAAAGGCTGTCGAAATCGGGTCGTGAATTAGTTCTTAATATTTTCAACATCGATCGCATGGTCAATGATATTGAGACATACTTAGCTTCCCTAGTTTAATTTCTTGCCGTGATGTAATGTCAGTTCCTTAATTTAATGAAAACAGCAAGAGATATATTGTGTATGTTGAATTCATCTAATCGCAATTTAGAGATGATGAGATAATAAGTCCCATGCATAGTTTGCAATGCACCGAGCAATATGAAAATTTTTCATATAACTGAAACTCTTACCCCCATCGGCGGAGTCGAGACGTATCTAATAGATTTATTACCGCTCCTCGAGGAGCGTGGTCATAAAAATGTGGTCGTTTATAGAAAACAAACCCCTCGTACACCATCAATCAACACGCTTTCGACCTACCACGTGCCATTCACTAATTACCCTGAGAACGAAAGGGCAAAGATAAAGGGCATTATCCAAACGGAAAAACCTTCGATCATCTACTTGCATACTGTCTCTGATCCAAGAGTGATTGAGCTAGCAAACTCGCTCGCTCCGACTATAGGGTACATTCATATCTTCTACCCAGTCTGCCCTGGACTAGCAAAATTACACCGCATAGGTGATCAAATCTGTACTCGGCCTTTTGGCTTGGGTTGTGTGCCGATGATTTATTTGAGACGCTGTGCCAGTGCCCGGCACCCTCGCAGTGTTTACCGCATTATGCAATCCACGAGGCGATACCTGGATGCTTACCGGGCACTTCCCTGTATAATAGTCGCCAGCAAATATATGAAAGCGCTGATGATACAGAATGGAGTTGATGAAAAGAGAGTCCAGATCTTGCCTTACTTTGTACCAATTCCAGATGATTCAGATATCATGTTCCCTGATCCCGGGAACAAAAATGTCCTATTTGCAGGACGCTTGGATTATGAAAAAGGCAGCCCTTTTTTATTAAGAGCGTTCAAAATGATGCCGGACACATATAATATGATCATCGCCGGGGACGGCAGCTTGAAGCAAAAGTACGTTCAGCTAGTTAGAGATCATGGGATATCTGAACGGGTCCAGTTCACGGGATGGTTGTCTGATGGGGAATTACAGACTGCTTACCAGAATTGTCGGGTTGCAGTTATGCCTACCATCATGCCAGAACCATTTGGCAAAGTCGGTGTGGAAGCGATGGCCAATGTTCGACCGGTGGTTGCATTCGACGTGGGCGGCATTTCTGACTGGCTAAAACATGACTGCAACGGATTTCTGGTGCCACCGAGGGATGTTGGGCAGTTAGCTATCCGGATACGTCAGCTTGTGGACGATATTGAATTAACCATGAAGTTTGGACGAAATGGGCGCAATTTTGCCAAACAGCACTATTCTGCAGAAGTTCATCTTGAAAACCTGTTGGATATATTTGAAAGCACGATCGGATAAGGGATCAATCAAGCAAAAGAGTTGCTCGGGTTAAAATTTTAGTCAAGTAGTGTTTTTTGGGCTTGTTTTCATCAATGCACATACTTTTTCTTTCCGCTTGGTTTCTACAACCTCCAAATAATGGATCCAAGCTATGCATATACAATCTGGTATCCGTGCTTATGCGAGATCACCAGGCTTATAAAAAATAAATCCGATTCAATGGGTAAAATTCTCCTGCTCGGTCATTTCCCCCCAACTCTGATCAAAGATCGCAAAATCGAGGCGGCACACTATCGCACTTGGCAGTTTTTGCAACCCTTGTGGGAAGACGGTCACGAAATCTGTCTGTGTGTGCGAATGGCGAGAGTTGATGGGGTGCCTGTGGCTTTGCCGGACCGACTTCAAGTTCATGCCATCTCTTCCCATCAAGTTGGGTGGATGAGGGCCCTCCAACGTGTTCACGACGAATTCGATCCAGCCTGCATCGTCGCGGTGAACTTCGATGCTTGTTTGATGGCGACCAGAATCAAGACCAGCAAACCGATCTGGATGGATATCTATGGAGAATATTTAACCATCATCCAGGCGGCTAGTTATCGAGCACAGTCCGACAGGGGGATTAAAACATCAATTGCATTCATGAAAGAGGTGCTCAGGTCAGCAGATATAGTATCTGCCTGCAGCACACCACAAAAACATGCCCTGGTGGGCGAATTGGCGATGGCCGGTCGTCTCAAAAAAGACACCTTCGGCTATGAATTTGTTCGGGTTATATTACCGGGAGCGTCGTCCAGCGGTGGAGGTCAGAAAAACTCATCCTGCCGGGCGGTTTGGGACGCATTAGAGATGCCTGAGGATGCTTTTGTGGTGTTATGGTGTGGTGGTTATAATACCTGGACGGATGTTGAAATCCTTTTTTCCGGATTGGAACACGCGATGGCGGCAAACCCACAAGTGCACTTTATTTCAGTTGGAGCGAATACCTACGAAGCTGCGGACAATGTTTATTACCGCTTTCAGAAAATGATTGATAACTCACCCAACCGCGAGCGATATCATCTCTTAGGCTGGCAGCCTTGGAGCGAAATTGCTGGATACTATCGAGCGAGTGATGTAGGTATTAACATCGATGCCATGCATTACGAGACAATTTACGGTACGCGAACCCGCCTAGTAGATATGATTGCGGAGGGGTTGCCTGTCATTACCAGTTTGGGATCGGAACTGAGTTATTTGTTGGGCGGGTACAACGCTGGATTGACTTTTGAAATCGGTGATTGGCGAAAGATGGGTAAGCATATTATCGCGTTAGCAAACGACCCGGAGCGGAAAGATACGCTCGCTCAGGGGGCTTCCGCTGTGGCTAAAAACGAACTGTCCTTTACAAGCACGACGGCCAGTTTACGCGAGTGGGTTAGTATGCCGCGTCTGGCACCAGATAAGGCTACTCGGAAACAGGGTGAATGGTTTGATGCCATGGAGTATCGCGGCAGGACCCTATTACGCCGGTTCTTATGGCGGGTTGCAGGTCTGGAGAAATGACGAATTTTTGATAGCCTTCTGCAATGCAAGCATCGCTTTCTCTTGGCCGGTTCTTAATTTATTGGAGCTGTTAACGTTCTTTGTTCAAAAATGGCGACCCTATGGAGAGATTCTTAGGCCGCTATTTCGTTGGATAAATGGGGCCTATATGTTCAAAGGTTATCGGGAAGGATTATGGGAATTAGGATCGGTAAATGAATAGAAACGGGTTGAAGGAAAATCAGCCACAGTTTTAATGGCCATGACAGCTTTTGATAGATTCATAAACAAAAATCGAGCCTGGATGGAAAACGTCACTTTGCTGAGGTGGCTTGCCATTTTGGCGATCTTTGGGTTGGTTGCGGTATTACCACAACTGCTACCTACCAGCAGGATCTCTTTGTTGCTTATCCTGATTGTTAGCCTTCCCATCATTGTGCTCATCTTGCGCTTTCCAGTACTGGGCCTAATCGGGATCATCCTGGGTGCAATGTTTGTGCCTTTTTCAGGCCCCGGAGGGTTCAATGTTGCTGTCTTTGGGGTGGCTGGGTTGTTGTTGATTTGGTTGTTGGACATGATCATTCGAAAGCGCAAAATCAAATTTATAACCTCTAGAGTGTTGCTGCCAGTCGCATCTTTCATAATAATTTCCATCCTGGCATTTGTTGCCGGTCAGATCCGCTGGTATCTTTTTGCCAATCAAGCTCCTTTGAATGCCCAGATAGGTGGTTTGGCTATATATATACTTTCTGTAGGAGCCTTACTCTTAGCAGCCATTCAATTGCGTAATCAGCGGGGGTTGGAGTTGCTGGTTTGGCTATTCCTCACAGTAGGAGCAATCGTTTTGGTTGCACAATTCTTCCGGTTGCGATTAATACTCCGCTGGATTCAACCGGGCGCAGGCGGGAGTATGTTTTGGACTTGGTTCGTTGCTTTGGCCTTCAGCCAAGCCGTATTTAATCGACGCTTGCACTCTATTTGGCGCCTTGCTTTGGCCGCATTGGTATTAGTTGTTTTATATATCACATATGTATATTTTGGTAGCTGGAAATCTGGCTGGGTGCCTTCGCTTATGGTGATAGGAGCCATTGTCTATTTTAAATATCCTCGTCGTGTGATATTTCTTGTACCAATCGTTGTCCTGGTGGGCTGGAATCTGACGGGTCAGGTGGTTGCCACTGAAGAGTACAGCTGGAGCACACGCTTGGAAGCCTGGAGCATTTTGGCTGATGTCGTAAAAGCTAATCCTATCCTGGGATTGGGCTTTGCCAATTATTATTGGTACACACCCCTCATCCCTATAAGAGGGTATTTCGTCAACTTCAGTTCTCATAACCAGTATGTAGACCTGGTCGCTCAGTCAGGTCTTGTTGGCCTTATTTGTTTCCTGTGGATTTTTTGGGAGCTTGGCCGTGTGGGTTGGAGTTTGCGCGATCGGGTACCAGATGGCTTCCCCCGGGCTTATGTTTATGGAGCATTGGGTGGATTGATTGGAACTTTGGTGGCGGGGGGATTGGGCGATTGGGTGTTGCCGTTTGTTTACAACGTAGGGTTGAAAGGTTTTCGTGTCAGCGTATTGGGATGGCTGTTTTTGGGAGGGGTTGTGGTTCTTGAGCAAATATATCGTCCTCAAGCTATGGATAAAGTCGAAAATATTTAGGCTTGTTGATGCTGAAACAAATGCTTAGCATGACAGGCGAGGGAATCAAGTATTGGTTGGCTTCTCTCCATTATCGGATTAATTGTGGCATGGATCCAACGAATGTGAGTGCCCTTGTCAATGGCAGCCCTAAAACCGGCACGACCTGGATGCTCAGGTTAATCTCCTCTTTACCCGGTATTACAATATCTAGAAGCTATAATTTCCAGGGTGAAATCCAACGCTACTATGTACTATTACCTGGGGAAGTAGTCCATGGACATGATAAATTCACAAATAAATTGTGGAAAATCCTTTAAACAAAAAATGTCAAGGTAATCCATATGATGCGGGATCCCAGAGATCAAACCGTCTCGCGCTTGTTTCACATCCGTCGCGACAAGAAGCGTATATTAGAATGGCACCATCGTCTACGCGAAATGAGCGATGACAGAGCTTTAATGGCTTGCATAGAAGGAAGCGCAGGTGGTTTGCCGGGTACGATTGATATGATTAATTTGACGAAATCCTGGCTTCGTGAAGGGGATAAGTCGCTCTGTGTGAGGTACGAAAGCTTAAAGTCAAATCCTGTGGAAGAATTCAAGAGGGTGTTGGGATATCTGGGTTTTAAGATTGACGATGCGCTTATCCGAGCGATTGTTGAACGCAACCGTTTTGAGCGCTTGTCGGTAGGGAGAAAGTTTTGGAAAACAGCTCGAAAGCCAGGCCAGGAAGATATCAGTTCCCATGTGAGGAAGGGGGTCATTGGAGATTGGGAGAATTATTTTAAGGAAAATCATATTCAACGCAACAAGGAATTGGCGGGTGATGCACCGAATGAGCGGGGATATGAGAAAGACCTGATTTGGTAATTTTTCATACTGAAGGGGCTAACAACTTTCAATTTTGTTAGGAGTGACCTCAGTACCATTGAGTTGGTAATATCTCGTTGATATATTAAAATCGTTGCCTGCTTAACCATATTTACTAAACCAAACAACTTAGAAAACACGCTATTCAAATTAGCGATCACCATTGTTTAGAGTTATTCAG
>JASFVL010000010.1:0-31147 GCA_050049875.1 Anaerolineales bacterium
TAGGATCAATCCCCAATCCACAATCATCGATCCTAAATCGGAAGTCTCAAAGTGCAAATCTGTGATCAGATGTCACCAACCAATTGTGGGACATACCCCCTAGAAGTCATTGACGTTATTCCAGATAATACTTATAATTATTATAATAAATGTCATATTTAGTACGAATTATCCAACCAGATCATTGCTCAATCAAGGCGGGTTTGTTTGCCAAGCTTGCTTGTCATTGAGTTTTTTTATATCTGCAAAGGAGATTTATAAATGCGTAGAAGGATTCTAAAGATCACGATCACGAGTTTGCTTGCATTGGTGATTTTAGTCCCGGGAACTGGCCTGGCGCAAACGTCGCGCCCCGCTGCACCAGCTGCGGCGCCTTTCGTGCCCGGTCAAATCATCGTTGGGTTGGATGCGAGCGTTTCGATCCAAAGGGTCGCCGCTGCGCTTTCCGCCCGAAGCGTACGACCTTTGGGCGGGGGACGGGCGTTCCTGCTTGAGGTCGCTGGCGACGCCGCAAGACGCGCTTCTGAAGCGGCGGGAATTAGGGGTGTGAGCTACGCCGAGCCCAACTGGCTGCGCCAACTTCACGACGCTCCCAATGACGGCGACTACCCCTCGAAGTGGGATCTCCACAACGATGGCAGCCTGTGTGATGGGGGCGATTGTGCCACCGCCGGCGCCGATATGGACTGGCAGGAGGCTTACACATACTTGGGCAGCAGTTTCAGCGGTTCCGCTGTGGTGGCGGTGATCGATACGGGCATCGATGCAGCGCACCCGGATTTAGACGACAAAATCGTCGCGGGATATGACTATCTGGATGGGGACAACAATCCCAGCGATACCTATGGACACGGCACCCATGTGTCCGGCATCGCCCTGGCTGAGACCAACAACTTGCAAGGCACCAGCGGGGTCGCTTACAGCCCCAACATCAAAGTCATGCCCCTGCGCGTATGCGACTCGGGCGGCTGCCCTACCAGTGCCATCGTGAGCGCCATTTATCGCGCCGCCGACAACGGGGCGAACGTGATCAACTTGAGTTTGGGAGGCCGCTTCGGTTCCGCCTCCGAGCAGCAGGCTATCAATTACGCCTGGGAAAATGGTCTGGTCATCGCCGCCTCCTCGGGCAACGATGGGTCGGGCAAGGTTTCTTACCCGGCGGCGTTCGTAAACGCCATCGCCGTGGGCAGCACCAACTGGCACGACCAATTGGCGCCTTACTCCAACAGCGGCAATGACTTGGATGTCGTCGCGCCGGGTGGGGACATGTCCCGCTACCACGACCCTGGCGGCATCTACAGCACCATGCCCACGTACAATGTCTACCTGACCACTTCTTATTCCTACTCCAAGGACTACGACCAATTGCAAGGTACCTCGATGGCCGCCCCGCAGGTCTCCGGATTGGCGGCTCTGCTCTTCGCGAGGGGTGTGAGTGACAATGATGGCGACGGATACACCAATGACGAGATCCGCGAGATCATCGAGAGCACAGCTGACGACCTGGGTAAGTCCGGCTGGGATCGCGACTTCGGCTGGGGCCGGGTCAATGTTAACAACGCTGTATTAGCAGCGGACGGTGGTGGCGGAGGTGGGGAGAACATGCCTCCAACCGCTGATTTTACCTATTCCACTTCCGGCCTTACCGCAGACTTTACTGATGCGAGCACTGACTCGGATGGTAATCTTGTTGCATGGAGCTGGGATTTTGGTGATGGCAACACATCGACGGATCAGAGTCCGTCGCACACTTATGCAGCAGATGGTACCTATGCGGTCAATCTTACCGTGACGGATGATGGCGGCACAAGCGATACCATAACTAAGAATGTGACCGTGAGTAGCACCTCAGGGGCTCTGACCCTGTATGTCTTTTCTGTCAATATGTCGCCTAAGACGGCTGGTCCAAACCGGAGTGCTATTGCCGTGGTGACGATCAAAGACACGGATGGCAGTTTGATTGAAGGTGCGACGGTCAGCGGCACTTGGAGCGGTGATTATAATGGGAGCACCAGCGGTACGACTGCTGCCGATGGTACTGTGAGCTTTGAATCGGGGAAATTGCGCCAGCCCAATGTCACTTTCACTTTCACTGTAAACGATGTGGTCAAGAGCGGTTATAGCTATGATTCAACCCAGGGTGAGACCACCGACACGATCACTGTGCAATGACGTCACTGGGTAACTTGCCACAGGATATCCCTGTCTCTGGGTCTGGGATGTAGGTGTTACCAACCCGGATGGTTCTTCAGGTGTTCTCGCGGGGCGCTTCACCGTGACGCCATAAGAGAATCAAAATAATGGACGAAGCACCAGCGGTTTTCGACCGCTGGTGTTCCCATTTAAGGGATGGGATCACGAGAGAGCTCAGAGTAAAACTATGTTGGCTTATGGGTTATGAGGGATTTCATGAACCAGCTTCATCTCGAGGGAGAGCCGAATTCAGCCCCCACACCACGGTGTACGAGAATGAAACCCAGCAGTGCCAGAGTGGAGAAACCCGCGCCTGCCAAGAAGGTCGCCGGAGCGCCGTAGGCACCCCACAGCCAACCAGCGATCAGGCTGGCAGACAGGATCGCTGCCCCAGTTGCTAGACCGAAGACACCAAATGCTGTCCCCCGCAGCTGTTCACCGGCGGTGTCCGCTACCAGCGAAGCGAAGATACCCTTGGTGAGTGCCAGGTGCAAACCCCAAACTGCGCTGCCCAGCACAACCTGGAACACGTCCCCAGCGGTAGCCAAAATCAAGTCCGCTAGGATCAACGTTGTCAACCCTGCGCCTAGGAATCCCCCTCGTCCGATGCGGTCGGAAAGGCGCCCGGCAGGGTAGGCTCCCAAAGCGTAGAACAGGCTCATGATCATCAGCAGGAGGGGAACTTGGCGAGCTGGCAGACCCAATCCCTCGCCTCGCAGCAGCAAAAAAGCCTCACTGAAGCGCGCCAGCGTGAAGACCACCCCTATCAATAGCACCAGCCAATATCCGGTGTCCAGTTTGGCGAACTCGGTGAGACGAATGGGAAAACGCTCGCTTTTAGGCTGGAGGCGTTCGGGTGCGCGTACGAAGGAGACCAGGATAAACACTGCAACCAAGCCTGGGATGGCAGCTAACCAGAAAACCGTGCGGATTGCATCGCCGGTCAAGATCATCAGACCCAAAGCTAGCAGCGGTCCGATCACTGCGCCCAGTGAGTCCAGCGACTGCCGCAGACCGTACGCTGCCCCGCGCACATGTGCGGGAGTCAGGTCAGCCACCAGTGCATCGCGTGGGGCGCCGCGCAGCCCTTTGCCGAAGCGGTCGACCGCCCGCGCCCCTAGCACAGCACCGGCGCTGGGAGCCAAGGCGAAGAGCGGTTTGCTCAGCGTGCCTAGAGCGTAGCCTGCTAAAACGAGGGGTTTGCGCCGGCCCAGCCAATCGCTAAGCGCACCCGAGAACACCTTAGTCACCAGGGCGATGCTCTCCCCCAAGCCCTCGATCACGCCCAGTGTGGTAGGGCTGGCACCCAACAGAGAGACCAAGAAGACTGGCAGTAGCCCATGAATCATCTCAGAGGAGATATCCATGAAGAGGCTGACGAAGCCTAGTGCTAGGACGCCGCGCGGCAGGTCTTTTATCCGCAGCATCGTATTGTGTCCATAGATTCGTTGCCGGTTGCTGCCATGCTCAGTTCTCCGAGATCGCGCGCCGCGTTTAAAGATCTCTCAAGGTCGAGCTGCTCAATTCATTGAGAAATCCTATTGATTATGGCACAGTCTCAATAGTAAGTCAAAAGTTCTGTTCTCCTACGGTGTAAGTGCAAGAATCAATGCACCGCCCTTACATATAAAGCCCTGGTGTAACGATCTCCAGTTTAGACCTATTTCGCACTGTCTCACCCAGAGCACACGTCAAGGGGCGTAATCCGCTCGCTTTTGGTCACTCTGGTGTAATTGGAATCTTAAGCGGTGAATCAAGCAGTTTGAGGGAAGGTATCGACTCAAGGAGTGAAACCAAGAATGTCGATTGGGGTTATTTCTAATATATGAGAATGATTCTCTTATTCTCATTGTTAGCTCGCAAAGTTCATTAGTTTATTAATGGTTTTGTATGACCACGCCAGAAGGCTACAGAGTGTTAGGAGACGTCGATGAGTGAGTGGTATGGAAATATTGTGGGGTGGGGAAAATATGTCCCTGAGCGAGTGCTCACGAATGCTGATTTCGAGAAAAGATTGGATACCAGCGACGAATGGATTTATTCGCGCACGGGCATACGCGAGCGGCGGATTGCCGCGCAGGAGGAGAACACATCCGATATGGCAGTCGCTGCATCCCGCGATGCTTTGAAAGAAGCAGGTTTATCCCCCCAGGATTTAGATTTAATCATCGTGGCAACCTCCAGCCCCGATTACCTAACACCCCCGGTGTCATCCCAGGTACAGCATATGCTGGGAGCGAAAAATATTGGTGCATTCACGTTGGTGACAGGCTGCACCGGTTTTGTGTACTCTTTGGCAACGGCAGGGCAATTTATCGCCACAGGCTCGGTTAGCAATGTGCTAGTGATTGGGGTTGAATTGATCAGTCGTTTTTTAGATTGGGAGGACCGCGCCACTTGCGTGCTTTTTGGTGATGGCGCTGGGGCGGTTGTTATGCAAGCTACTGATACTCCCTCTGGAGTGCTTTCATTTGTGCTGGGTTCAGATGGGTCAGGCGCAGAACAATTAATCTTAAGGGCGGGTGGTACTGCGATACCTGTAAGCCACGAGGCCTTGGTCAATCGGCAGCATTATCTGTACATGAACGGGCGCGAAGTGTTTAAGTTTGCGACCCGGGTTTTGGGTAAGTCTTTGCGCCAGGCGATCGCTGAAGCGGGACTAACTCCAGAGGAGATTGATTTGGTTATACCGCATCAGGCTAATTCCCGGATAATCGAAAGCGCCGCGCGGCAGATCAAAATCCCTTTGGAAAAATTTTTCATTAACACGCACAAATATGGGAATACCTCAGCAGCATCCATTCCCATCGCCTTGTGTGAAGCCTTGGATGAGGGCCGCGCCAGAGTGGGAGATACGCTGGCTTTTGTCTCCTTTGGAGCGGGATTAACCTGGGCTGCAGCGGTAATAAAAATCATCGAGAAATCTGTACCTACTCCTCCTCCCAAGCGACCTTTCCCCGTTATAAGTTGGTTCAAACGAAAATAAATTCCACCCTAGGCACAACAAAACCAGATTAAATAATAGGCTCATAAGGGGGACTGCAGGACGCAAGCGGATTGGGGACCGCTCACTTACTGTGTTGGACAGAGAGTCAACTCAACCTCATTCGGTCATCCAAATCATCTTCCCAGAGGGTCGGGAAAATTTCCCGACTCAATTAGGGGCTCACTCTCATGACTAAAGACTCCCTATTTGCTAAAGTGAATACGGAGGCACAAGATGAAGAGAGTGTTGAGAAGGAATACGGTAACCAGTGAGAAAGTAACCGGATGCGTTCACGTTATAAGTTTCTCAGCCATCTTCTCAGAAAAAAATTGAAAGTTATGAGGAGGAATAGATGAACGACAATACTGTGTTCAGACAGACCACGGCTGTCAGCGCCATCATTTCCACACCACTTGCTTTGCTTTCTACTTTCATTTCGAGTTATGCTGTAGGGTTCAACTTTGACCTATTGGACGAACCTGTCGGATTGATTACGCTTGGTGCCCGCGTGGCTGAACTGTTCCGCTGGAGTTGGACCCTGGCTGCATTTGGCTTCTATATCCTACTTGTCCCGGCTACGCTCTACCTCAAGCGGTGGCTTAATTCCCAGAAGCCCAACCTGGTCAGAATGGCCACCCTTTTCGGTCTGGGCTACTGCTTTATCGGGGGGATCTCTTTGATCACCATGGCCACCGTATTATCGCCGCTGATACGTACCTATTCAAATGCGCTAGGGTCGCAGGGTGATATCCTGGTGGTTGTTTTCCAGGTTATTTCCGACCTAACTTTTATGGGTTTGGGCGCGCTTGCGTTCATCTTTGGGGGTGTTTGGTGGCTGGGGATTGGCCTTGAATTGAGAGCAAAGCGTCGCGTCCTGGGCATTACCACCCTGGTGCTGGGAATCGCCACACTTGGCTCTGGCCTGGGATACCTCTTTCATATCAAGCCACTTGCCAGGCTGGAGATGATCAATTATTTCTTGAACCCGATATGGGCTGCCTGGGTTGGAATTGTCATCCTGCGGAGGGTGGAAAAGGGCAAGCTGGCAAGCAAAACACAGACATCTTGCTCGTAGCGAATGGGGATAGCCCAGGTCATTTCAAAGAGCATGCCCAGATGGCGGTCTTCCGGGCCATCGAAAATGGGGTTTCCCTGGTCCCATAGGATGGGCGTGGACTATCCCTCGCCACCGATCCTTATGGGCGGACCAGACCCGTTGAACCGAAGAGAGAAGCGCGACGATGTTTACCCTTCAATCCCTGATCTGGCTCCTGCTTGGTGGGATCACTCACCTGTTCAGCTTTGGCAGGTGTACCCTATCGGTGGCAGATTGGCTTGTCCCCTTTGTTCCTGATCCGCTTCACGCGAGGTATAGAGCCGTTGGCCGGTGCGCTGGTAATTGGAACCCGAGAATATGGGGTGGAGGGTAAAAGGACGCAAGCGGACTGAGATCCGCTCACTTTGCCTCACCAGGTAGAAAATCATTCAAAAATCAATTGAGGGGGCTAAGTCTTTTCCCGACCACTCGGGAAAATATCCCGACTCAAATAGGGGCTCACTCTCATGACAAAAGACTCCGCATTTGCTAAAGTGAATACAGAGGCACAAGATGAAGAAAGTGTTGAAATGGTTCGGAATTGTACTTGGGACGCTCGTCGGACTGCTCCTGCTGGCCGTCGCTGCTGTGTATGCTGTATCCGGGTACCGCTTCAGCCGCACCTACGCGGTCCAGGTGGCACCAGTGGAGATCCCCACTGACCCAGAATCCGTCGCCTACGGTGAGCACCTCGCCAACATCCGCGGCTGCAAAGGTTGCCACGGGCAGGACCTCTCCGGCCAAATCGAGTTCCAAGACCCCATGGTGGGCACCATCGCTAACGCTAACTTGACCGGCGGACAGGGGAGCGAAGTCATCGACTACGCTACTGAAGACTGGGTGCGCGCCATCCGCCATGGGATCGGGCCGGATGGCAAACCGCTGCTGATCATGCCCTCGCAGCAGCACTACGCCATGAGCGACGAGGACCTGGGCGCCTTGCTGGCTTACATCCAAAGCCTGCCGCCCGTCGATAACGAACTACCCGAACTGGAGCTTGCCCTCTTCCCCCGGCTGATGTACGTCGCCGGCCCGATGGATTTCTTAGTGCCGGCCGAGTTCATCGACCACGATGCGCCGCGGCCGCCAGCCCCCGAGCGCGGGGCGACGGCCGAGTACGGCGAGTACCTGGCCGGGCTGTGCAGCCTGTGCCATGGGCCGGGCTTCTCCGGCGGGCCGATCCCCGGCACGCCGCCGGACGATCCGCCGGCTCTCAACATCACTCCGGCTGGCGAGATCGGGGCTTGGAGCTTCGAGGGTTTCCTGACCGCCATGCGCACCGGCGTGACGCCCTCTGGTCGCCAGTTAGACGACACGTACATGCCCTACGCGTCCCTCTTCGGCGACATGACCGACGAGGAGTGGGAAGCCATTTGGCTTTACCTGCAAACACTGCCCCTAAGAGAGTATGGCAACCGATGAGGGGCGGACTGAATAGCTTCCGGGGCGTAAATTTCTCAGCCCTCTTTTCAGATGAAAATTTGAGGAGGAACATATGAACGAGAACCCATCTTTTAAGCAAATAGCAGCCATCGCAGCTATCACGGATTTCACCTTCGAGAGTATGTAAGGGATCGAAGCCATGCTGGCTGGCCGGTGGTATCTGGGCGTGGGGCTGATCCTGCGCGAGCTGCCGGCGGCTTTTGGCCTGGGCTTCATGGTCGCCGGCTACGAACTGTGGACGCGGCATGCCGCCAGGAAAGCCGGCGGCTGATTTCGCAGTCAGGCCGGGAGATGATGCCCGGAGAGCACAGCTTATGGTGGCGAAGGGGAGACGGAGAATCAAGATGAAGACCCCGAAATGGTTGTACGAGTTCATCTATCGCTACGAGATCAACGCCTGGGACATCGGGCCGCGTGAGGAACTGGTGGATGTCATCGAGAACGGGCACATCCAACCCTGCCGCACCATCTACCTCGGCAGCGGCACCGCCAAGAACGCCATCTTCATGGCGCAGCACGGCTTTGACGTGATCGGCGTGGATTACGCGGCCTGGGCGGTAGAACTGGGGCGTAAAAGAGCGCAGGAAGCCGGTGTGGAGATCGACTTCATTCAGGACGACCTCACCGACCTGCGCCACGTTACGGGGACGTTCGATTTTTTGGTGGACTTCGGCACGCTGGACGATCTAACCCCGCAGGATCGTGACCTCTACGTGCAAAACGTGCTGCCGTTGGCCCGTCCCGGAAGCCGGTTCTTTTTGTGGTGCTTTGAATGGCCGGCGCGCTGGTGGGAAAAGTACTTCCCGTCGATGCAGTTGGAGCCGGGCGAGGCCGAGCGTCGCTTTGGTGAATGGTTCGAGATTGAACGCCTGGCGGGGACCACGAAGCTGGATCTCTCCAAGTATCAGCCCGGAACTGCTACCTACTTGATGACGCGCAAGGAGGTGTGAGAATGGGCCTGATGGTACTCGACAGTGGGTTATGACTTTCATTTATCCACGAACAGTTACAGTAAAGTGAGGAGGTATATCATGTCACAACAACAAGGTATCGTTAACAGAGATGCGCTTCAGAGGGGAGGAGTGTGCTGATGTCAGTAATAGAGCATGAGGTCTTTTTCGAACAGCCGGTTGAGGAAGTTTTCTCGTACGTGGGCGATCCCGAGGCTTTCCCGGAGTGGCAAGATGGGTTTCTAGAATCGGAGATTACGTCGGAGGGGCCTCAGGGAATGGGCACCATATATCGGGTTGTACACGACTTTGCAGGCCGCCGAATTGAAGTGGTCAATGAAGTGACTGCTTACATTCCAAATGAGCGTTTCGCATTCAAGAGCATCTCTGGCAATTTGGAGATCACTGGCGACATTACGCTTCAACCCACTGGTGGAGGAACAAAACTGATAGCGCGCTTTGAAGCCCAAGTTGGTGGTCTCTTCAGGCTTGCCGAGCCTCTGGCAACCCGGATCATAAAACGACAGCAGCAAGCTGATTGGGAAAAATTGAAAATACTAATGAAGACCGGGTCTGATGAATAATGACGGGATTATGTGGGATAAAGTCCACCCTTAGGCAAAGTCGCTCCCTATCGTGCCAATCGACTGGATATTCGGTGCTACTTCCATGATCGAGAACATGGTGAAGCTGGCAGTAGACGGGCATATCTCGCCAGGAAAAGCAATCACGCTGGGCTGCGGTGTAGGTAGAGAGACGATCTACCTGGCAAAAAATGGCTTTGATGTGATTGGCTTGGATTTCTCATCAACGGCGATCGAGCGAGCGCGCCGCAGGGCTCGGGCGGAAGGAGTGGGGGTCAGTTATGTAATCGATGATCTCACCAACCTCCAACATGTAAATGGAACTTTTGACTTAATCAGCGATTTTGGGGCGCTCAATGACATGAGTCAAGAAGCTCGAGACCTGTACATGCGAAATGTGCTCCCCTTAGCTCGCCCTGGCAGCCATTATTTGATGATGTGTTTTGACAAGAAAGTTCCCATAGAAGAAGTCGAGAGGCGTTTTGGTGATTATTTTGCGATTGAATTGTTAGACAAGAGACGAGAAGTGGGGCTGCCGCGTCAGCTTGCTCTATATCTGATGGAACGAAATAGCGTAAATTAGCATGATTAAGTGGATGTACGAATAGATACAGACTATCGCAGGTCATGGAGGTGTGTAGATGAGATCCGGATTCGTATACTTCAGGGTTTTGGCAGTCTCATGGATCATTGTCGGGCTTCTGGGTCTGGTCTTTCCCGACCAGTACAGTTCCCTACTCGGTGTTGAGGCCAGCGTCGGTGGGCGTGTTTGGGCCAGGGGCTTCGGCGCAGTCTCGGTGGGTTTCGGTGCTATGTTCTGGATGCTGGAGCCTAGTCGTGACCAGCGGGCCAGGCGGTCCGGGGCGATCGGGGCAGCTCTGGCGTTCGGTCTAACAGGAATCGGTGACCTCTTATCTCTGGTCGCAGGTGAGATGCCTACCTATGCATGGGCTTTGGTCGCGTTCAACGTTGTGATGGTGGCGCTGGCCCTGTACACCCTGTTTCCGCAGGCTCCATCGGAATAGGAAGAATTTCGCAATGAGGAGAAAATGGGCTTGACGAAGTTTCTGTACAGTTGGGGCTATCGCTATTTCCGCGCGCCGTGGGATGGGGGCGAACCGCGCACGGAACTGGTCGAGCTCGTTGAGAGCGGTCGCATCCAGCCGTGCAAAGCGATTGACCTAGGCAGCGGAACCGGTTGGAACTGCATCTTCCTGGCGCAGCATGGCTTCGAAGTGACCGGCGTGGATTTCGCGGCTGGGGCGATTGAGTTGGGACGGAAGCGGGCGGCGGAGGCCGGCGTCGCGGTGAAATTCGTCGAGGACGATCTCACCGACCTGCGCCACGTCACCGGCCCGTTCGATCTCTTGGTGGATTACGGCACGCTGGATGACCTCGTCCCGAAGGATCGCGAGCTATATCTACAAAACGTGCTGCCGCTCACCCGTCCGGGCGGCCTGTTCCTGCTCTACTGCTTCGAGTGGGAGCCACGCTGGTGGGTACGCTTGTTTGCAGCACGTTTAGGTATCGCCATGAACCCAGGGGAAATTGAACGACTCCTGGGTGAATATTTTGAGATCGAAGTATTCTCAAAGATGGATACCGAACCCCAATATGGACTCACTTGGGTAACTTACTTAATGACGAGAAATGGACAAATTAAAGGAGAAAATGATGAATAAGCAACGTCTATCTGGCATTGTTTTGATCATTGGCTTTGTTGTGTTAGTGCTCTTTGGTTTTATCTTTACCCCCCCAAACCTCTACCAGGAAACCGACATCGATGTGCGCCTGCAGATTGTTGAGAGTTACCGGTCACGATTCTTTGCTGCGCAGATTGCTACCGCCGTTGGCGCGGCAGGGATAGCGGTAGGTTATCTGCTCTTAACCCTATATCTTCAAGGGGATGAAGCCGCCAGATTTGCCAATTTGGGCGCCGCAGCCATGCTCCTGGGGACGATTTCCCTAGCGATCTTAATGCTGTTGGGCATCTCAGATCCACGCGCTTACCTAGAAAGAGGGTCATTGTCTGGTAGCCCCGCTACGATATATGATGATGGGTTTACTTGGCTCACCATCGCGGGTTATCTGCTATACGGAATCGTATTCCTGCGCGCTGGTTATCCCAAGTGGCTGGCGTATTTCACCTTGGGATTTACGATCCTTGTCCTGTTTGCTGCCCTCTTCATTGAACAAACTGCTGTCGAGCTGTTGTTCCTGATGCCTCTCGTGGTAGGCATCGCGCTTTTACGCCGCTCGAAAGAAGATTGAGAATGACTAAGAAAGAGAGGAAAGGAGGAAAGTATTAGATTAGAAACGGTCAGTGAGATGAGTGTTCGAGGATGGGTAAATTAGGGTAGCCCACAATGACAAATAACCAATAAATGACGTAAGGAAAAAGGAGAGAGCGAGATGATTGAACTAAAACAAAGTATAGTGATCGATCGACCAGTTGAACAGGTCTTCGCTTATGTGACCGATATCGAGGAGCTATCAACATGGGCCGGGGAAATCGTGGAGGCACGGAAAACTTCCCAGGGACCAGTTGATGAAGGCACAACATTTACAGGCGTGATCAAAGCATTGGGCCGACAAATGGAGAACACCCATGAAATCGCGAACTTTGAGCCAAACAAAAAGTATGCGATCAATATTACCTCCGGCCCTGTTTTGGGGGAGGCCGAATACTCCTTCGAACCCCTTGGGGATAGCACGAAGGTTTCCGTCAATGTTGAGGTAGACACAGGTGGTTTCTTTAAATTGGCCGATCCACTTGTGAGGCGCACAATGCAAAGACAGTATGAAAACAATCTTGCCACCCTGAAGGACCTACTGGAAGCCCAGGCGTAGGCCCATGTCGGATGGTTTCAACACGGGTAAATAACGAGACCTGTGATCTTGGGCTACCCTCCCGTACATGTTGCTCGTCTGCCAGAGGTGAGGTTTTGGTTTGGGATTGGGCGGCTTAGCTACCAAATCCCAAACCAACGTTTGCCCTTTTGACTACACTTGAGCAAACACGTCAACAACTATAGACTGGAGAGACGATATATGGTGTATTATAGTAGGGTAATGATTTGAGTAAATTCATCTCAATAGTCCAAATGATTAACAGTAAGTCCACTTCATCAAAAGACCAATCCTCTACCCGCTGGTGGGGGATAGCCCGCGCGGCCTGGTATGTGGTCGCAGCCCTGACGCTGGTCATGGTCATCATAGCGATCCCTGGCTATATCCGGGCGGTGCCTGAGGGGTTTAGCGTCGTTAAATTAACCGCCAATCCCTCACCGGTGGTAGTAGCTATCAATACATTAGCCGTCTTATTTTCAATTGCCACCGTATTGCTTTCCATTTACCTGGCCTTCCTGCTATTCCGCCGCCGGCCCAAGGATCGCATGGCTTTATTCTTGTCCTTCTTCCTTCTGATCTTTGCTGCCTATTCTGTACCAATTAAACAGCTAGAGTCAGTATCAACCATAACAAGTGTGCCCAGCATCGTCTGGAATGGAATCTTTACCCCGCTGATCATGTTCCCTGCCAGTGTTTTTCTGTTTTTACTCTTTCCTGATGGTCGCTTCGCGCCGCGTTGGAGTCGCTGGGTGGCGATAGCTTCCCTGATAACTGCGCCGGTGGGCATGATCACCTTTCTCATCTGGGTCCGCTCGGACCCACGCCCTCTCGAGGCCCAGGTATTCGGCAGCATTTTCCCTGTGGTGATCATGTTGGGCGTAGTGTACGCCCAGTTCTATCGCTACCGGCACCTCGCCACAGGGCAGCAGAGGCAGCAAATTAAATGGGTCGTATACGGGCTGGGTATCATGCTTTTTTTACTAATTGTCAGCGCCTACCCCTATTTCCGGTCATTCACCCTGCCAGCGGATACACCATATCCCATCTCGCTGGCACTCAGTACGGCGCTCTATTTTCTCTCCTTTGCGGTTTTTCCTGTTTCCTTGACCATCGCGGTAATGCGTCATCGACTGTACGATATAGATATTCTCATCAACCGCACGCTAGTTTACGGCGCGCTGACCGCTTGCATTATCGGGCTGTATGTGCTTATTGTTGGCGCGACAAGCACTGCTTTACAAGCGAGCAGCAAGTTGTCTGGGTTCCTGCTGGCGACGGTGTTGGTCGTGGTCATATTTCAGCCGCTGCGCATTACCCTGCAGCGTAGGGTGGACCACTTGATGACCAAGGAGAAGAAAGAAGCTTCTCAATCAGGTGCTGCGAAACATTCTGAGGGCGCCCGTGTGCGCGAAACTGATACCAACTCCGTTTCCTTGTCATATCCCTGGCGTCGGATCGCTCGGGTAGGCTGGTATCTGCTTGCTGTCGTAACTTTGAGCATTCTTATCGCTTCCATCCCAGGGTATCTTTATATCCTCAGGCATGGTTTCTATTCGAATCTTTTCGTTGTACCCCCCACTGCTCTGAACAGCGTTATTAATTTCTTTTATGTGATCATTTCGCTTTCGGCTGTTCTGCTCTCTATTGGACTCGCTTGGGTGCTCTACCGCAATAAACCCGACGAGCGAATGGCGGTGTTCCTATCATTCTATTTGCTTGCATATGGAGTGGGGTTTGCCGGCCCTCTCGAAGTGCTTTCGTTCCTGTGGCCTGAAAATACTATAAAATTATTCGTGGTATTTGGATCCGCCCTGATCGGTCCTCCAACGATGGTATTGTTCGTCTCTTTTCCGGATGGAAAATTTGTTCCACCCTGGACCCGCTGGCTGGTTTTAGGATCCATTCCCATAATTCCTCTAAGCTACACCTTTGGAAACGCTTTTTCTACCGCTTTCCCTCAAATATTAATGTCGCTAAGCGTCGTTCTAGGGCTAGGATTATTCTTGGGAGCCCTATATGCCCAATTTTATCGCTACCGCAAGGTTTCCAACTTCGTCGAGCGCCAGCAGACCAAATGGGTGATTTATGGCTTCTCGCTTTGGTTTTTATTTGTCTCGGTTTCCAGCTTTTTCTATGCCAGGTTGCAAAGCCTGCCTCCCGGTTCTGCCATATCAACAGGGATGCAACTGGGCGGATTGATATGGGGTGCATCCTGGATTTTCTTGCCAGTGTCCTTATCCATCGCGGTGATGCGCTACCGGCTTTACGATGTTGATATACTCATCAACCACACCCTGGTTTATGGTGCCCTGACTGCCAGCACCATGGGAATCTATGTGTTAATCGTCGGGTATTTGGGCAACCTGTTCCAAGCTCAAAACAGCTCGATCATCGCCTTCCTCACCACCGGTTTGGTTGCCTTGTTGTTTCAACCCGTGCGGGAGCGTCTCCAAAGCGCGGTCAACCGTCTGATGTATGGTGAGCGCAGCAACCCTGTTTCCGTGCTCTCCAAACTCGGAAAGCAATTGGAGGAGACCCCTTCACCGCGTGAAGCTTTAGACGCAATGGTCGCCACGATTGCCCGAACCCTTAAATTGCCCTACGTGGCGATTGAATTTGGTCAGGGGGATAAAGCCCAGGTAGTTGCTTCCTTTGGGGGGGCGCCAGATGAGACGGTCGAATTTCCAATTGGCTACCAGGGCCAAAACATTGGCTGTTTGCAGGTCGCGCCGCGCTCAGCAGGTGAATCTTTTGGCGAGAAGGATAAAATTCTTTTGGAAAATATAGCCAGACAAGCAGGTGCGGCTGCCCAGGCAGCTAAATTAACCAGCGACTTGCGGCGTTCGCGTCAAGGGTTGGTGACAGCCAGGGAGGAGGAGCGCCGCCGCCTGCGCCGCGACCTGCATGATGGCATCGGGCCAACCATGGCGGGACAAACTTTAAAGTTAGATGCTGCCATCGATTTGATCCTGGGGCAACCTGAAAGCGGTCAGAAACCTGACTTGGAAGAAGCCATCAAAATGTTGACGGAAGTCAAAGAACAAACCCAGGAGACGGTGAAGAAGGTCCGCCAGATTGTATATGCGTTGCGACCCCCATCGCTCGATGACCTTGGATTGGTAGCCGCAATCCAAACCCACATTGACCAATTATCAGTATCCAGACAGGGGTTGGATATCTCTCTGCAAACCTCACCACAAGATTTACCCCATTTGTCTGCGGCTGTTGAAGTCGCCGCTTACCGCATCGTTCTTGAGGCCATCACAAATGTGATCAACCACGCTCAAGCACAGGAATGTGTGGTTAAACTCTCCGTTCCGCAGAATGAGCCCGGGATGCTCCACTTGGAGATAAAAGACGATGGAAAAGGGATCCCAAAAGGGAAGCCTGCCGGGGTTGGTCTGACCTCCATGCGTGAAAGGGTAGAAGAACTCGGTGGCAATTTTACGATCGAATCCGGTCAACCTAATGGGACCCGCATTTTGGCTCAAATCCCATTATTCTCAATGGAAAAATGAATATGAACCCTGTCCGGATACTAATCGTTGATGATCATACCCTCTTTCGGGACGGTGTGCGAGCGATCCTGAAAGCCGTATCGGATTTTGAAATCGTCGGTGAAGCTGCCACCGGAGAGGAAGCCATCGATAAGGTTTCGACTTTAAAGCCAGACATCATCCTCATGGATATTCAAATGCCGGATATGAATGGCGTTGAGGCTACAAACAAAATTCTAAAAGAGCACCCTGAAATGGGCATCATCATCCTGACGATGTTAGAGGATGATGACTCGTTATTTTCCGCACTACGGGCTGGGGCGCGCGGTTATGTCTTAAAGGGAGCGGATAAAGCAGAAATGGTCAAGAGTATCCGGGCGGTGGCAAACGGGGAGGCCCTTTTTGGCCCAGCGATTGCCAATCGACTGACGAGATTCTTTAAAAATCCAGGGGGGATGACAAAGAAATCCGCTTTTCCGGAGCTGACCGACAGGGAATTAGAGGTTCTCGAACTGATCGCAAAGGCCCACAACAATCAGGAGATCGCGGAAAACCTTCACATCTCCATAAAAACGGTCAGCAACCACATCTCGAACATCTTCAACAAGCTCCAGGTTGCCGATAGAACCGAGGCGATTTTCAAAGCAAGAGACGCGGGGTTAGGCAAGTCTGAGTAGGTTTGCGGTCGGAATTCCACCGTATACAATATCTAATAGCGATATATTTCCCCTTTCCTTCTGACAAGTGTTGTATACATATGATTTGTTTATACATAATGAGCGAGGCAGCTTGTCAGTATCGTATCTATCTTGTATCATTAGTGCATCTAAAGGTTACTGTTGTTGGTGACCATTCTTACTACAATTGCTTCGATTCGAACATTAGACCCTCTCTGGAGGAGAAATGACCACCATCATCCTGACGATCCTAGCAATCATCTCAGCATGTATCCATATATGGGCGGAATATCATGGGCCAGCGATCCTAATCTACATCTTTAAACCGCTTACCATGGTTTTTATCATCGCAATTGCCTTGCTTGCGAAAACACCCCAAAGTAGAAGGTACAAATACGCGATTATTGCAGGTTTGCTTGTCTCAATGGTGGGCGATGTCTTTTTAATGCTGCCGGTGGACTTATTCATCGCCGGTTTGATAAGCTTCCTGATCGCCCACTTGATTTATATCTATGCATTCCGGTCAGGGAGACCCTTGCGATTTAGATTCGCAGCGATGTTGCTCTTCGCGATTTATGGGGGAATAATTTACGTGATCTTATTTCCAGGGTTGAATGGGATGGCAGTCCCCGTGGCTGCTTATGTTGTGGTGATTTTGACGATGGCTTGGCAGGCGTGGGATCAATGGGATCAATTGCGGTTACGATGGGCGCTACTGGCGTTTATCGGTGCGTTGCTATTTTTGATCTCGGACAGCATCTTAGCGCTTAATAAATTCGGAGAGCCCTTCTTGGCGGCACGTGCCTTGACGTTGAGCACCTATTATTCAGCGCAGTGGCTGATCTCGAATTCGAATTATTCGTAAAACGTGGCCTTGGAGACCATAAACTGAACAATTTGCACTAACTACTTATGGCTCTGGCTTTCATTCGGTTGCTTGTCGAACAAGCGTTTGGTAGATGATAGGGTGAGGTGAACCAAGCAAGTGAGGAGGAATGCTCATGAAAGCTGTTGTTTGGACTAAATACGGACCCCCCGAGGTCCTTCAGCTCCAAGAGGTGGAAAAACCTGCTCCCAAGGACAATGAAGTCCTGATAAGAATAGTTGCGACGACGGTAACGGCAGGCGACTGTGAGATGCGCAGGCTCGAACTTCCCCTTATGCTATCTTTTCCGGTGCGGATATATGCAGGTTTATTAAGACCGAAAAGAATAACCATACTTGGCCAAGAACTTGCCGGAGAAGTTGAGAATGTTGGCAAAAAAGTGAATTCATTTAAGGTGGGCGATCAGGTTTTTGGTACCACCGGATTTGGTTTTGGTGCCTATGCGGAGTACATCTGCCTCCCTGGAGAAGCCAATGAAATGCAAGGGGCGCTGGCTACCAAACCAAAAAACCTAACCTATGAAGAAGCCGCTGCCGTTCCAACTGCCGGATTTGAAGCGCTGCATTTTCTTAGAAAAGCAAATATCCAGCGCGGAAAAGAAGTTTTGGTTATCGGAGCAGGTGGAAGTATTGGTACTTTTTCGATACAGCTTGCCAAGCACTTTGGGGCTGAAGTAACCGGTGTAGATAGGACAGAAAAACTAGACTTGATGCATTCAATAGGTGCAAATCATGTCATTGACTACACAAAGGAGGATTACACCAATAATGGCAAAACCTATGATCTCATTATTGACGTGGTCGGAAGGCGTTCTGTGTCTCGTCGGATTAAGTTGTTAAAGCAAGACGGGTATTATTTTTTAGCTTACGCCGGGCTCTCAGACATTGTGCTAGGAGTGTGGGTTTCAATGACGAGTAACAAGAAAATAAAGATTGAATCAGCAAGCCAAAAACAGGAGGATTTAATATTTCTCAAAGAGCTGATTGAAGCGGATGAACTGAAGTCGGTTATCGACAGAAGCTACCCGTTGGAGCAAATTGCCGAGGCGCATAGGTATGTCGAAACAGGTGCCAAATTGGGAAATGTAGCCATAACTGTGGGGCGTTAGGGCAAAGGGGTCCCTCTTTCTTGGGAGAGAAATCGTCTATTAATCTTCGCAAACGACATTGACAAAATTATACATAATCATTATAATGTAATATATACATAACCATTATTATGTAAGCGGACTGATTCATGCGGAGAACGAAAGAGGAAGCTGAAGTTACAAAACAAAATCTCCTCGCTGCTGGATTGGAAGTTTTCAGCCGCAAAGGATACAAAGCCACTCGAGTGGAAGATATTGTCAGGCAGGCCAACGTCACGACTGGCGCTCTTTATCACCACTTTGGTGGGAAGAGCGAATTATATACCACCCTGATTGAAAAGAGCTCCGCGAGAGCAAACCAACTTGTCCAACAAATTGTCGAAGAAGGTGGAACACCTGCGAATGTCTTGAGACGTTTGCTGGTTCGTTCATTCGAGTTTGGCGAAGAAGATGAAGAATACCGAGCGGTGATTGAATTATCCCTTAAAGAGACTGCGAATTCACCCGAGCTCTCCAAAATCTCGAAACAGATTCTCGAAAGTAGGCGCATGTTAGCACAATTTTTTGAAAATCTTATCAGGGAAGGAATCGCAGTGGGTGAGTTTAACCCAGATACCTCGCCGGAGGATGCCGCCTTAACATTAGTAGGTTTTATGAACGGGATGGGCTTTATCTGGGTGCAGGATCCTGATTTTTTCTCAATCAAGGATCGGGCTGAGAGCCTTGTAGAAACATTTCTTTTAGGTATCCTCTTCGAAGGTAGGTAATTTTTTTTTGCATAATATACATAATAATGGTTATCTAAACCTAATATCGGTAAATCTACAAGCCTGAGCTTGTAGGAAGTGAGGCTTATATCATGGAAGAACAAAATCTGGATGAATTGATAAAAGCGTGGGATTACGAACATAACGGCACTGCGCCGGATGAGTCCACCCTTGCCGCTCGGTTGGAAATCCTGATGTATCGAACGTTGGCCGAAGGACAGCCTGTATCGGCGGAGCATTTAGCTGCTACTGCCGGGGTGCCTGTTGAACTCGTCAATCTACTGTTCGAGCACGGTAAAGCACAAGGTGGTGAATGGGATGCTGAGGGTCGACTTGTAGGCAATGTGCTCACGTTGATCCCTACCCATCATCACTTTAAAGTTAACGATAATGACTTGTATACATGGTGTTCTCTTGACGCCATGCACTTACCTGGTCTTCTTGGCCGTAAAGCCGAGGTCGAATCAACTGATCCGGTCAGTGGTGAGGTAATCCGTTTAACAATCCCTCCCGATGGTTTGCCGTCGTATGATCCACCGGGAACCGTCCTTTCCATCGTGACAGCAGGCGGAGATAGGAGCGGACCTCAAAGCCCGTTGTGCAGCCAGATGCATTTTTTCGCTTCTCGTGAAAATGCACAGCATTGGGTCAAAGATCACCCGGATGCCACGATCATGGAAGTGGAAGATGTATACCTACTCGTGCAGGAGCGTATCCATGCTCCACTTGAAAAGGTGCTACAACAGCTTGAGTAAGACTATTGATCGTAAAACATTTCATAGGAGCGGTAGACGTTGCAGGTGATGCCTTCAGAGGTGACAGATGAAGTCAGGTAACCAATGATGTGTTCATCGGTGACCAACTGCCAGAAGTAGTTTATGGTTACCGGCACGCCCTGTTCTTGACCCTGGAAAGACCCGGTGTAACGACCTATGTAAGCGGGATCAGCGGTCATCGTGATGGAAACGCCTTGGGCATCCTGCAGACCCGTGCCGACAACCGTTTCACCCTCATCCAAAACCTCGAGGACCCCACTTTCCGGTGGGCTAGCGGGGATATCCAGGATCATGGAGCCGCAGTCCATTTGACCAGCAAAATGGGTTACAGACCACGGCCCCTCCTTGGGGACGGTATAAGTGCCTGCGTCTGGAGGCAGGTCTTCGGGGAGAGGGAAGTATTCAAGATCTACATCGGGATTTAAGAACGGGTTCTCACCACCGATTCCATCACCATCACCATTTCCATTGCCATCGCCAGGTGATCCCCCCACAACCGGGGTTCCATCGTCGGATATGGCTTCTGGGGCTGTGTTGGTGAAGGTGCAGTTTACTGTCTCTCCAGGATCGAGGTTGAAGACCGCGGTACGGGTCGAGGGGTCCCCGCTGCTAGCTATGGGGCTATCACCATCATCGCATTCGACGGCCGTCAGTTCGAAATCTGGCGCCGGGTCGACTTCAGTTGATGTGTAGGTTCCGGGGGTCAAGTTAGCGGCCACCAGCGTTCCGTTGGCTGAGATGGTCCCTGTTGGGACGCCAGTGAATTGGATGTTACCGCTGCTCCCCTCGGGGTTCGTTTTGCTGGTGATGACCAAAGTACCGCGCTGAGTATTCGTGAAGGTACAGGTAACCATCTCCCCAGGGTCGATGTTGAAGATCGCACTACGGCTGGAGGGGTCCCCACTACTAGGAGTGGGACTGCCGCCATCATCGCACTCCACAGCTGTCAGATCGAAATCTGGCGTTGGATCGCGTTCCGTTGAGGTGTAGGTTCCAGGCTGCAAGTTGGCAACCACCAGCGTTCCGTTGGCTGGGATCGTGCCGGTGGGAACACCAGTGTATTGGATGTTGCCACTTCCCCCCTCTGGCACCGTTCGGCTGGCGATGACCGCCGAACCTCGCTGTGTATTGGTGAAGTTGCAGGTGATCGTCTCCCCAGGATCGAGGTTAAAGACCGCCGTGCGGCTCGATGGGTCCCCGCTGCTGACTGTGGAGCTGTCACCATCATCGCACTCGACGGTCGTGACGTCAAAATCTGGCGCCGGGTCACGTTCGGTTGATGTGTAGGTTCCGGGTGCCAAATTAGAAACCACCAACGTGCTGTCGGTACTGATCGTCCCTGTTGGGACGCCAGTGTATTGGAAAGTTCCCGCCTGACCTGGGGGTACCGTGTTTTGAGTGATGATAATCGTGCCAAGGCTAGAGTCAACTTCTTGTGTCTCGCTAGGAGAGTCATTTTCACCATCCCCGCTATCTCCAGGCCCATTTTCAACAAGCCCACAAGCAGCGATGATGAGAACGCAAAACAAAATCAAACCAACGATGGGATACAACTTTACTCGCATAAAAAAACACCTCTGATATTAATATTATTATTTTCCTTGTTTGTCGATCAAGCAGCGATTTAAATATTTTACAATACCGAATCCCTGACTCGTCGTGTTGTTCTTAAAAGATAATATAACATTAATGATGAAGTATGTCATATTGTTGATTGTAGACGTGTGAACGCAAGATTTGTCAGGAAGAAGAACGTGGGGTGTGTTTTTGGGCGGCTCAGCCGCCCAAAAACACACCCCACATAATTACCTTTGACAACATTTGAATGCCCACGATATTAGATTGATTCCCTTTTTTGTAGGATCGGACGTTAGATATACGTCCATTTAATCCGTAGGACGGGTTGCCTAACCCGCCTAAACATAAACTTATGTCCTGATCAGCAAAGCCCGAGATTTATGGAACGCCCCGCTGCGCTCTCAGCCTGGTTTCCTCCTGCGTGTCATATGGAACTTGATACTGCTGGATAACAAGCCTGCTGGCAGAGTATTCCAAGAGCGTCCAGGCGCTGAAGTCATCGTTCCACGAACCAACGCTGGCGACGTTGAGCAGCAACTTTGAACCCAACTGCATGACATGATGCCGGTGGTAGTGCCCGTAAGCGATGATTTCAGCCTCTGCGTTTCCGAAAGCTTCCTCCAAGTCCTCAAGAGGGGCATCCGCAGCACATACCATCTCCCAAGGGTTGCGCGGTGTAGCGTGACAAACCAGCAGTCGTTTTCCCGGTGCCAACGTTACGGTTTCGGACAGCGGCAGCGATCTCAGCAGGTCCCAATAGGGAGGCGAGAGTCGCTCTTCAAGCCAGGCGACGGTACCTTTCGCCCATTCCTTCCAGGGTTCCGCCACGCGTGGCAGGCTGCCCTGGAGGTCGGTGACGACCTCCTCCATGTTGCCGCGCAGCATGTGGACTTGCCTCTCGATCAAGAGGTCCAGTAAGTCCTCCCCTCCTGGACCGCCGGTGATGAGGTCGCCGGCTGCGTAGAGTATGTCAGCTCCACCGAGTTCGTCGATGTGTGCCAATACAGCTTTCAGACCACTGATATTGCCGTGGATATCTGAGAAGAGCGCCACCCGCATTTTGACCTCCGATCATCTGTCTTAGTTTGTTGGTAATCCAGCGGTTGGATGAAGTCGCTTGATTTTCACTTGTTTTCCATCCACCATTCGGTAAACTGCTCGCACTCGCCTCGTTCGTTGAGCTTCACCACCCATAGATTACTGTATTCTCTGGGCGGCTGGTGGTATTTCGTCCACCCGCGCACGTAGGCGGTGTATCCCGAGATTCCCTGAACTTGGTAGCGGAACTTGTAACTAATCCTTCCTACCAGTACTTATATCCCTCTTCCAGCGAGTTGGCAACCCCATTGACCAATCTTTGGGCTAGGATTCCATCCTCATCGCGTTCAGCGTTGAATTCGGTGATCACTAAGCCGGCAAATTTAGGGCTAGACACGAAGATGCTCAATATCTCCATTGCTTCGACAAAACCAAATCCTTGCTCATGGGGAACATCTGCAGCAGGTAAATCGCTAAAATCGATCACATCCACGTCAAAGTGCACAAGATATTGCTCCACTCGATCCTCAAGTTGGGCGAGTGCATCGCGGGGGGCTTCGTTGAGATTCCCGCGCACCTGCGTGATGGGGTATTTGAGCATTGAGGAGTGGTCTAAGCGTTGAATTTCAGCTGGGTCGATCCATCCAGCCTCGGGGTTGTATCCGAACAATAAGATCTTCTCTTCCGGCATGAGAGGATAGCGCTGAGTGATGTGTGTCAATTCGTATGCACCTTGACCAATGATGTGAGCGATGACCATGCCATCGAATATTCCCGAGAGTGTGACTTCTGGCGTGTTCAGATCGACATCCCCATCGAAATATAACAACCCAAGATTAGGGAATTTATTTACAAGACTTGCCAGAACACCCAAGGTGATTGTGCAGTCTCCCCCCAATACGATGGGTTTGACTTGCTGGTCTAAAGCAAGCTGAACTTGTTCGGCGACTCGGGTGGCTACATCGCGAACCAGGGAAAGATTTTGTTGTTTTGGATGCTTTGGATCGGGATGATAGGTGACTTCAGGAAGATCGCCGAAATCAATTACTTCCAAGCCTGAAGAACGGATTTTTTCAATCAAACCTGCGCGCCGAAAGGATTGTGGGGCACGTTCTTGTCCAATCCTGCGAGCGCCAGCGCTGGATGGCACACCTATAACAGCGATCTTCTTCATAATGAAACTTCCTTTAACCTCGGTACCAATTCCTCTTGTACTGCGCACAATTGCCAATCATGGCTGTCCTGCTCAATGCAGGTGAGATCAATTACCACCCCAGTTTCCTCCTTTAGCTCACGCCAGGCGCAATCTTCAATGGGTTCACCTGGATAGCGGGCGCCAGAAGGTGGAGTCCAAGACCAATCCCCTACATACTTTTGCTGTTGAAGCTGTATCAGCATCCATTTGATACTTGATTTGAAGGATCAGATTTCAAACTCCTGGAGTTGGGAAGCGTATTTCCATGTGCTCTTTGAAAGATCTCTGGAGGGCTGCGCCATATCGTGCGTGAAGTCCGATCACAACAACCATCACAACCAGCCCAACCACGATTGCAGGTGTCAGGGTTATGGAAAATAAACCAGCTGCTAGTATGCTGGCGAATACCCCGCAGAGAAAACTATTGATGGCAGCCACTTGTACTGCCGCACCAGCAAATTGTTCATTCCCAAGACCGAAAGGTAATAGAGCGTGTCGAATTCCATCGGGATCATCATAATGTGGATAGCTGAAGTATCGCGCTGCCTCTGGTGTAACTTCGAGATAGTAGTGTCTAATGCGATTGATGGCTTGGATCAAGAGGACATCAGTGACGCCCACCTGAATGAGGCGGATGCTAGTCGTTATGCCGAGGAAGATGAGGATAGGGAAGATGATTAATGAGAAAGTGACAAATACCTGTCCCGCTTCTGATAACTGGGCGACCAAAGCCAACGCAACGAGACCACTACCGACCGCGCTTAGGAAGGTCCCCGATCTTCCGTTGGCCTCTGAGACCGTCGTACTTCGCATCCCTTGAAGTGTAAAATGTTCGGTTGATAGGAATTGACTCATACGTTGAATGGTTATATCAGGTAGTTCTTTCATATCGCTTCCTCCTTTTTGCCATCAGGTTCTGTAAAAGTGCCTAAATAGTTGACTCGAAAATGCTGTTCAAACCTTTAAGACTAAATATCAGCTTTAGTATTGAGGGTTGTAACAGTGATGGGCAGAATTTAACAGCGCCTAGGGGTTGTCAAGGAAACCGAACGCGGTGAATTGTGTTGCCCCAATAATTACGTGGGTTAATCTCCGCAATCCTTCGATCTATATAGGGTTCACCTCACTAGATGCTAACGTACTGCGCTATCGACATGCCTAACAGCGCAACGATCATAAATGCGACTCCCCATTGACCAAGCTTTACCATTTGGACGCTGGCAGCCTGCAGCTCCGCGCCTTGTTCCGCAGTTGGTGGGCCGCCTTGCTGCTGAACGGCTTTGCCGATCGCTTGCATGCGGTTGATCACATTGCGCACAAAGAAAATGGCAAGCACCCAAGCAATTGCTCCGGCAATGCCCCCAATAGTTAGCGTAAGGCCATAGCCCGAAGATAATGCCGAGAGACGGAATTTGAATAGAATCCAGTACATGGTCAAGCCGGAGAGCAAGCTTAGGGTAGCTACGGTGTACATGGTCACGGTAAAGCGGGTCTGCGATGTGAGGTATTGCATCACAGTCTGACCTTCTTTGCCTGTTGACTGCACTGCGGGTTGAAGGAATCTAACGTTGAAGATGCTGACACCAACCCAAAATACGCCTGCAAAAATATGGATAATACGGAGAATGATCATAAGTGTGGTCATAATGAGCTCCTTTCTAGGTTTATACGAATAAAACAGGAATGCTGTACAAATTCACTGCCATTAAAGCGGAACTGGGTCAATAAGGAGAGTGGAGTTATCTATAACATTTTTATTAGGCCCTTCTAAAGCTAAGGTGACGGCCATATCCAGATTGATCAGCCGACCCGCATCCATGGTTCGATCTAGTTCTTTTTCGCCGATCGCCTCGGTCAACCTCTCTAGCGCCTCCGATAGCTCTGCGATTTCTTGTGGATCTGTGCTTACGGAATCCAGTTTATGGCGGGCTTCTTGTGCGCTGCCAAGTAGTCTAGCGGCATGTGTATACTCCCCCTTGGCGATGGCCAGAAAAGCGAAACATTCAAGTTGGTGCGCGACAGCGGATTGGTGACCTTGTTCTTGCCACCCTACGATGGTTTTGCGGTATAGATCTTCGGCTTCTTCGAGATTTCCTGTCCGCCGATGGATGTGCGCCAAATCACTGCGTAATATTTGGATGTTCATCTGATCTTTCACGGATTTTAAAGCCTCGATAGCCAGGGAACGGTTCTCAATTGCAGCATCAGGATTTCCTTGCATGTCTCCTATCCGGGCTTGGATGATTAATGAAGCCGCATTGCCGCGCGGAGAGTTAAATTCTTGGGCAACAGCCATCACCTCGGTGAAATACCTCATCCCCAATTCGATATTTCCCTGTCGGACGTGAATTTCTCCTGCTGCACTTAATGCCCAGAATAGTTCTTCCTGATAGCCATTTCTGCGGCTGATGGCGATGGCTTGCTCAACTTCATGCAGACTTTCAGGGGGCATGTTCTCAGGAGTATGCGTGAACATTAATGATATGTTCTTTGCTGCCAAGCCCATAGCCAAGAGACGTTTTTCTCCTGCCTCACGGGAGAGTTGAATAGCCTCTTCGAGGGTTGAAACCCCAAGCTCGAAAACTCCCTGATTTGCATATGCCCAACTTAAACCAATGAGTATTTGGATGAAGTCCACCTTGCGGAAGCCATCATCGTCGTTCTCCAATAGACCTCGCGATTTTTCAATCAATGGTTCAAGCCAATGACGTATTTCCCTGGGAGTTAGCCAGTAAGTGTCAAAATAGAAAAGAGAGCCACAGATACGCAAAGCCAAATCCGGTCGGTCCTCCAAGGTCCAAGTGAGGACATTGCGAAAGTTGTCCAATTCCGAAATGATACGATCAACCCACTCGATCTCCGCAGAAACGCCAGGATATTTATTAGCATTCTCCGCTAAACTCACATAATAGCGTGCATGCCGGTTTCGCAAGGCTTCGCCTTCACCTGACTCAATAAGGTGGTCGCGTGTATATTGACGGATGCTCTCCAACATGTTGTAGCGAGCCTCACCCTGCGGAGGGTAATTCACTCTCACCATTGACTTATTGATTAGCTGCTCTAGGTTGTCAAATGCCTCGTATTCATTCAGCTGTTCGTCACGGGTCACCTCTTGGGCAGCTTCGAGCGTCCAGCCACCGGAAAACACAGAAAGGCGACGCAGCAGGATACATTCCTTATCATCGAGTAGATTCCAGCTCCAGTCGATCATCGCTTGCAGGGTCTGCTGTCGGGGCAGGGCTGTGCGCCGGCCGCCAGTCAGCAGGCGGAAGCGGTCGGAGAGGCGTTCTTCGATTTGGTCGACGGTGAGCATCCGCACGCGGGCAGCTGCTAACTCGAGAGCAAGCGGGATGCCGTCCAACCGGCGGGTAATCTCGGCAATTTTGGCCGCGTTTTGGGTGGTGAGGTCAAAATCGGGGCGTACAGCTTGGGCTCGGTTAAGGAAAAGCTGAACCGCTTCGGATGTGCAGATCATTTCCGAACTAAGATCCTCCCTTGAGTCCGGGAGCGATAGAGAGGGAATTTGGATCGTTGTTTCCCCGTTGATGAAGAGCGCTTCCCTTCCTGTCACCAGAATTTTCAGCATGGGACAGCGTAGCATGAGGTGTTCCGTGAATTCTGCGCTTTCCCGGATAATGTGCTCCACGTTATCTAGCAGTAGTAGGAGTTCTTTAACGCGCAGGTAATCGGCGAGGGTGTCGATCATCTCACGGCCCTTCTGCTCCTGGACATTTAAAGCAGCGCTAACGCGAGCGGGAATCAGGTCCGGATCGGTGAGTGGTGCTAATTCGACCAACCAAACCCCATCAGGGTAGTCTTCGATAACTTCCTCAGCAACTTGCAACATGAGTCGGGTTTTACCTGTCCCCCCGGGTCCTAGAAGGGTCAGCAGTTGTGTCTCTCCTAACAGCCGCTTGACGTCTGCAAGTTCTTTTTCGCGTCCGATGAAATCGGATAGTTGGCGGTGTAGGTTATGTTTATAGGCCGATAGCGATCTGAGTGGTGGGAACTCAGCGGGCAACTCCGGGTGGCAAACCTGGAAAATCCTTTCATTGGCGGCGATGCCTTTCAGACGGTGTTCACCCAGGTCAGCTAGTGTAACTTTCGAGGGGAGATTTTTACGCATCAGCGCTGCAGTTGCTTCTGAGATGATGATCTGCCCGCCATGGGCGATGCCCATCACACGGGCGGCACGGTTCACTTCGGGACCGTAATAGTCGCTATCCCTCAGCTGACTCTCGCCTGTGTGCAGCCCCATGCGGATTTTAATTGGACCAATTTCCTCGGGCCATGTATCACTATAGGCGTGTTGCTGGGCTTTCAGTGCTGCCACGATCCCATCGGCTGCGGAGTCAAAAACCGCGTGGAATCCGTCTCCTGTGGTTTTCACTACCCGACCTTGATTTGCTTCGATAACTTCCCGCAGGAGGGTATCGTGTTTGGAAACAACTTCTTTCATCAAATTGGGATCCTTCTCCCAAAGGGGGGTGCTGTTTTCCAGGTCGGTAAACAGAAAGGTTAGGGGAGTGCTCATTTTGTTGTGTTTCCCTTCAACCAATAATCACCAGCCATACCACGGGTAGCATTGCCGCCCATATCTGTAACCAAGTCAGCACTTGTTGGTAATCTTCCACCAGGAAGAGATAGCGGCTGGGTAGATAAAAAAACATGTATAGAATGGACATCGCAACCAACAGAACAATGGCTTTACCACCGATACCTGTCCCGCTGGATGGTTCGATCAGGGTGATTAAGCTGTCCCAAAAGGTGCGTGTCACGATGCCCACCGACACCCACAACAGTCCATCAGCCCCGAACTCGAGCCATCTCGGGCTAGTCACCACATGTTGATCGTCTACTTCATATTGTTCCGCTGAAATAACGAGGAAGGTTGTCAGAGCTCCCACCATTAGAGAAATCACCACCCAGATGTCACCTTTAAAGAAGCTCCCAGATTCCCCAAAATCATAGATCCCTAACTGAGCTAAGGCGAACAGGGTTATGACTGTAAATAGCAGAAAGTGAAAGAATAGGAGGAAATTCATAAAACCCCTGGCAAATCCCCTCGCAGGTGGGCGCGTTTGTTGTGCCAGGCGCTGTGTAAGAAAACCCTTCTTCCAATAAGCTCCTGCCATCTGGGTCACCACCGCTAACAATAGAAAGGCGCCAGCAAATGTTGGGTTTACCTCGTCCTCTAGCGTAGGCAGAAAGCTTAAAAAGGCAATGTTTCCAAGAAATGTGGCCCCATCAAAGAATAGACCGTGGATCTTTTCGGCTTTAAATACCGCTCTTAACATTAATGCTCCAGTCCTCTATTGCTATTATAACAAAAAAGAGCAAATTTATCCCTTAATAAATTTAAGAGTGTGCACGCAAGACTTGTCAGGAAGAAGAACGTGGGCTGTGTTTTTGGGCGGCTCAGCCACCCAAAAACACAGCCCACTTAATTCCCTTTGACAACATTTGAGGGGACATTTTAGCTTTGCTGTACTGCCCCAAAACTTCAATAACAAAATTCCCCCTTATTGGGAAGGGCATAAAGTGGGTTGGTATCTGTCGAATGCCTCTGGTGGATAAATAATCCAGAATTGTCTTAAAAAGAGGTGCGATTCATTTCATGGGCACCTCTATCATGAGTAGGATTGGCATTTTAACCATTGCTCCCGAAACCTGCTACCCTAAAAACGGAGCTATCGAAGTTGTTTGGAAAGTCTTTTCTATCTAAACAGGCGCCAAGGTGCCGGCAAAGATCTGCCAAGCTAGTGCGGTTTTGGCGACCAGACTCAGGATGATATACATACGTTCGCCGAATAGGTAATTCTTCCAGCGACCAACTTTTTTGTACTGAAGGTACATGTTCAGAGCGAAGATGTTGAAGAAGACAAAGATGGTCGGGATGATGGCGTACACGAAGGCAGGCGGCTCAGCTCCCGCCGAGTTGACAGCACCGAGGAAGTAGACCACGATGACGACCCAGGGGACAATGCCGGCAAAACAACCGTAGATGAAGGAAGTCCAGTTGGTCTTTTCAGTGGTCTGGTTGTGCAGTTCCATCATGATGCCAAAGAAGTTCATGGTGGCGTTGATCCCGAATAATGCTATTAATGTGCCTAGATCCCAGATGCCAACCAGCATCCCGATGAGAACGATCATCAGAGATGAGCTTAAGGCGTACTCGTAAAAGCGAGCTGGATTCATTCCTTGCTTTAGATTCTTGACGTACCATTTGTAACCAAAGCTGGCCAGAGCAAAATGGGCTGCGGCTGACAGCAGCAGGAAAACTGCCACAGCTGGTCCGAAACGTAGATCGTAGAGCAACTGCGGGTCTGGCGTCAAGCTAAAAGTATCTTGATCGAAGCGCAGAAAGTTAGTGAAGATAGGGTAGGTGGTATCGTTGCTCAGCACGATCATCAGGATACCCTGAACGAGGTGCAGAAAACCCATAACCGCGTTAAAATTTCGCAGTCCACGGAAGGTTTTCTCAGGAGCGTCTACCTTAGTTCTAGATGTGGGGGTATTTTCGGACATTCCATCCTCCTCAGATTTCTAGTCCATCAAGTTCGCTATATGCTTAATATTAACCAAATAACTATGAAATTATATCAGTTTCAGGCTGTTTGGGTGACCCTAAAATCAGGTTAAATTGTGCATCAATTCCACTAGGAAGCCTATTCTTTGGATTGTCCTTACACCTGGATACACTACTTAGCCATCCGCCTCTATCGCAGGATCAGCCAGGCGAAAAACAGAAATACAAGCACCCACAACCAGCCTCCAGAATCACCTGCGCCGCTGCCAATCCCGGTTGGACGGACACAGATCATTGGTATTTCTTTTGTCTTTTCTTCAATAAGATCATCTGGTGCGGAGAAGGGGTTGAAACCCAAGAAGAAACCAGCAAAGCCTGCGTTTTTCAACAACTGACGGGTTGCTTTTAAGGACTCCTGAGGGTCGCTCACCTGGGAGGCTTCGCCTGCCATAGGACCGCTGGGGAGGAGCAGCTCAATTTGCGGTCTTTCCTGTATGTTGCGGTACCAGTCAGCAATCTTACCGAACCCGACCATGCAGTACACCCACCCATCTATTATGGTGTAGTTAACCGGTGTGTAGCGAACCTTACCGGTTTTCCTCCCAATGGTTTTCACGACCATGATGTAGCCTGTGAATGGGTTTCCCATAAACGCCCCGAGCCCCAACCGGAAAAGTGGGACCATGAAAAATTTATTCAGCAACCAAAAGATGCGACGCAGGTAGGGGTTATACATATCTGGAGTTCCCTTCTGCACCCTGTCGTTCCCGCGAGATTGAGGGTTTTATGGGTGCTTGGTGACTTGATGTTGGTTAAATGTTGGCTGTTGTCTTGCCCTTTGGGGAGCTGTAGGTGGAGTGGTCGGAGATCAATAGGAGGATCAGAGTGATATCGATCAGCAGAGTGACCAGGTCGAAAAACCCGAATTCGTCCGTCAGAGTCAGCAAGATGTTGGTGGCAAGGACTGCAATACCCAATATGTAAGTTCGTTTTGCCCCTTCTTTGAGACGCCATC
>JASFVL010000171.1:0-7952 GCA_050049875.1 Anaerolineales bacterium
ATCGATGCACTTAAAGAAAATGGCATTCGTAAGAATCTTATCGTCTTGGTGGGTGGTGCGCCTTTAAATGATGCTTTTGCTGAGGACATCGAAGCTGATGCTTACTGTAAAGATGCAGCAGTCGCCGTACAAACTGCAAAAAAATTGATCCAAATACGAGATGGGAAACTATGAACCGATTTATTGAGCTCCTAGAAACTGAAGAATGTCTTTTGCTCGATGGGGCTATGGGTACCATGCTGATGTCCGCTGGTCTAAATTCCGGAAATCCCCCCGAAGAGTGGAATATCCTACATCCTGAGCGAATTCGTAATGTTCATCAAGCGTATGTTAATGCCGGGTCCAGGGTGATCTTAACAAATTCGTTTGGAGGTACCCGCTATCGCCTGAACCTACACAATTTGCAAGATCGCGTGGTTGAGTTAAATAAAGCTGCTGCACAAAACGCTCGCGCTGTCGCAGATCAGTCCCCGCAACTCGTGGCTGTTGCTGGCTCGATCGGGCCTACAGGGCAGTTGTTAGAACCTTTGGGAACCATAAGCTATGACGAAATGAAAAACGCTTTCGCCGAACAGGCGAAAACTTTAGACGATGATGGTGTAGATGTCTTCTGGATCGAAACAATGAGCGATTTGAATGAGGTCAAAGCAGCTGTAGAAGCTATCCGTTCCGTAAGTGCTCTTCCCATCGCTGCAACGATGACATTTGATACCCATGGTCACACGATGATGGGTGTAAGCCCTAAACAGGCAATGGAAACACTAAGCCAATTTGATATTATCGTCTTAGGAGCGAATTGTGGCAATGGTCCGGCTGAGATCGAGGAAATCATCCGATCCATGCATGATATTAACCCTGAAGCAACCCTGATCGCTAAAGCCAACGCTGGCTTGCCTAAATTGGTGGGTAAAGAGATCGTTTTCGATGGCACACCCGAGTTAATGGCTAAATATGCCCAAAATGTGCGCAGTTTGGGCGCCACTTTGATAGGAGCTTGCTGTGGTAGTACCCCCGATCACATTCGGGCGATGGCAGCAGCATTGAAACGCCCGCAGCCCAGACCCAAGTGATCCGCTCTTCTGATGAAGATGAACAACCAATTTATAGGAAGATAAAGACACTGCTTTTTCACAAATTAAATATCTTGTATGTCAGAGACTGGTCATTCTTCAAAAATCGGCGTTTTCTTGCGCAATCACCCCCTTCTATTGGAGCGCGCCTATCAAATAACTTCATGGATTATCCAGCGTTTACGCCCAATATTTGAACGGATAAGCTACGAGAGATCGAACAGGTGGCTAAACCCATTTGAAGAATTTTTTAAAAAAATAATCTTTGATTGCAGGATGTGTGGTCAATGTATTCTCCACTCAACCGGCATGACATGCCCAATGACCTGTCCCAAATTCATTCGCAACGGTCCTTGTGGCGGTGTGCGTGAGAATGGAAACTGTGAGGTTATTCCTGAAATGCGCTGTGTGTGGGTAGAAGCTTATGAGCGCTCTCTACAAATGGAAGTGTTTGGGAAAGAGATAACCGAACTACAACCCCCAGTAAACCAAAGATTAACAGGTTCTTCAGCATGGATCAATATGTTGACTGGTACCGATAAGATATCTCCTCCAGGATGGGTGGCGGTTTCTGAGATCGATGTGTTATCCGATTCGTGAGTGTCTTCTGAGAGTTTGCTATCCTTGATATTGACTATAGATATTCGACAAGATAATGGAAAACAATAATCAATATGTTGCAGGTAGTCGATTGGAGCGAATTTTACGAGCGGGGGATTTCGCGGTCACTGCGGAGTTGAATCCACCCGACAGCGCAGACCCGCAGGAAGTCTACGACGCGGCTCTGGTGCTTTCCCGGGTTTGTGATGGAATTAACGCTACGGACGCTTCAGCTGCGCACTGCCATATGTCCAGCGTTGCTATCTGCGCGCTGCTCACAAGAGCTGGTTATGAGCCTATTATGCAGGTATCTTGCCGTGATCGCAACCGGATCGCTATTCAAGGTGATGTGTTGGGAGCAGCCGCGATGGGCGTACGCAACGTGCTTTGTCTAACTGGTGATGATGTAACCACCGGCGACCAACCACAAGCAAAGCGAGTTTTTGATTTTGACTCAATTCAACTGCTGCGCACCATCAGAGTGATGCGCGATGAGGGTATGTTTCTCAGCGGAAGGAAATTGACTGTACCCCCAAGATTATATCTTGGGGCAGCCATCAACCCATTTGTGCCGCCCCATGACTGGCGCCCTCTCCGCTTAGCGAAGAAGATTGAGGCTGGTGCAAATTTTATCCAAACTCAATACTGCTATGATCTAGCAAGATTCCAACAGTTCATGCAAATGGTGCGTGATTTGGGAATTGACCAACAAATATGTATCTTGGTGGGAGTAGGTCCCTTACGGTCCGCGCGTGCCGCGGAGTATATGCGCACCAATGTCCCAGGGGTAATCATACCGGATAGCATTGTCGCGCGTTTGCAAAAAACACCAAAATCTAAACAACGGGATGAGGGAAAGCGTATTTGTGTAGAGATTATCGAACGTGTGCGGGAAATCGAAGGGGTAGCTGGTGTGCATGTCATGGCTTATCGTCAAGAAGAATTGGTAGCCGAAATCATTGAGGAAGCCGGCTTGTTACCCCGTCCTCGTCAAACCAGTGCACAGGAAAGCAAGGAACGCCCGCGTCCGAGAAAATGGCAGCGTTGATATAAAGAACAGGTGTAGACTTGAAAACAGAACTTAGCTCGAAAACCAAAACTGTCCTCATCGGACCAGAAATGCCCTTCACGATTATTGGGGAACGTATCAACCCAACAGGACGTAAGAAATTGGCAGTTGAGATGGCTTCCGAAAATTTTGACCGAGTGATCAATGATGCTCTCGCACAGGTTGAGGCGGGTGCTCATATGTTGGATATAAATGCTGGCATCCCCTTAACAGATGAGCCCAAGCTACTGGAGGAAGCAGTTAAGTTAGTTCAATCCGTAACCGATGTCCCACTTTCCATCGATTCTTCGATTGTCGCAGCATTAGAACGAGGATTGAAGGTTTATCGTGGAAAAGCATTAGTCAATTCAGTGACTGGTGAAGAAGATCGATTGGAATCTGTTCTGCCCATAGTGAAAAAACATGGAGCAGCAGTTATCGGTATCTCCAATGATGAGCATGGCATTTCAGAGGATCCGGATGTACGCTTTGAGGTGGCTAAGAAAATTGTGGAACGAGCCATGGACCATGGTATCCCAAAAGAGGACGTCATAATCGACCCACTAGTTATGCCAATTGGAGCAATTCGTCTGGCTGGGCAGCAAGTATTCCAAATTCTTCGCAGGGTACGAGAAGAACTGGGATGTAACACAGTTTGTGGTGCTAGCAATATCTCTTTTGGTCTGCCTAACAGGAGTATGTTGAATGCAGTGTTTTTGCCCATGGCAATCGCTAATGGTCTAACCTCGGCGATAACCAATCCATTGGAGAAAGAGATCAGACAAGCTATTCAGGCAGCCGATGTGATGATGGGTTTTGACGAAAATTGCATGCAATGGATTCAAGCCAATTCGGAATCACGTGCAAGCTCACAAGTTGGTCGGAGACAACGTACTCGTCGTAGACGCCGCCAAAGGGATCGATAACCATGACGATTGGATTGATCATATGCGGAGCATTGGGGCGTGAAGTTTTGGATATCATAGCTAAAAACGGTTGGGATGCGGAAGTAATAGGTATTCCCGCCGTAAATCATCTCTATCCAGATCGCATCGCTCCGGATGTCGAGAAACAAATCCTTAATCTAAAAGAAAAGTATGAAAGATTAGTAGTTGTTTATGGAGATTGTGGGTCTAAAGGGGCTTTGGACAAAGTATTAGAAGAGCATGGAATCGAGCGTGTGGAAGGACCCCATTGTTATGAAATGTATGCTGGGGAACTTTTTTTTGATCTAATGGAAGAGGAACTGGGAACTTTTTTCTTGACCGATTACCTAATTAAAGCCTTTCGCGGTAGTATGATTAAAGGGATGGGTTTGGACCGTTTCCCTCAATTAAAAAAAGAATATTTCCGTAATTACACAAGATTGGTTTACCTAGTACAAAACGGGACGCTCGCAAATCGTGAGAAAGCAGGAGAAATTGCAGCATATTTAGAACTTCCCCTTGAAATCCAAGAAACTGGGTATGGCTTATTAGAACAACGCCTCAAGATGTTAATAGATTAGGGTAAATGGAATTAATCTTTAATCTCCTATAGATTATTCATCAACTTTTGGTAAAGTTCCACAATTTTGGCCGCGATATTCTCCCACGCGTATTCTTGAGAAAAAATAACAGCATCTTTAGACATCCGCTCATGCAAATTCCGATCTTCGAGCAGCAAGCTCAACCGATCACACAATGCTTCTGGCTCTCCAACTGGAACATGATAACCAGTTACCTCATCTTGGATTAGAAACGCCAGACCGCCCACTTCAGATGCCACAACAGGCGTCCCACACGCCATGGCTTCCAGAGCGACCATGCCAAATGATTCATAATGCGAAGGCATCACCACAGCCTCTGATGCAGAGTAATAATACGGGAGTGTATCCTGACTGCGCCTACCCAAGAAGGTTATAATATCTTCGAGATCGTTGTCCTCTCTCAATTCCTTTAATCTCACCATCTCGGTGTTTGTCGCTGCGGAGTCTGGATCTGGGTCCCCTCCAATGATCGACAGACATAAGCGGTGACGTTCTAACAATCCCATTTCGCGCATCAATGCAATTGCGCGTATCAAGGTATCAATTCCTTTTAGTGGTTCCACTCGACCTACAAAGAGCAACATTTGGTCATTTGGCGGAATGCCGATATACTCTTTGGCTTCGTCTGGGTCAATCGGGTAGAAGTGATTAACGTCTACCCCCGGCGGGATTACGGAAATTCTTTCTGTTTCAGCATTATACAACCACTGGAGCTGTGCTAATTCAGCTGGTGTGGCAGCGATGATCCAATCAGCCAAATTAATCACATCACGTTCACCTTCTAAGCGATAATCCCCCTCCACTTCGCTGTCATCCCGCGCAACCCTTCGCTTCATAATTCCCAAAGTATGGAACATATGAATAATGGGGATCCCCCAAACGGCTTTTAGGTCTCGAGCAGCGATGCCCGACATCCAATAATGGCTGTGAAGAAGGTCATATTTTAATCTCTTACGGGTCACAAAATCCTGAACACCGCTCACAAAATCTGGCAGATAGCTGGCGAGTTCTCTTTTCGGTAGTGGAAACTCAGGACCAGCTGGGACATGAACAATGCGATTTCCATAGCCCAAATCGTGAAGTACATGGGGAACATGTTCGTCCTGCGAACGCGTGAAGACATCCACGTGGACCCCCATCTTACCTAATTGGCGGGTCAAATCACGCACATAAACATTCATACCGCCTGTATTTTTACCCCCCAATGTCGCCAGGGGGCATGTATGGTAGGCCAACATAGCTATACGCATTTTAGATCTCTTATATTACTTCTCGTGTGCACTTACATGTTGTCAAAGGGAATTAAGTGGGGTGTGTTTTTTGGGGGGGGAGCCGCCCCAAAAAAAACCCCACCGTCTTCTTCCTGACAAGTCTTGCGTGCACACTACTTCTCACAATCCTTGTCGACCCATTACTTTGCCTGGTATAATCTTCGCCGCAATCATTTTCCGTTAGCGCCACCGTAGCTCAGACGGCAGAGCAGCCGCTTCGTAAGCGGCGGGTCAAGGGTTCGATTCCCTTCGGTGGCTTTTTGTTTTCCATGATCCATTCTCTTCCTGTGATCTTCGTTTAACCTTACATCTTTCCATATATCCAGAAGTATATCCCAAAATCAGTCCAAGAATTTTGCTTTCATAAGTTCTACCGCATCCAGTATAATTCTTTTTATGGATGAGAAGAAGTCTCCCTTAGTGATCGGTATTGCAGGGGGAACTGGTTCTGGCAAAACCACTGTAGCAAATGTCATATTAAGCAGGGTAGGCGCCGGCCAAATCGCATTCCTTCCGCATGATGCTTATTACAAGGACTTGAGTGATCTCCCCAGAACACAGAGGACAATGGTAAATTTCGACCATCCGGATTCTCTAGAGACAAATTTGCTTATCGAACACCTCCACCAACTCAAAGCTTGGCATCCAATTGAACTGCCAGTTTACGACTTTAAAAATCATATCCGGACTTCTGAAAGGGCTATCATCCAACCCCAAGCTGTTATCATTGTTGAAGGCATCCTTATCTTTGCGGAATCAGAATTGCGAAAACATCTAGACGTAAAGATATTCGTCGACACTGATCCAGATATCCGCTTCATCCGCCGTTTACAAAGGGATCTAATTGAACGCGGGCGCACGATGGACTCAGTCATTGAGCAATACCTCAACACCGTACGACCCATGCACCAAGAATTTGTCGATCCATCAAAACGGTACGCGGATGTGATTATCCCAGAAGGTGGTTGGAACACCGTCGCAATGGATATGGTGGTCGCCCGCATCCGCACGATGTTAACAAATGCGGCAGCTGAATAACACTGATCCGAAAATTGACATTTAGGCACATTGTAGGATACTTTGACAGATAGTCAAATTATGCTCTCCAGTAACCTTAGACTGAACATCGCACGGGCGCTATCCTTAATCGCTGTCGTCGCAATAACGCTCTATGTCTATAGCATCCGAGATCAAGCCAGAGAATTGGCCGTTTACGGTTATCCGGGTATTTTTTTAATTGCTCTACTCACCAATGCAACTGTGCTATTGCCTGCTCCAGGAATTGCTGTCGTCTTTGCTATGGGCAATGTATTTAACCCCTTCGGTGTGGCTCTGGCTGCAGGGATGGGTGGCGCGTTAGGCGAACTCTCTGGCTACCTAGCAGGTTTCAGCGGTCAAGCAGTGATTGAACGAGTGGACCTTTATGACCGCATGACGCGCTGGATGCGCAGGAACGGTCCTTTGACGATCTTCATCCTGGCAGCTATACCAAATCCTTTCTTCGATATTGCTGGCATTGCTGCAGGAGCATTAAATATGTCATTGCCTCGGTTTCTCTTCTGGGCTTGGTTGGGCGTGACCTTGAAGATGTTTCTGTTTGCATGGGCAGGAGCTTCTTCTTTATCCTGGATATTTGGGGAATGATCAAGGAAGATACATCGGTAAATTATATAGGACTTACGCAGTTCATGGGTAATGGTGGGGGGATTGGGTGGGCGTTGCCCACCCAATCCCCCCATTCCTCCCCAACTGCGTAACTTCATTTATTTTCAAAATTATAATTACTGAGCAAATCTTGAACACTTAGGAGGTTATTATGAAGGATTTTCGTGAAATTGATGCCTATCTCGACAGTCATATTGACGAGAGCATTGCAGAATTATCCCTACTATCCGCGCAACCCAGTGTAGCAGCACAGAATTGGGGGCTTGAAGAAACTGCAAATCTGGTTGGCGAAATGCTCTCCCAACGGAAATTTGATGTAGAGATCATGGAAACCGAGGGTGCCCCTGTGGTAGTGGCGCAGCGTATGCTTAAAAACTCAAACAAAACTTTGTTGTTCTATAATCACTACGATGTGCAACCACCAGAACCCTTGGAGCTATGGGAAAGTCCTCCTTTTGAACCCACTCTCCGAGAAGGTAAACTCTATGCCCGTGGCGTAAGCGACGACAAAGGGCATATCGTCAGCAGACTTTTTGCTTTAGATGCACTGCTTGCTATTGATGGTGAACTACCATGCAATGTTAAATTCATCATTGAGGGGGAGGAAGAGATTGGCAGCGTCCATTTGCCCGATTTCATTCGCCAGAATAGAGAGAAATTAACTGCCGATGCATGCATTTGGGAATTTGGTGGCGTCGACCATACCGACACTCCAGTACAATATTTAGGCATGCGTGGTATATGCTACGTGGAATTAGAAGTCCAGACAG
>JASFVL010000172.1:0-7925 GCA_050049875.1 Anaerolineales bacterium
TGTTTTAATTTTAACGCATGCAAGCCTGTGGGTCGATCCCGGGGGGGTTTGGGGCGGGAATTCCCCGCCCAATCCCCCCAACCTTCCCCTTCAACTGCATAAGTCATGTTTAAGTCACACTTCCAGATGTGACCGGGTCACAGTGCGAAATAGGACTTGGGTGATGACCTCCTGTAGATTACAACAACTTCACCGCTTGCTACACTCATAGTAGTTGCATCAAACCGAATGAACTGCTCAATACGGACGGTTCACTCTAAACAATAGAAAGGAGCTGAAATGAAAAAGACGATCTTAGAAGCCAGAAATCTGGTAAAGAAGTATGGTGACCTTACAGCGGTCGACGACGTCAATCTCGCCATTCAAGAGGGCGAGATCTTTGGTCTGTTGGGGCCGAACGGCGCCGGCAAGACCACCATCATCTCGATGATCACCGGGTTGCTCGAGCCCAACAGCGGCCGTATCACCGTAGATGGCCTCGACCTGGGTACCGACACCAATGCGGTTAAGTCAAAGATGGGCTTGGTTCCCCAGGAGCTGGCTCTCTACCCCACGCTTTCGGCGCGCGACAACCTCACATTTTTTGGCAGCATCTACGGCTTGGGGGGAAAACAATTACGCGAGCGCGTCGATGCGCTGTTGGCGATGGTGGAATTGACCGAACGGGCGAACGAAGCCGTCGAGAAATACTCGGGTGGCATGAAGCGTCGGGTCAACATCGCCGCCGGACTGTTGCACCAACCCAAAGTGCTCTTCCTGGACGAGCCCACCGTCGGCGTGGACCCGCAGAGTCGCAACGCCATCTTTGAGGCGGTCGAAGAATTGAATCACGCTGGGATGACGGTGATATACACCACCCACTATATGGAAGAAGCGCAGCGCTTGTGCCACCGCGTGGCCATCATCGACGAGGGGCAGATCATCGCTCTCGACACCCCCTCCGCCCTCATCAGCAGTCTCGGTGGCGGCATCCTGGTGCTCGGTTTGGAAGATCCTGAAACCGGAGCAGGCCTTGGGCGAGTGCAAACGGTGGAAGATAGAGTGATGGAACTGCCCGCGGTCAAATCAATGACGCGCGACGACGGGCACGTAAAAATCGAAACACACCGTTTCCAGGAAGCTCTCATGGGCATCCTCGATATCACTAATCAACTGGATGTGCGCATCACCTCCATGGAAAAGTGGGAGCCCAACCTGGAGAGTGTCTTCCTGCATCTGACAGGAAAGAAGCTCAGGGAGTGAGAGGTTAACCATGAACATATTGAATATTCCAACGGCACTACGTGTGGCACGCAAAGACATCAAGATTTTTCTCAAAGAGCGTGGAACGTTGCTCTACTTATTCGTCGTCCCGATTGTTTTCATCCTCGCCTTCAGCGGCGTATCAGGTGTGGAGCGTTCTCCAAAAGGGGAAGCAATCACCTTGCCGGTTGTGAACCTCGATGCGGGGAGCGAAGCCTCGCAGACGTTGATCCGGGCCCTTAACCAGGGCGGGGGGATCCAGTGTGAGCTCTATGAGCAAGTAGAGGCCCGATCCGCCTTTGACGAAGGGACGATCAAACGCATGCTGACGATCCCTGCGGACTACGCTGTGGATCTGGAATCTGGTGATGTGGTAACGCTGCAGTTGGAGAATGCATCCGACGCTAATTACACCAGAAGCGAAGCCGTGCATCGAGTAGTTGCTGGCGTAGCCGCAGATTTATCGCTTCAGTCGCAGTTGATCAACAGCTTCGAGCAGATGGCCGCCATGCAGGCGGGGTCGTCCCCGGAGCAACAAGCTTTTACGACCGAGATCATCATTGAACAAGCTCAGAGCCAGTTTGAGCGCTCCAGAACAGAACCGTTGTTGGGTCTGGATGAGATCTGGCCGCTACACCTACAGGCAAAGGACGATCAGGAGACCAACCCCCCCGATGTGTTTGTGCCTGGTTTCGCGGTCCTCTTTATCTTCCTTACAGCGCAGACGACAGCGCAGTCGATCTACGAGGAAAAAAAGATAGGCAGCTTCCGCCGTCTGTTGGCGGCTCCCATCAGCAAGCCCACGATCCTGCTGGGCAAGATGGCGCCGAACTTCATCACAGGGTTAACCCAGATCATCGTACTCTTTGGCACCGGGGTCTTTATCTTGCCCGTGTTGGGGCTTGACAGCATGGCGATAGGGAACGATCCCCTGGCGCTGGTTGTGATGTGTTTGGTCATTCTGCTCTGCTCTGCGAGCCTGGGGGTGTTCATTGCTGGCATCGCGCGCACCGAGGCACAGATCAGCGGGCTGAGCCAGGTTGTGTTATGGATTTTCGGCTTTGCTGGCATCTGGCTGGACATGATCGCGTCGATCTCGCCGTTTGACATCATCAGTAAGTTGATCCCGCATACCTGGGCCAATCAGGCTTTTCTGGACCTCTTCGTCCGCGGGCAGGGCTTGGCTGATATCGTGCCCAATATATTCGTTTTGTTGGGTTTTACACTTGCGTTTTTCGCTGTCGGTTTGTGGCGGTTCGACTATCGCTGAGCTGATAGAAAGAGGAGACTGATCATGAATTTTCTAAGAAACACTTTGAAACAAGCTAGGAAGGATCTGAAGATCCTCTTCAAGGATCGCGGGCAATTGGCAGTTCTGTTTGTCCTTCCTTTGGTCTTTGCCTTAATGCTTGGAGCTCCTAAAGCAGCAGGTGCTGATAACCTGGTCAGCGTTAGTGGTGAATCCACGTTTTCTATCAGGGCGTATATCGTGAATGAGGACGAGGGTCCATACGGCGCACAGGTGGAGGAAGTTCTGCGCGACATCCAAACATTACAAACAAGAACCGCACCTTCCGTTGACTTGGCGGACAAAAAGGTCGCCGACGGTGAGGCATCGGCCGCGATCATCATCCCGGTCGATTTCAGTGCCACGATCGACGCCAACCAACCGACCAGTATCCAATTGATTAAAGATCCGACTCAGCAGACGGAAGCCCAGGTCGTTGCCGGCATCTTACGAGAAGTGCTTACAGAGCTGAGCATTCGGGCGGAGATCGAGTATGGCATTCGAGCGGTTTATGAAAGGACAGGCGCACTAGAAGGGGCTGATCCTGAAGTAGCCCGTGCTGTGCACGCGCAAACACTAGGTGTCGTCTGGACGGCGGTGCAGGAAATCCGTCAAAATCCAGCGATCGTTGTCCAACGCCAGGACCTAGCCAAGGAGGAGAGGACCCTCGTGGCCAGCGGCGTCGTCTTCGCCTTCATTATGCCAATATTTTCAACGATGTTCGCCTTCTTCCTCGTCGGTTTCATGGCCGAGTCCATTTTGAAAGAAAAAGAAGCCGGCTCATTCCGCCGGTTGTTGGCCGCACCCATCCACCCTGGCACTGTCGTCACCAGCAAGATGGTGGCTTTTATCGGGGTTGTCTTCCTGCAGATGCTGGTGATGTTTGGGGTCTGTTACATCCTGTTCGATATGCCGTTAGGCGATCCTCTGGGACTCCTGGTTCTCACACTCGCCCTGGCGCTGGCCACAACTGGGTTAGGTATGCTCTTGGGATCGCTCGTGCAAACCAGAAGGCAGGCTGGAAGCATCGGCATGTTGTCGGGCTTCGTGCTCTGGTTTGCTAGTGGGTTCACTAGTTTCCAACTCGATCTGGGAGGTGGGGCGATCCAGTTTGACGTACCGATTGAAGGGCTCAAGTTCTCCATCTCCCAACTCACACCGCACGCCCATGCCATCAAGGGATATTACAAATTGATGATCTACGGCGCTGATCTAGGACAGCTGCTTCCCAATATCCTCGTGCTGCTAGGTTTCGCTGCCGTCTTTTTATCAGTAGCCATCTGGCGCTTCAAGTTCGATTAACGAATGGGAACGAGTGTGCTGCGCATGGCGTCGAACGCCATGCGCAGCACACGATCCAATGGGGATTAATATTCTGTACCGGTTCAACGATCTGCCAATCCGGCATCGCCCTCCTTCCCCGTGTTGTAGGACCTGCTTTATGTTATCCCTTCTTCACAGGGAATTGAACCTCGGTTAAGGTGTCGGGGTCGTTCTGATCCCCCTCTTTAGCCTCTCTCAGGTACACTTCGCGGCCAGGCCCCACGATTTGGTAACCGTTTTCACCGATCCACTTGATCAACGCCTCGTAAGCCTCGCTGATGGTGATGAAGGGTCCCTGATGTACCACGCAGGCCATCGTCTTGGTGTCGGCTAGTTGGCGTACTTTCACTCGCTCGGTTTCGGGCAAATCGCCTTCAATTGGCTCGCAGACCTCGATATCCCAATCCACCTCCTTGTATTCTTCATCGTGATAGAGGCTCAAGCACGGTCCCGCTGGTTGGACGTGCTGCCTGGCGAGATAGCTCTCCAGTTCGTTCCACAGCCGTCCCTGGTCGGGTGGCGTCGGGACGATCCCCCGCAGCGCAGCGACCTTGAGCGGCTCAACGCTCTTGATGACAACAATGTACTTGGACATGACATCCTCCTGTTCGATCTGTCTCAGCCGGACTTCGACCCGCGCTAAGCGTTCCCTCTCATCCTGGACCCGCCGCTTGATCTCGGATTGACGCAGCTTCAACATCCCGCGCATTTGCTTGGCGGCAAGATCCTCAGCGAGGAGTTGGCCGATCTCCTCCAACGAGAAGCCTAGATCTTTGAGCGCCAGGATGCGATTTAGGCGCGGCAATTGCTCGTAGGTGTAGTGCCTGTATCCCGTGAAGTTGTCCACGTGAGCCGGCTTGAGCAGACCGACCTCGTCGTAGTAGCGCAAGGTCTTGACCGTTACACGGCTGAGTTTTGAAAAATCTCCAATCCGGATCATTGTGAAGGCCTCCAGCTATGTTATACAGCCTCCAGTAACAGGAGAGTCAAGAGGGTATTTGGGATTCACCAGCAGGCAGTCATTATCTTTCCAGAAAACCGCTGTCCAACAGTCATCATGGTGCTTTGTCCTATTTCGCAGCCACTTTTGTCCCAGTGTGTGCATCTTTCAAGTAGGCAAGGGCGCCTTCCATTTTCCAGTCACGCGAACAACTTTTAAGTATATTACAGACATTATCTTTCCTCATTGGGGACTACTCGACGTGCCCAACAAGCCTATAGAACATTAGGAGATTGTAGAGCGAAACACCAAATCCTCTTTTTTAACCCCACGGTTTGGTGTAGTGCCATCAATTTGTGCAACCCATTCAAGGAAAAGCTCTTCAACTGGACAGGATCAACATATACGGTGCAGCCACAAAACTACTGATGGTCATCACATCCAGAGGGGGAGGTGTATCGACGACCGCACAAGCATACAGACGGGTGATCGCTTCGATGAGAGCCCTTAATAGGGACTAGCTAAAACTGCACCGTCTCTTATTGGCGCAGGCTTCGTAAGTCGATTTAATTGAGATGGACTCAAATTTCAATGCCTGAGGTAATTGCCCGGTACCACCCTGGCGAAGCTCCCCTCAAGCGTTCAAACTCGTCTTTGGTGTATGCGAACAGATCAATCCCCACTGGAAAACCGAGCGGTAGATATTTGGAGACCCGGTCGCGATGGGGTTGATCAGACGAGGTAAGAATCAAACATAGATCAACATCGCTACCAGGTGTTGGTGACCCAGTTACCCAGGATCCAAACCAAATAACCCGTTCGATTTCCGGATACCGCTGGCGCAATTGGGTTGCGTATGACAGCATATCCTCTCGGACCTGATCTCTATCAATCGATTTGATGACGACAGAATTCAAGGATGGCCTCCGCCTGGCGAATAGCATTACTGCTTTCTTCTTCAGTGTAATAATCCGTTGGCGCTCCAGAATCAAACCCATTAGGGTAACGAGTAGGAATATAGTATTTATCTAAAATTCGAGCGTAATTGATTAGAGTCTCTGAGGGTTGTCCTACAGTCTCCGGAAGATTACCGATCAGCACGGTTATGGTGTGTCCCCAAGCATCCAGTCCCATTTTGAGGAAGACGGACTTCAATGCTTTTTCGGCTGCTTGATGTGCAGCAAAGCAACTCCATTCGAAATCGCCGTCTTCAAGAGAATGGCGAGCGTGTTGAAGGTCGGCTTCTGCTTGTCGAAACCAATCCAGATAGCGATTGCCCATGATCAGCAGTCCTCCATGAGAGATAAGTGATCAGCTGTCCATATTATAGCATTACACGCTTGATCTCCCTGGGGCGAACTTCACCAGCACCCACCTATGGCACAGGTCTTCCAACGACTGAATAAGTAGGGAATTTAGACTAGCTTCACCACTCCAGCCACCCCTGCATCTTGTCCCTTCAAAGAGTATGAGAATATGACCCTGCCAGCCTAGACCAGCAATAGGTTATTGCGCGTCAGAGATATCATTTTTCCATCTTCGCTAACCTTCTCCTGGTCGCCTCGCTGGTGAGGTCCCGCACGGCATCGGAGCCGATCCACCTCGCGGATTTCGAGTCCATCGCTCGAAGTTCTTTTGCAGCCTCCAAGGAAGCTTCGTTCAAGTTGGGATTGCGCTTGCCTATGTTTCTCAGTGCCCAGCTCACCGCTTTCTTCACATAGTTACGCCCATCCTCAGCCCCTTCACGGATGACCGGAAGCAACCTCAGGAAGTCCTCATCCGAAGCTGCTTTGTTGTGCCATGCCAGGCAGGCGATCAGGGCAAACCCCGCTCGCTTCACGAATTCCTCCTCCCGCTGCGACCAATCCCGGACTTTCTTCCACGCCAGGGGTGTTTTCTCAAAGAGGTTCATACAGACCTGGTCACAAACGTCCCAGGAATTGAAGTCCACCACCCAGGCTTCCATCTGGTCCTCGGAAACCTCCTCCGGGATGTCCACCATGGAGGCGAGGATCATGGCTTCGGAAATCCCGGTCTCCCACAGCGCCAGGGCTAGTGCATGGTCCTCGCCGATTTCTTTGGCGATTTTCCTCATTTCCGGGACTTTCACGCCAAGCCGCTTTTCCACTTCCAACCCGTACCTGGCCATCCCTTTGAGCTGATCAGGATCAGCCTTTGATTTGAGCTTCTCCAATACTTTTTCCACAGTTTCCATATTACAAGCCACCTCCGTAATGACCTACGAGCGCGATATTGATTTCCCTCACCGCTGCTCGATCGACCTATCGCAAAAGAACCATCACGACTACCCAGTTGCCAAGCGCGTGGGTCATGACCGCTGTCGTGAATCCCCGGTAGCGGTAGATCGGGCCCGTCGCCAGTTCATCCTCAATATCAGTGTTTGCGATATTGAAACGTTTTCCTTCGCCCATCTCTGAAGATTCGAGTGTATCCGTCAATCTGGCGCTTGTTCTCCTCGTTTTCGGAGGGGTCAAGCTTCTCCCAATCCGGATTCCGCTTCAAAAATCGATAGATTCGTTTTTCGTCACCCACCAGGTAAATTCCCCGGTCGATTCTTGACTCTCTCGGCATAGATCCCCTGCTTTCAACCTATATCCCCAATCGTGGAAAGGCAAAGAGATGCAAGATAAGCAGCAGCGGTAAACTGCGCGTGCGGTACCACAGGTAACCCGCGATCAGCCCATTGTCCACTGTGAGCAGGTAACCCAAAGCGAGGGGCAGGGGCTCTTGGTACCCTATCAACCTTTGAGGCAGATGACCCAGGCTGAACAGCAAGGCCTGAACCAGAATGGCCCAACCCAGGGGGAGGAAGCGCGCTAAGCGCGGTTGTAAGGTCACCCGCAGAAGAAGTTCCTCAGGCAGCGCCGCTCGGAACAGAAGTCCTATCAACAAAACGATTGTGGAGACCGGTCCAGTGATTCGAGCAGCCAAATCGCCGGACGAACCGGTCTCCAGAACATCCCTTGGCAGGATCTGGAAGAGTGCCGCCGCGGCGAAGTTGATCAAGATGGCAACTAGCAAAGCCAGCCAGCCGCGCTTCGACGGCCAGGCAATCCCCAAGGCCTGAATGGGGTAGCGCAAGCCGACAAAGAGAAAGAGCACTGCAGCGAT
>JASFVL010000173.1:0-7907 GCA_050049875.1 Anaerolineales bacterium
GCGTGAGCATAAACAAACTCCGCCCTATTTTATCCGAGCAGCGAACTGTACAGAGGGAAATCAATTTAATGGAAACCAACCAACGCCAGTAAAGAAGATAATGTTTATCAAGATAATCTTTGTACAATTATTATTGTGTTTCTAACAATATTGGCGTAAATAATGTTACATTTACCCCTTCATAATGTGACAAGTTTCACTATTTGGCTGGGGGACTGAGTGCTATGATGCTTCAACCTATTCGAATATGCGCATAAGGTTATAAAAGATCATGGATTACTCCGCCCTAGCCCAAGAGATAACTCAGCTTCACGCTGAGCTTTGTTCTGCGCTGGCCGACCCCAGGCGCATTTTGTTGCTCTACGCCCTCTCTGAGCACCCCCATAACGTCAGTGAATTGGCCAAGAAGGTTGAAATCAGCCAACCGGCAGCTTCTCGCCACCTAAAAATCCTGAAGCAGCGTGGGCTGGTCCACGCCACGCGTAAGGGGACCAGTGTGGAGTATACCCTGACAGATGAGCGCCTCATTGAAGCTCTGAATTTGCTCCGCTCCGTGCTTTACGACCGCCTCACTTATCGAGCAAATCTAATTGAAGTAGCCACCACCTCTTCGGAACGCTAAAGCCTATGAAAAACTTTAAGTACATCTGGCTGCTTGGCCTCAGTATCACCCTGGCGTTGATCATCGTGCCGCTCGCTTACTTTCTCTCGCGCGGACCCCGTAATCCAAAAGACGATCCCTGGGCCAACGTTCCCCTGCACGTACCTCATACGGACCACACCGACATCATCCAAGGCACCTTCGAGACGGGCTCGGAGGTCACCCAACGCTGTTTGGAATGTCACGAAGACGCCGCTCACCAGGTGATGCAAACCGCCCACTGGACTTGGGAAAGTCAACCCTATGATCTGGAAGGATATGATCGACCGATCACGGTAGGGAAGAAAAACTCCATCAACAACTTCTGCATCGGGATTCAATCCAACTGGTCTGGATGCACATCCTGTCACGCAGGTTACGGCTGGGAGGATGCCAACTTCGACTTCTCCAAAGAGGAGAACGTCGACTGCCTGGTCTGTCACGACCAATCTGGAATTTACGTTAAAGGCTACGCTGGCTATCCCGTCGAAGGAGTGGACCTCTTGATTGCTGCCCAGAGCGTCGACAAACCCTCTCGCGAAAACTGTGGTGGATGTCACTTCAACGGCGGAGGGGGTAATGCCGTCAAGCACGGCGACCTCGACGAACACCTCTACTTCCCCCCGGAGAGCGTGGACGTACACATGGGAAAACACGACTTCCTATGCACAGACTGCCACCAAACTGAAGATCACCTCATCAAAGGGCGATCGATATCCGTCAGCCTTGACGATCTAAATCAGATCTACTGCACAGATTGCCACAACAAAAACCTACATGAGGACGATCGCATCAATGCTCACGTTAGCACTGTGGCTTGCCAAACCTGTCACATCCCTGCTGGAGCCACTCGTGAGCCCACGAAGATGTACTGGGATTGGTCCACTGCGGGCAGTGACGAAATCGAAGAGGGCCTGCACACCTACCTCAAAATCAAGGGCAGTTTCGTCTACGAGGCTAACTTTACCCCCGAATACCACTGGTATAACGGGACAGCCAGCCGGTACATCCTCGGGGATCCCATTTACCCCACTCAGATAAATCCCATCAACAACCCTGGCGGCAATATCACTGACTCCAGGGCTAAAATCTGGCCCTTCAAGGTGCACCGCGCCAAGCAGCCCTATGACGCGGAGTTCAATTACCTGCTCCAACCCAAAACTGTCGGGGAGGAAGGTTTCTGGACCGAGTTCGACTGGGATCAAGCCCTGCGCTTAGGTTCCGATGTCATCGGTTTGGATTACAGCGGCGAATATGGATTTGTCGAAACCTCGATGTATTGGCCCACAACCCACTTGGTTAAACCCTCCAAGGACGCCTTGACCTGTGACAACTGCCACGGTTCCGAGGGGCGCATGGATTGGGAGGCTTTAGGCTATTACGGTGATCCAATGAACTGGGGTGGGCGCTTCCGCTCCAACTATTGATCGATATAAAATCAGGGTGGACATTGCCCTCATCCTAACAGCTCAAGTTAAGGAATTCCAGTACAATGCCAGAATTTCACCAACTCCAGAAGAACAAAGGTATCCGCTTGTTCGGGGGGCTGTTGCTCTTGATCCTCCTAATCACCGGATTTTTCTGGTCTAGCCAGAACGTTTTCGCCCAGAGACCCACCAGGGTAAAAAACCAAGGCTCACCCCTGCACCCCACCTTCCCGCTCCTAGATGAAAACGGACAGCACGTGCTCACATCGGGAGCTGCGGTTTCGACGATGCAGACCTGCGGTAGTTGTCACGACACTGCCTTTATCGAGACGCACAGTTTCCACGCCAGCGTCGGTTTGGATGAATTGTCTCTACCCGGTGAAACCACAAGTGAGCGCGCCTGGGATATCAGCCCCGGTTTCTTTGGGAAATGGAACGCCATCGTCTACCGTTACCTCTCACCACAAGGTGATCAACGCATCGATCTGAGCACCTCGGAGTGGATACAGAACCTCGGTGCCCGACACGTTGGCGGGGGGCCGGCCGTGTACAGCCGGGACGGCACGCTCCTGACCGAACTGGTGCCCACACCCGGCGATCCTGAAACGCACGTCGTTGACCCCGAAACCGGAGAGAGCATCCCCTGGGATTGGGGGGCTTCTGGTGTGGTGGAGATGAACTGCTTTCTCTGCCACACACCCAACCCGAACAATCAAGCCCGCATCCAAACTTTACACGAGGGGAATTTCCACTGGGCTAACACCGCTACACTAGTGGGAACAGGCATCGTCGAACAGACTGACGGGATATTGCATTGGAACCAAGCCGCCTTTACGGAGGGGGGCGAGCTGAGGGCCGAATTCGTCAACATCCAAGACCCCGCCAACGACAACTGCGGGCTTTGCCATGGTCTGGTGCACGATAACGTTGAAGACCCCTTGGTCATGTATGGGTGCTCACCAGAACGCTGGAGCACCATCACCACAGGACAGATTATCTCCCCCCAGCGCCTCTCCGACACGGGGATGAACTTGGCGAACAAAGAGGAGTTATACCGTCCCTGGGACGTGCACGCCGAGCGGTTGCTCAAATGCACCGATTGTCACTACTCCCTCAACAACCCGCTCTATTATAAGGAGGCTGAAAGCACCCGACCCGAACATCTGACCTTCGACCCCCGGCGTTTGGAAATCGGAGAGTACCTTGAGAAGCCGCTGCACCAGTTTGCTCGCGGGGACAGCGCCCAAAGCTCGGTGGCGCCCGACTTAAAAGACACCATGCGGCACTGCGACTCCTGTCACAGCGTGGATACAACTCACGAATGGCTGCCCTATAAAACGCGGCACATGGAAGCCATTAGTTGCGAGAGCTGTCACATCCCAAAGCTTTTTTCCTCGGCTAACAGGGTGCAAGATTGGACGGTGATCCACCTCGATGGCAGCCCCCGCACGGAATGCCGCGGCGTTGAAGGAAACCACGAAACCCTGAGCGCTCTGCTGATCGGATACGAACCGGTTTTGCTGTCGCGTAAAAACGTGGCTGGGAAAGCTAAGCTGGCGCCTTACAACCTGATTACAAGCTGGTTTTGGGTGTACGGCAATCCACCTCGCCCTGTGCGTCTGGCTGATTTAAAAAGCGCTTACTTGGAAAATGGTGACTACCATCCGGGCGTGCTTACGCGCTTCGACCGGGATGAGGATGGTCAATTGGGAGGGATGGAATTAGTCCTCGACAGCTCTGAAAAGGAAGCCTTCATCAAAGATCGCCTGAGCCGCCTCGGCCTGGAGAACCCCCGCATCACCGCCGAAATCCAACCCTACAGCATCAACCATGATATCGCTACTGGTGAGTGGGCCATCCAGGATTGTCAGGTCTGCCACAGCGAAGAATCCCGTGTCGACCAACCCTTTCAATTAGCCTCCACTACACCCGGTGGCGTGATGCCAGAGTTCGTGGGTACCCACATTGCAGCCATCAGCGGCGAGATCATCGACAATGGGAACGGTGAGCTATATTACCAGCCGATGACCGATGTCCAAAAGCTCTATGTTTTAGGGCACGATAACGTTGGATGGGTGGACTTGGGCGGGTCGCTGATCTTCGTCGGGGTTCTGCTGGGAGTCCTAACCCACGCTGGACTGCGCTTCTACATCGCCTTGCGCGGGTCCGAGCACAAATCTCAGACCGAAAGCGTATACATGTACGCACTGTACGAGCGGCTTTGGCACTGGCTACAAACTTTCGTGATTGTGTTGCTACTCTTCACCGGTTTGATCATCCACAAGCCGGACACTTTCGGTATCTTCAGTTTTCGCGGGGTAGTGCTCACCCACAACGTTCTGGCAGCCATTTTGGTGATCAACGCCGCGCTGGCTTTGTTCTATCACCTGGCTAGCGGCGAAATTCAACAGTTTATCCCTCGGCCACGCGGCTTTTTCGACCAGGCAATCTCGCAAGCGCTGTTTTACCTGCGCGGCATCTTCAGAGGAGAAGAACACCCCTTCGAGAAGACCCCACGCAAGAAGCTGAACCCCCTGCAGCAGATAACTTACTTCACAATTTTGAACGTGCTGCTACCCTTGCAGATTATCACCGGTGCCATGATGTGGGGTGCCCAACACTGGGGGGAGTTGGCAAACCGTTTAGGAGGGCTGCCTTTCCTGGCGCCCTTCCACACGCTAATCGCCTGGTTGTTCGCCGCCTTTATTGTGATGCACGTTTACCTGACCACCACCGGTCCCACTCCCACGGCGGGGATTAGAGCGATGATGATGGGCTGGGATGAAATTGAAACCCACACCTCAATCGAGGAGGTATCTCAAGTATGACTACGGCTATCCAAGCTAAGAAAAGAGAAAATATTATCCAAAAAATATTCGCCAAGCGCCAGACCAAGCCTTACCTTAACCCTTATCTGGGTGGACTCTTGCTGGGTCTGGTGCTTTTTCTTTCTTTCTTTCTGACCGGCAACGGGTTGGGTGCCTCGGGAGGGCTGAACCGTTATCTGGTCTATTTCGAAGACCTGGTTGCCCCAGAGCACGTTGACCGCACCCCTTACCTGCTGAAGATGGCAGGCGGCAGCAAGAACCCGCTCGATTCGTGGATCGTCTTTGTCACTGCAGGGGTCGTACTCGGTGGATTTGTATCCGGCTGGATCAATGGACGGATCAAGGTTGAAACCGGCAAAGGGCCACAAATCTCCAAACGGACCCGCTGGCTGATGGCTTTCATCGGCGGTCTATTCATGGGTTACGGAGCCCGCTTTGCCCGCGGTTGCACCTCCGGGCAAGCCCTCTCCGGCGGGGCGGTGCAGTCCGTCGGCAGTTGGGCTTTCATGTTCGCCGTCTTCGGCGGGGCGTATGCCCTGGCCTATTTTGTACGCAAACTGTGGAACTGACAAAAGGAGCGCTCCCATGGCCCCCTTCCCCCTTCTGCTCACTGAACTACTGGGTAAATACGGTGCCTATCTGGTCTTCACCCTGATCGGTTTTGGTTTCGGCTATGTGCTGGAAATCTCGGGTTTCGGCAATTCCCCCAAGCTGGCAGCCCAGTTTTACTTCAAAGACCTGACTGTCCTCAAAGTGATGTTCACATCCATCATCGTCGCTATGGTTTTGATTTTCGCCACCACGGCAGCAGGACTACTGGACTACAACCTGCTCTGGGTCAACCCCACCTATCTCTGGCCCGGGATCGTTGGTGGGCTACTGATGGGTGTGGGATTCATCTTGGGCGGATTCTGCCCCGGCACATCCCTGGTGGCGTTGGCTACCCTCAAGGTGGACGGCGCCCTATTCGTTCTTGGCGTCATTACGGGCATCTTCTTATTCGGTGAGACGGTGGATTTCTACGATGTCTTCTGGAATTCGTCATACATGGGTCGATTTTCGCTGCCAGAATGGCTAGGGGTCGAAACCGGCTGGGTGGTGCTCATCGTGGTGCTGATGGCGCTGTTTATGTTTTGGGGCGGGGAGCAGCTTGAACGGGTCTTTGGGGGGAAAGATCCTAAGAAGGCGCCCAAGGTCCGCTACTACGGCGCAGGCGCTCTGGTGCTGGGAGCGGTGGCCCTGGTTTTCGTTGGTCAACCCACCACTGCAGACCGCTGGGCGCGTCTGACTCCAGAGAAGGCGCCGGAGTTGGCCGCGCGCCAATATCAGATTCACCCCGGCGAACTGCTCAACACCATGCACGATCACAAGCTCAACCTGATTATGCTGGATGTGCGCAGCGAGGCAGATTACAACCTATTCCACCTGTTGGACGCCAACCACACCCCCATCGAAAAAATCCCCGCCCAGATTGACGAGTTCATAGCCCAGCCGGCCAACACCCTCTTCGTGGTCATGAGCAACGACGAAACAGCCGCCACCCAGGCCTGGAAAACTATGGTGGCTGAGTCCGTGCCAAACGTTTACATCCTTTCCGGGGGAATCAACAACTGGCTGGACACATTTGGTAGCCAATTCGAAGAGCAATTCTGTGCAGGAAGAAAAGAGGCCGTTGGCGATGATGAACTACATTACCAGTTCACCGCCGCCCTTGGCTCCGGCTGTCCAGCCGCTTACCCCGACCCTGAACACTTCGAATTGGAATTCGAGCCAAAAATCCAACTCGAACGCAAACGCGCTCCTGTGGGTGGGGGCTGCGGCTAATCGACGGGTGATAGTATCAGTCGCTATTTAGACATTTCTGACTCTACTAAACGTCCAACCCCTTCTTACCCAGGGTCCCCAGGATGAAAGAAAGCTCGCCGCGGTGGAGAATCTCGTGCTCCAGCACGTGCCATATGATCCATTCCAGGCGGAACACCCCACCCCACGGGGCCTCAATCTCCCGCTCGAGGTCTGCTTCCACCAGCGTCTCCAGGTACGCCTCGGTGGCGCTGTGGACCTCCGTCAAGGCGCTTTTGATATCCGCCACTGTAGGGTAATTCTCGAGGACGTATTGGTCCGGCCATTCGTCCAGTTCCCGGGTGACCACGTAGCGGAACCAGCCCTCCTCGGCATCGGCGATGTGGAGCATGATGCGCCCCACCGGCCGCGAGCCCTCAAAGGGAACGTGAGCAAGCTCATCCTGCTCAAACTTGTCGATCATAGCCAGTAAATCGCTGCGAACCCCCTTCCAATGGGCAAAAATCCTTCTGGGTTTCATGGTCCCTTCCTTAATATATATACTGCGTGGAGCACCCACGCGCGTACATCCCGTTCAATCCGCCTAACAAAAAATTATAGCAAACGTCCTACATCGCAAGGACGGCATCCGCGCTGAGCCAAAACAGCCTCTCGCGAACATCAGATCGAGATTGCCAGCCACGGTGGTCCCACTCCGCCCCGCTGAGATCATCTCCAGCATACAGGATTTGCCCAAAAGGGACCTTCCGATACTGCGCCACGGCCATCATCCCAGCAGCTTCCATTTCCACAACCAGGCAGCCTTCCTTTTTGCGCCTCCGGATTTTTTCAGTTGTCTCCCGATAGGGGGCATCCGTGGTCCAGGTCTTGCCCACCAGAGCAGGGATTTCCCGCTCGTTTAAAACACCCAAAAGTGCTTTCACACCCACTTCGTCCGCCTGAATCTCTCGAGCGGGCGGCAGGTAGTGATACGAAACACCTTCATCCCTGACTGCCGAGGAGACCACAATCAGGTGTCCTAGCGCGACGTCTTTCTCCAGAACACCGCATCCCCCACAGGCAATAAATTTACGGCACCCGAAAGCGATCACTTCCTCCAAAAGTGCGGCCGCTATAGACGCTCCAATTCCGGGATGGAAGAAAGCCAAGCGCTGATCCCGGTATTCGATCTCATACACAGGATGGGGGCCATCCTCCCAGCGATTCTCA
>JASFVL010000174.1:0-7860 GCA_050049875.1 Anaerolineales bacterium
TGGTGCTTCTACGCTGAACTGTGGGGTTTCGATCAAGGATTGACTAAGTGACAGAATCAGCCCTTTGGGCTCATCCATACTTGGTGGCGTGTGGACATGGCTGGGCAAGTGAGCTTTGGCAAACTGCCATGACAAATAACAACATTGCCCTTTTCCATAGTCGTTCACAACGATGGCGGGGTGGTCAGCGGCGAGTCCTGGTGGTGTGGTCCAGATGTTGACCCATTGGTGTGAATCGTAGTCCCGGTTGGTATAGGGCAATACAATTCGACCCAAGACCTTAGCCCCTGGTTTTGCTCTGACAATTGCCTGTTGCCCAACCATAACCTCAAAATCTTCGGGGATCCCCGCGCTCCTTTTTAACGCTCCATTGGACTCAATGAAGGTCTCATACCCCTGTGTTTTACCCAGGTAATCTACACCAAAAACGTCGGCCAGAGCAAAGTTTGAGCGAACATTTTCGTCCTCATCCGCCAGAGAAGCGTAACGAGTCGCTAAAAGTTTGCCACCTTGACTGACAAAATCGCGTAGAGCATCCACCTCCTCAGCGCGGAGGGAAAGCGTATCTGGTAAACAGATGAGATCGAACTGATCGAATTGATTTAGATTGCGTCGGCTGATGATGTCGACAGGGATATGCCCATCCTGAAAGGCGTTGAACAGCACCCTTAGGCCCGAGTAATAATCATTTGCCAGGCGATTGATTGCATCGCGGGTGTGCAACTTAGCCGGGGATTCGGAGTGAAATTCGATCAGGTTGCGCTTGGTATCCCAGGAGTAGTACACACCCACACACCGGACTTTCTCCCCGCCCCAATATGGCTCCATTGGGCCTAAGGTGTCAAAAGCCTGTTTGTAGAGTTTGAAAGTAGAGGGATAGAGCATTCCATTCGGTTTGGTCTCGCGCGCTGCTTGGAAGGAACAGCCATGAGCCATGCATAGGGCAAAAGAAGAGATCAGGTTCTCCAGAGACATCATTCCATTCTGCGTATCTTTTCGCTGAAATCGGCCAATGTGCATGTTCGCCGGTAGATTTGGGGTGGCGTTTTCCCAATAGGAGATAGCAAAGGCGGCCTTTGCAATAGAGCCCTCCCACGGGACAGGATCGCCGCTGGCAAAATCGGCGAAATCCAGCAGTCTTAATGGGCTGTAGGGTCGGGGTCCAACGCGGGGGCTGTTAAATGTTACGGGGATATCAGGGCGTACAGAATGTACACTTTCCACTAAGGTGCTCAGGAACTCATACAAGCGATTATCCCGCCACTTTACATATCGGCGGTAAGCCAGAGACTTGCGATCATCCCTATCTGGTAATTCGGCTCCCGTCTCTTCAAGGTACCGCTTCCGGCAATGATTACAATAACAAACTGGGATAAAGATAAACATCTCATCGAAGAAGATGCCGTCGATCGGATACTTCTCGAGATAGGCTTTGATTTGTTTGCACACTTCATCTTTATAAGGGCTATTCATGCACACAATGCCCAGGCGGTACCCGGCGATGTTCATTGACTTAGAGTCACGACCATCCGCGTCGCGGATTCGCCAGTCGGGGTGCTCCTTGAAGAGATAATTGTCGAAGAAGATGCTTTGGTTGGTGACCACCTTTATCCCACGCATATGACAAAGATTGATTAATTCCCCTAGAAAATCTTTCCCCCTCAAACCAAGATGTGTGTGATCTCGATCGGTGCGATAATAAGCGTTGCCGGAGTGGGGTTTTGAATCTGGGTGAATGCAATCAAATCCGGCAGCTTCGAACATATTCACCCACGCCTGAGCATCCAGATTCCTCATGACATCCGGGTGCCAATCATCGTACTGGCAGGAAGGTGCGAATTGTTTGTAGAATCCCCGCCACCAATCGGTTTGTAGATTGTTTTTATTTTTTTCTTCTCGCATTTTATTTCGCTATCCCGTAGTTAGAAATGGCGTCATGAATAATACTTGTCCAGCAACCGGCGCGCATTGTCCTCGCTGTCTAAGGTGACCCAGATGTTCAATCCATCTGGCCCAAATCGGTCAATCAAAGGTTGGACTTCCTCAGGCTTAATTCCCCGTAATTGGAGAGACTTCCCCGCATCGCGGATTTTCTTGTAGAGCGGGTACCATTGCTCACTCCCGCAACTCACCCCCGTCGGTGACCATTGAATAGCATGTAAAGTGTCGATCTCTAAAAGGGCATCCAGGTGGCGGATGCATTCGGGCCCATCCAGGTGAAAGATGGCGTAATCTACCCGGTTGCACTCTTCCTCGACATAGGGAAGCACGAATTCCCGGTACATCTCTGGGGAGATCATAGCTCCCAGGTCGACGCCGGCTCGCGTGATCCTCCCGGGCGCCCAGACCTGAAATCCGTTATAGCTGCAACCCCCATTAGGCTCTTTGACGAGGTCATAGATTTCCTCGTAATAGCGAAAATACAGCTCGAGCATCTGCCGCTGGCACTTGTGTACCCATTCTGGACGGTCAAGTAAATCGATAAATACCTGCGTCGCATCGCGCAGGTAAGCCAGCATATCTAGGTTGTTGACTAACGCAGGAATGCTGACTTGATATCTTCCTGCGCCTCGCTCCAACGCCAGCTTGATTATTCCAATATGCCGCTTCCAATAGTAGTTTTCTGGGTCGAAACGCAAGTCGGGAGCCTTGTCAGGGTCGTCGATAAATGGATAGAACCAGATTGTGTCCTGGCCGCTGAATGTCCCCTCACACTTAGAGAAGTCCCCCTCACACCCAAGATAAAGAGCCATACAACCCGGGCCGAGATACAGATTCATGTCCGGAAAGGCTGTTCCCCCGTAGAAGGTGTGATCGAAAGCACATTCTGAAGACCGAATACGGAATTCGGCATCGAGCCAACACTCCTTTGGATCATCCAGGAGTTTGGGCTCCGGCAAACCAAGGAAAGGTTTTTTGCGTGGGGCGTATACAGATAAAGCCAGACCAGCACCACGCCACCAATCGGTTAAGAGTCCTTTAGCAAATTCCCAATCCGGCTTAAACTCCATATCCGTTCAACTCCCTAAAGATCGACTGGTCAGAGACTTCATCTTTGATCATTATGCCCGCGAGTCAATCAGACTCTGCAAAGAGGGTCCGTTTTTTCGATAAGCTGGCGGTTTCGGATTCAGCCAATCCACGAGTCCGTCTTTTATTGCAAAGGCGAAGAAGTGGTTACCGCTAGGATTATAGTGACCGATATAGAATCGCCTGGTGTATTCTTCAGCGGGGCACTTGAAATCGCGAAAGTCAGCCACATGCTTTTGAAGGGTATCAATAAACTGAAAATCATTTCTGTTTAAATAATCGATAAAAGATTGGTCGAAGCGCGCCAGGCCTCTGCAGGCTCGGATGACATCTTGCTCGCTGTAACTCAATAAAACAAGAAATTTCTTTCCTCTCGTTCTTATAAATTTCTGAACCATGTCGATAACGTACATGCTTGATCTCAGTGCCACCGTCCGAAGTAGGGCATGGGTTGTCCGGGCAGTCGCATCGGTAGAGCTGAAGTCGGTGGTTAAATCCAAGAGATCGGCCATCTCTTGCAAGATTTCTGTGTTTGTATCTAGCGCGCGCATTTGAGCAAGGTACGTCTGGACATCAAACTTATCCTTGAAGACCTCGTATACGTGGTCGGGATCACATAACTGATAGAGTGATTCCGGTGTCGGGTATGGATTCTCATGCTCCTCAAAAACTCCTGTTCTCGGGTTAAGGACAAGATGTGCCCAAGGGTTGGCATGGAACATAGGTGTTCTGTCCTTTTTTCGGGTGCGGAATTCGGGGATGTGGAGCCATCTCCAGGGATAGATGCTCCTAAAATGATCGTCGGACCAGATGTTTAGGATAATATATTCGGCGGAGGAAGCTGTATTCTCCTGTCTTAACAAACGCCGGTAAGCTTGATAGACGCCATAGCCTCCGACGCCGAAATTACGTATGGGCTCGCCAAAATGAGTTGCAAGAATCTCTTGCCATGTTTCCCCATCGCTGACTTGAGCACCTTGTGTGAAGCTGTTCCCATAAGTGTTTATCCGACACGGCTGCTGAGAATAATTCACCATCCTGCGCTCGCCCGCGGGCTTATAGTGAGATATGGTGTAACTCCCGCTGATGCCATCCTTCATCACAATATCCCGAAACAAGTAGCCCAACTCTGCGTCAAAAGTGGCCATGTTCGGAACATTGGGGTTAAGAAACCGGTCAATATCTTCCCTCGATAAAGTTGCTTCAGTGAGAATCTCACGTGTCGTTTTTCTCATTTTTCAAACCACCAAACTGGACGATCTTCTGAGGGGCGTTAACCTTCCAAGATGGCGTACGGATCCGCTGCGTCGCGCAGACCATCGCCCAAGAAATTAAACATCAGGACCGTCACGATTACGAACAACAAGGGGATAGGCAACCATGGATGGTGAGCTAATGCGGAGATTTGCTGAGTACCCTACAGCAGGGTACTCCAACTAACGGCAGGCGCTTGTAATCCCAATCATAAAAAGCTCAGCGCGGTCTCACTCAAAATCATATTGGGCACGGATAAGGTTAGTGAGACAATGATATAATTGGAAAAGAGAGGCAGCAGATGCTTCCTGATGATGCGCCCTTCGCTTGCGCCCGAAACAATTGCCGCTGTGGTAAAGTCCTCTTCCCACAGTGCAAGTATCTTTCCCCACACAACTCGAGCCAACTTACCAGCTACTTTCTGTATGGGGCACGTGGTAAGTGATATCTGTACGCTTGGGTGTGATATTTACCTTGAAGTCATCGCGTTGGTACAACGGGAACAAGGTACCCAGTGGACTCACTGAGATGACCGTATCTCCTTTCCACTCGACAACATAATAAGAGCCCTTGATCTCCTCAATCTCGATCTTGCTCCTCACTGGAAACCTCACTAAAACAATATCATGAGGTCGAAGGTTGGTAATCCTTACATAAGCGTCCTTCCAATCATATCTGACGTTTTGATCATTGACATCAACAATTACACGAGACCTTGTTACCCAGTCCGGCATGCGCACGTGTAATATTGGGGCATCATGAACGCGCAACTCCAACCTTCCCTCATAAGGCAAATAGCTGTTGACTTCTACCCACTGTGTGTCCCGGCTAAACAAAAGATTTACAAAGATACCCTCTTCTGTTTTCGTGACTACATGTTGCCACGCCATATATAAGGCCCGCGTGCCATGACCATTGCAGCAGCCCTGCATGGTAAACATAGCATGCACTGAGGCCGGCCCAAAGAAATCGTTCGGGGCACTCCAACCGGCAAAGTGACCACCCAGAACACGATCGAGAACATTATCGCTCGTGTAGCCCTCTTCCAGATTCGAGGGCGCGGGACGTTTGTCAGGCCAGGTCATGCGCTTGATAGGCTCAATATCTAGTAGCTGGCTTTCAAATAGGTGATTTCTGGTATACCTTTCGGCGTTATTCCAATACTGCTCCCAACCAGCTTTAGCCAGATTAATTGCCATATCACGCAGGGTTCACCCCCTTCACCAACGAAGCTAGAGATGAACTCGGGGAAGAAACCGTAACTACTCCCCTGGCTAACCAGGAAATCAAAGATTTTTTTTGACCGCTCGACCAAATCTGGTCGATTCATCAATTGGCCGAACCTGACAAAACCAGTAGCTACATGTAATCCTGAGATGGTGTTGCCTCGATAGCTACCATCTTCGCCAAACCATTTATCCCAATATTTCAAAACCCAGTTAACCAGTTTTTCAGCTAGTAGGCGGGCTTCCTCGTGATCGGTTTCCTCAAAATACCGCACCAGCCAGCGGACATAACGTGCACCAGCCAACATTTGTGGTAGCGGCCATCCGGTTGGTGGTGGCTCTGTCTGGTCTTCCCATCCCTCGCCTGGCACATACCGAGACGCAGGAATATAGCAGTAATCATCCTTCTTTACCACCGCATCTAGGATACGATTGATCATGCGGTCCGTTAATTGCTTGACATGATCATCATGTTTGGCCACGTATCGACTGACCAACCCTTGAAGCGTATGCGAATTTGCATGAAATACGATTTCTCCCGGTCGATAGGGTTCATTGTTGATAAGAACGTTTTTCAACCAGGGAGCATCTGGATAGCACAACAACCCATATCTTTGAAGCCAGGATGTTATTGACGAAATGATGGCTTCATCAACATGATGGTAATAGTCACTGCCTGTCATTTGACGTGCTAGGGTCAACGCATCTAACCAACGACCAGAAGCGTCGCCGTAATCGTAGATGCTGTGCCAAAGCACTGGCGGATCCCAACTAAAGTTAGCCCGGAAATAGGGTAGGTGTCCATAATCCGGATCTGTCATGGCGGTCAAGCCCCTGATTGCCATCTCCGCTCGCTGTTCTAGGTTGGGGGTGTCTGGGCGCATCAAACGATCACTTAAGTCGCTTTGTGCTATTTCACAGTTCATTATCATTGATCCTTGTCATTCTTTTCTTATACTTTGAATTAACAAACTTTTCAGATTTCCCCCTGTATATCTAACGATTATTCGTTGAAGCTTACTCTCTTTGTTGGTGCACCGTTTGGAATGGGATCAAAAACTCTTTTAAACACGCATTTGAGAGGGGATAGAGACCCAATTGAACTCATATCATTATTCCTCCAATGTTTTATATGGGTCTGCAGCATCTCTAAGACCGTCTCCCAGAAGATTAAATAACATGACCGCTATGACTACCACAAACCCGGGTATCAATTTCCAGGGGTGGTAAGCTATCTCGACCAAGTCTTGGGCATCCTTTAACAGCACCCCCCAACTTACTGCTGGTGGCTGTAATCCCAGTCCAATAAAACTTAAACTAGTTTCCCCTAAGATCATACTAGGTACAGACATGGTAACCGCCACAATGATGTAACTCATAAACAAGGGAAGTAGATGTTTTGTAATAATCCTATACTCACTAACACCAGAAACTCTTGCCGCAGTAGCAAAGTCTTCCTCCCGCAGGGCGAGTAATTTTCCTCGAATGACGCGGGCCAGTCCTGTCCAACCGACAATAGAGAAAATAATGGTGATCGCAAAATATGTTTTGATGATTGGCCAGTCACGCGGCAGTGCCGCAGATAACGCCATCCAAAGCGGAAGTTTAGGTATTGACATGATAAATTCAATGATGCGCTGGATAACCTCATCAATTACCCCTCCATAATATCCAGATACACCACCCAGAAGTAATCCCAGTATCAAACTAATACAGACCCCAATAAGCCCAATTGAAAGGGAAATTCGAGCACCATACAATATTCTTGAGAAAAGATCTCTGGAGAGTGTGTCAGTTCCGAAAATAAATACTTGTCCCCCCTCTGCTCCAAAAAGATGAATGTCTGTTTCGAATATTCCAAGTAGCTCGTATTCCTCTCCGTGGACAAAAAAGCGAATTGGATAATTAGTTGATTTGTCCTCAGTAAAATTCAAGCGGAAAGTTTCAGTATCCATTTCCGCGTGGATACCATAAACGAAAGGTCTCACTAACTGCTTGCGTCCATTTTCGTCTTCAATAAAAAAATGGATCTTTTGAGGTGGATGATTTGATATTGGAGAAAAAATCGTAAGGGGACTATATGGTGCCAAGAATTGACAGAACACGGCTGAGAGGTAAAGAACGAGGAGCAAGGGCGCAGATACTATGGCCAACTTATGCCGTCTAAATCTGCGCCATATTAGCTGTCCTTGGGACGCTGTATAGAGTTCTAGCTTCTCTTGTTTTTTGTGTATCTGATCGTTAGCCTTTTCCATCACGACATGTTGATTATGGTGAACCTGATAAGAGTTATCAATCTTTTCCTACTCGTTCGTAGCGAATGCGCGGATCAAGCCAAGCCAATGCAATA
>JASFVL010000175.1:0-7835 GCA_050049875.1 Anaerolineales bacterium
AATCTCTTCAGGATTTGTCGTCCGATCTTGGGCAACGCTAGCGCTGGCGTAACCTGGGGTTGACCACTTCATCCAGCGCACGGCCTACCAAATAAAAAGCTGCACATAATAGAGTTATAGCGATACTGGCGGGCATTAACAGCCACCAAGTATCAAATCTCAAAAGATAACCAAAGAATTGCGTGGTATTAATCATCAACCCCCAACTCATCTCAATCTCGGTTAAACCGAAAAACGATAGCACCGCCTCCGAGAAGATCGCCCCAGTGACCACGAACATCATATAGAGCAGGGAGATGGGCATCAGGTTGGGGACCATATGCTTGAGGATGATATGCCGATCGCCTCCCCCAGCAATGCGGGCGGCCTCGATGTAGGGTTTCACCTTGACGGTCAACGCTTGCGATTTGATCACCACCGTCGTGCCCCCAAAACCCGACAGGATGCCCAACACCAGAGCTAGCTGGATCATACCCACCTCCATCAAAGTGCTGAGCACGATCAGGATGGGTATCGACGGCACCATGATCACCAAATCCGCTATGCGCATCAATATTGTATCAATCAAGCCACCATAGTAAGCGGATACCGCTCCGATCGTAGTGGCGATCACTACGGTGATAACAGCTGAGATCAAACCCAAAGCGAACTCAAAGCGGGTGCTATACATCAATTGGCTAAAAACGTCCCTGCCCAACGGGTCCGTACCCAGCAGATGACGGGGTGAGGGCGGGGCAGGGTGAAAGGGAACCTCTAGGTCAATACCGGACACCGGGTGGTACACCTTAGGATCCCAAATCGGTCTCTCAACCAGTCCAAAAGTCAGCTTGTGGGTGTTAACCAGAATGGGGTGCGCAAGGGCAAACAAGCCAAAAAAAATGATGACCCCCAAACCGATCAACCCAATGGGGTTCTCAGCGAACATAGCCCAATTGCTTTTCAAGGCTCTCCAAAACAAATTCAGGCGCACCCGCCAAAGGGGGATATAGGTGGTCTCTGCTGTTTGTGTTACGCTGGTCATATTTCTACTCCTCGATAATATGCAGGCGCACATTCATCGGTTGCATCACGCAAACCGAATTACAAAGCGCCTTATAGCTCCCTAATGATAGCGAATGCGAGGATCCAAGAAAGCATAACCGATGTCAGCAATCAGGTGGCTGATCAGGGTCATCACGCCAATGATGGTTAGCGTCCCCATAGCCACAGGGATATCCTCGGTTGTAGCTGCATTCAGGTACGCCAACCCGATTCCGGGCCAGGAAAAAACGGTCTCGGTGATGATACCACCGCCAACGGAGCGGCCGATGCTGAAGACCAAGCCGGTCCAAACAGGCAGCAAAGCATTGCGGGCTGCGTGTTTATCACGCACCACCTTGTCCGGTAAACCTTTGGCGCGCGCTGAGAGGATGTAATCCTCACGCAGGGTTTCTAACATACTGGTGCGCATCAAAAGCATATTACCACCGTAGACCACCAAGGTTACTGTCAGAACCGGTAGGATCAAGTGGCTGAGGATATCCCAGGCTAAATAGCCAACACCCCCACTGAACTGCCACCAATAAAGGATCACACCCACTAGAGGCAGCAAAAAACTGATAAAGCGAACCGGCGTGCGATAGCGGCTCTCGATGTAGTTGGAGATCAAAAATCCCACCAGCACAAGAGACAACCCGATTAATGCGGTGTATATCATTTGAATAAAGATACCGTTCGCCGAGACCCCTTCAGGCAGGTTCAACCACTCCATGGGGTCTAAGAATTTCCCTGCCGGCAACCAGCCCAGAATAACCGCAAAAAGCCAGATCATCATCAACGCGAACCAAGGGGTGAAGACGGTATACAGCACCACCCCCGTGATGGTGGAACTGTATTCGACAAAGCCACCGCGCTTCCAAGCTAAAACCTTCCCAGTCACATATCCCGCCCAAAACGAGACGATGTTGGCAGTCACGAATAGCACCAAGGTGCGCGGTAAACGTTCTTTGATGATCGCGATGACCGGTTTAGGATATTCCCCGAAAGAAACCCCCAAATCCCCTTTATAAAAATTTAAGACATAAGTGAAAAATCGCTCGACGGGAGGTTTATCCAAGCCCAACTCGGCTTGCAGACGCCGTTGCTCGGCTGGGGGAATATCAGGGTTCAAAGTCAACAAGTCGGTGATATCACCGGGTTGGGCGTCCAGCAGGAAGTAGACCGCTGTCTGGAACAATATTAACGTCAGCAGCATTTGAAGGAAACGCTTGCCCAAATATCTCCACATACATTTCGCTCCTATTCTACTTGACTACAACAAAGTAAACTTTAGTAAACTAATATCAATGGATAATACCACAGCACTTAAGTTCTAGACAATTAAGTCTTGTCATCGCTAGTTGCCGGAGGCGGTGGCGTAATCTCCCTCACCAACAGGGAGATTGCTTCGGCACCTACGGTGAGTTCCCTCGCTTTCCTCGGGACAGGCGCAATGACAGAATAAAGACACGAGTGTAGTAATCTCCTCACCTGACACGGAAACTGCTTCTGTACCTTCGGCGAGTTCCCACGTTTTCCTCGGGACAGGCGCAGTGACATGACGGTTGTCATTGCGGTATGGCAACCTCTGCCACTATCAGGAATATCGCTTTGTCAAAGATCAGCTCTCTGTCACATTACCAGTGTCATTGCGAGCCCCGAACGTTTTCTTCGGGGCGTGGCATCGCGGAGTGCCGCGCAGCGTCCCCGAAAGGGGAAGCGGAGCACCTGCGAAGCAGTACGTCGCGTAGCATCCCCGAAGGGGGGAGCACTCCCGAAGGGAGATCTCCTCCACTGGAGGGGAGATTACTTCGGTGGGAACCCTCCCTCGCAGTGACAGTCAACTTCACACTGCCGTGCTGTACTTTTAATATACACGTTCTCAGGAGTACAGGTTCATACTCTCCAGCCCGTACCCCAGCAATTTAGGAAGCGGGCGGTTTCCCGCCCGCTTCCCATTGGTTGCTAAATCGACAACACCACCAACCTTAGCGATACACCGGTTGGACGTCTGTCTGGAAACCTGCTTGGAATTCCACACCACCGAGGCTCTCGGTGTAGGGGAAAATGATGTTGTCACGAGCTAGGTCAATCGTCTGCTTGTAGAACAGCGGGATGTAGGGCCGCAGGTTGGCAAGCAGTTCCTGCATCTGAAAGACCAACTCTTGAGCGCGCCCAAGGTCGGCGGTTGACATGAACTCTTCAACCAAGGCATCATACTCGGGGCTGTTCAGACCAGGGGTGTTAGAGTTGCCGCTGACTGCAGTGTCTTGGCTGCTGTGCCAGAAGTCGAAAAAGTAGCTTGGGAAGGCTACGTTGCCAAGACTCCAGCCAAGGATGTACAAATCGAAGTCAGCATCTACGAACACCGGGCCGAGGATGGTGTTGAAACCAGTCAGCTCGGACTCAACCGGCATACCCAGCTCACGTGCCCACTCAGAAATCCACTGGTTGAAGGTGGCGCGCAGTGGGTCGTATGCGGGTCCGGGGCCGAGGATGGTCAGCGCGGGCATCGGCTCGCCGTTGGGCATGGTGATGCCTTCGCCAGGAACGACATCCTGCAAATCCTCAGACCAGGCGGGCTCCTGCGACCAGCTCCAGCCCCCGTCCTTGAGCACCTGCACAGCCTGGTTGACGCGCTCTTCGCGGCTCAGGCCGATGGTTGGGTTGTTCTCCTGGACGGCTGGGTTGTGCCAGAAGCCGTTCCCAGGCGGCATGGTGGAGTACATCGGGAAGACGACCCCACCGAGTACGCTGTTGACCACGAAATCCTTGTCGATGACGATATCGAAAGCTTCGCGGAATTCGGGGAGCTCCATGGGGTACTTGCGCATGTTGAAGGCCAGGTAGTACATACCGTAGTCAGCATTGACATAGCTTACGATGCCTTCACCCTTTTCCGCCTGCTCTTGGAGACCGCGGGCGAGACCCAGGGGGTTCAGCACGTAGTCGACCTCGCCGTTGGCTAGCGCCAAGAAAGCGGCGTCCTGCGAGCCGTAGATCGAGAAGATGACGTTCGGAGCGTAGGGACCGCTTGTGAAGCGCAGGGTCTCATCGCCAGCGGCGTCCCCATAGAGCTGCCAGGTAGTGCCGTTGGGATGGTTCAGGACCCAGGTGCCATCATCATACTCGACGATCTCCGCGCCCTTGAAGTAGTAATCCGCATTCTCACTGCGCTGTACGAAGGCACCCTGCTCCCACTGGTCGGTGGCGTATCCACCACCTACCGGGGCACCGGTGGCGTCAGCTTCATAAAGAGTCCTGCGGGCATTTACGAATGCCTCGTTATAAGGATCCCAGGCTGCGTTGTAATCTTCACAGGCTGCTGCATCTTCTTCACTGAGCTCCTCCGCAGCGCAGTCGACGCCCTCGGGGGCTTCAACAGTGGGCTCTTCCAAGCCCTCAATGAAACCGTAGGCTTCGGCAGCTTTATCAGCCCAGAAGTGCTCGGGTAGGATGGGCGCCAAGGCAATACCAGCGTTCCAGGTGCCCAAACTGGGGGATTCGGGGAAGGTGTATTCAACCGTGAAGTCATCCAGAGCTTCAGCGGTGATATCCAAACCGTTGGGTGAACATTGGTTTGGCCAGTTTTGGGTCAGCTTGAGGTCCCGGCAAGCATTGTGTGTGAAAACCACATCGTGAGCGGTGATCGGCTCACCATCACTCCAGACCGCGTCCTCGACCATCTCGACGGTCATGCTAAAAGTGCCATCGCCGTTGTCCACCGGCTCGACCAGGTCCTTTGCCAGGAACGTCACGAAGTCGAAGCGCTGGTCGGAGAGGGTAAACAAGCTAGGCGCTTGGCCGCTCAGCACATATTGGGTCCAAACCGAGCTGCCCGGGCCGAGATAGTTCCAGTAGTTCAGAGTTACGGGGTCCGAGAAGAGACCGATGCGATAAGTATCACAGCACTCACCGCCGGCGGCTTCCTCTTCTTCCATTTCCTCTTCAGGCTCGACGGTGACGACGACGGTCTTGACGACCTCGACTTGCTCACCTTCAACGACCTCGGTAACCACAACGGTTTCGACGACCGTTTCAGGTGTGGGCGTCTCAGCCGGCGCACAGGCCGCTAGGACCAGAGCCAGGGCAAAGAGCAAACCGAATACCAGGCTAAATTTTTTGAAAGACATTTCTTGCTCCTCCTATAGGAAGTTTGAAATTAAATTGATACGGACTTGTTTTTTTACGGTAAGAGTTTCTTGTAAAATCTTGAATTTAGACATCACCTCCTTCAAGGGAAACGCTTAGGTTTCATCAAGATAGGAGAAAAACATTAACTCCTTTCAAAATTTCGCCGGCAGCATCTCCGCTTCGTTGAAAAAAGCCTACCGAACAGCACCCTTCAGTGTGTTTAGTGACTCACGATCGTTGTTCATCTTGCATTTCAGCCCCGTTTGGATTTGAAATAAACGCATATTGAATGAAAACCTCGTGTCCACTGAACTTAGCAAGCTCCACTGTGCTTAGCAGATCAGGTAGGCTAAACCATTATAACATAATCTGGTGGATGGCAATAAACCTTATGGATATGGTCGGCAATGCCGAACACGCCACCAACTCTCAGCAACTATCGCTCGCAGCCATCACCGTAATCAAATATCTCCAAATCAATTAAAGCTTGTGTTGTACCTACACTATCGGAGGGACCACACATATCAGGGTGGTGGACTACCAGCCTAAAACGCAAATATAGGGGCAAGGCGGGTAAATCCTCGGCAAAAAGTATTTGGGCGTCTTCGTGAGCTTCCCGGTACTCAACGCTATCAGGAAGCGACTGGCTAGCCTGCAGGCAATAACCGTCAAATTGCGGATTGCTGTAACCAGCAGCGTTGCCACCGCCCCAGCTTTTAGAGAATTCCGGATAAGGGCCAGGTATCTCAGAGCTCATATACAAAGAGCAGGGTGGTTCTAAGGAGCCTGTCCAAGCGAATTGTGCCACATCGAACATCCGACCAAAAACCGGGCCTTCCGGTCCGGGGGCGAGGAGCGATTCCCAATCTTGGTCGACGACCTGAGCGAAAATACCGCATCCCCGCAAGGAAGCTTGTATCATTTGGGCAGCATTCTCGCGTTCCGCCTCGGAAGAAGTCAGGTACGTAAAAGATAACTCAGTTCCATCAGGGAGACCAGTAACGCTCCGAGCTATCCTCGGCGTCGCTGGATCTTGATCGGAGTCTACCCATCCCAACCCATCCAATAATTCCATCGCTGCTTGAGGATCAAAATCGTAGGAAGCTACCTCTGAGCTGCTCAAGGGATGCATCGGTGGGATGTACGTGTCCGGTACCCGTGAGTGACCGAAGAAAAGGGTGTCCACCAAACCTTGGCGGTCGATGCACTTGGCGACCGCTTGGCGCAGCTCCTGCGAAGCGAACAGATCAAGATGCTGCGGATCCAGGCTCTCAATGCCGAAGGTGGTTTGCTCCCAAGCGGTTCCCATTTGGAAAGCTATCTCCACGCGACCGGATTCCTGTAGTTCCAACACCGTTGGAAGATTCTGGTCCAGTGAGGTGGTTGAGTCAACTAAATCGCACTCACCAACCAGCAGCGCTTCCAGCGCTGCTTCACCGTTGGGCACAAAGCGGTAGACCAAATAGTCGAAATAGGGCAATCCCTCTGAAGCCCGAAAATAATTCGGGTTGCGTGAAAACGAAATATGGTCACCCGACACCCACTCGTCCAGAATATAGGGTCCCCAGCCCAATGGTTGTCGTGTGGACATTGGCGCACTCAACAATTCTTCCGGGGTCAGATGCCCCCAGACGTGCTTGGGAAGCGGCGAGAAGAAGTAGGTGTAAGCCAGTGGACTTTGATACCCCGGCACTCCAACCCACTCCAACGTAAATGCATCAGTAGCTTGGTAAGAGCGGGCAAATCGGATCGAGGCCGGTGAGGAAGCTGCAAACAGAGCCTTGGCCACTTCAAAGGAGTAAACCGAGTCCTCGGCTTGGAGTGGGGTGCCGTCCGACCAACGAAGCTCCGGCATTAATTTAAAGTGCAGGACCAATTCATCCATGCTGACGGTCTCATCTCCCGCATAGGTCTCAAGGCAGGAGGCGTTGAGACAACCTGAGGGTCGATAGCTAACACCACCCGCGAGGGTCACCAGGTTGCCCTGGTGATCCGCAATCAGCTCGCCAGGTTCGACTTCGACTTCCCGCAACAACGCGTCCCCATTATCCAGAGAAGGGATCCTTTCCAGAATAATAGGCTGTAAAGAGAAATCACGCACGTCGAAGGGCCCGTCATACAGCGCTTGTTGAACACCACGTGCCGCTGAGGTCGAGTCAGCATAAATAAACAAGGAACTGGGTTCTTGTCCCATGCAGATGGTCAGCAAACGGGGTGGGTCCGGTTCTGGTGTGGGGGTATCCGTCTCCGTTGCAGTTGGGGAAACCTGGGTTGTTGAAGGCAACGGGGTTGCCACTAAAGTTCCCGTCGGTTGAGGGCTACAAGCTGTTAAGGTGCCGAAAATTACAGGAAAAATAAAACCAGTGATGAATTTCGCCATGTTGGGTTTCAGGCTTGACAATGAATGAATCCACACCTTTGCTAAGGTCGCATAACCGTCAAGCTCTCAGAACAATATCGGAGCAATTATAAAATCGCATTACTCATTCGGAGATGATCAGCCCTTGATTTGGCGAAACGCTCGAAAGATAACTCAGAGAAATTACTTGGTATTGATAGAAGCGAAAGGACCGTCCTCGTAATTGTGGGAGTGTTAGAGAACTGAGAGGCGCTTTGCAGCAGACGTTCGCGACCGTTAGCTGGCGGAGAACGATGTGCCACCCAATTCCTTAAAATTCTTTTAA
>JASFVL010000176.1:0-7820 GCA_050049875.1 Anaerolineales bacterium
TGCTGGGTGCTACCTGCCGAACAACCAGCACAGATGCGGATGGCAATTACAGGTTTGTTGATTTGCCTGCGGACACCTACACAATCCACCAATACGATTTACCTGGTTATACTTCCACCTCGGATGTTGATGGAGGTGATCCCAACCAGGTGACGGTCAGCATTGGGGCAGCAAATTATGTGTTCGACCAGGATTTTCTGGACACGAGCTCCTGTACGCCCCCAGACCCGGTTAGTGGGTTTATCAGCAGCACGGTACCAGCGGAGGGGGAGATCGTGTCTCACGGCACCGAAACCCTTAATGTGATCTTCAACCAGGCGATGGCTACCAGTGGGGGTGGGAGCGTGCTGGACATCGGCAATTATGATAATAAGATCAGGAACCTGACTTATGGTGGTGATGTGCCGATCCTTAGTGTCAGCTACAATGCAAAGACCAACACGGCTGCACTGAATCTAGACACAACCGACAAGGAATGGCTGCCTGGCTCGCTGTACGAGTTGAAAGTGAAGCAGGGCATAAAGAATGCCTGCGAGGTGCAGCAGGATGTCGATTTCTTGGTGACCTTTTACACCCAAAGCGGGATTGCCGGGCAGGTGCGCAATGATGTTGATGTGGATGGTGACCTTGGGGATGGTGATGATGGCATCCCTGGTGTTTCCATCGAACTGGAAGACAGCGCCTGCATGCTGGGTGCTACCTGCCGAACAACCAGCACAGATGCGGATGGCAATTACAGGTTTGCTGATTTGCCTGCGGACACCTACACAATCCACCAATACGATTTACCTGGTTATACTTCCACCTCGGATGTTGATGGAGGTGATCCCAACCAGGTGACGGTCAGCATTGGGGCAGCAAATTATGTGTTCGACCAGGATTTTCTGGACACGAGCTCCTGTACGCCCCCAGACCCGGTTAGTGGGTTTATCAGCAGCACGGTACCAGCGGAGGGGGAGACCCTTGTTAAAATGGATCTAGATACCATCCAAATTAATTATGACCAGCCAATGTCTACAGATGGTGGCGGCAGTGTGACCAATCTTAATAATTATCATGACAAGATCAAAAACCTGGATGCTGGTGGTGATGTCCCAATTCTCTCTGTCATATACAATACAGAAACCTATCTAACTACACTGACAATAGATACGACTGATCCTGACTGGCTACCGGGAACCTGGTACGAGCTAGAGATCGATAATAATATCAAAAATGCATGCCAAACCAGCCAGGGTTCCAGTGTGTTTGTTGAATTCCAAACCACTTCTGCGATTAGCGGTCAGGTCCGCCTTGACTCAGACTCAGATGGCGATACTACAGATGATGATCCTGGCATTCCTGAAGTTACTATTGAGTTATTTGATGGTGTGTGCAGCCTTGGCGTTGGTTGTCGAACCTACCGTACAAATGCAAATGGTTTTTATATTTTCAACAATGTTCTACCTGGGAATTACACGATTTATGAGTACAACCTGCCGGGTTATAGTTCCACGGGTGATACGGAGGGGCCCAATGATGACATGATCAACGTAACAGTGATACCTGGCAGCCTGTCAACTCGTAATGATTTCTTGGATGCTGAATACTAAAGTTTTTCAAAATTAGTTGAATACGGCTAGTAGACTGTCAATCGTGAATCTTGCGATACCGACGTTTGAACTTGATTCGAGCATTGACGGTAGAGAAACGCCACTCGAACTTAACAACTTTAAAATTCGATTGTTCTCTGAGGCTCGAACATCCCGCATCAAAGTACGCTGATTTGAAATGCGGCGATGGATATACAGCCGAGATAAGATACTGAGCTCAATCTCAGCTATGTTCAACCAACTGCCATGGTTTGCAGTATGTCTCGAAAGAATTACCTACTCAGAAGGATATTTTTGATTCCTTGAATCGTCAAGTAATGCCTACTTGCTTATTTGTTTGCGGCATTTGTAACCATAAACATAGCCAGCACATACATACCTCTGCACTGCCTGTGGAGATTGGCGCACGACCAGCGGCATGAATACATAGAAGTCGCAGCCCAGGATGGGTGAATTCAGGTAGCCGTTGGTATCCACGGGGCCGCCGACCGTATCCGCGCCCGGGGCGCCGGGTCCGCCCGCTGCCCCCCACCAGTTGCCGGTGGCCGTCTGCTGCGCAGCCTTGTCGTTGAAGAAGGAGATGTCGCTGTTGCCGACGATGCAACTACCTGTCACGCTGGTTGCCCCGACGATCTCGTTCCAACTGAACACGCCGCCGCCGTTGGGAGCTGTGTTATGGAGGATACGGCTACCAATAACCTGCATGGTGAACTCGTACCCGTTGTAGATGCCGCCGCCGCCAGTGGTGGCGGTGTTGCCAGCACCGACCCCGCCGATGGTGCTATCCTGGATGGATAAAGTGGCCGCGGCCGAGTGACCGCCAGCGGCGAAGGTGACCGTGTCGACAGCGTCGTTGTAGATGCCCCCGCCGAGGATGGCCGTGTTGGCGCTGACGGTGCTGCTGTCCACCGTTGCCGTGCCGAACCAGTTGTTGATGCCGCCGCCTGCGGTAGCTGTGTTGCCCGCGCCGGCCCCGCCGATGGTGCTGTTGGTGACATTCAGCGTGGCATGGTTGTAAATGCCGCCGCCTTCGGCAGCCGTGTTGGCGCTGATGGTGCACCCATCCACTGTCGTCGTGCCGAAGTAGTTGTTGATGCCGCCACCGCTGCTGCCGGCCGTGTTGAAAATGACGGAGCTGCCCTCCACCGTCGTCGTGCCAAACCAGTTGAAGATACCGCCGCCGCCGCTGGCTGCCGTGTTGGAGATGATCGTGCTGCCATCCACCGTCGTCGTGCCGTCGGTTCCGTTGAAGATGCCGCCGCCGCTGACGGTGGCTGTATTGCCCACGCCGGCCCCGCCGATGGTGCTACCGTTCTGTACGATTAGAGCGGCCGGGACTAAGATGCCATCGGTGCTGCCGCTCTGTACTACTGGCGTAGCGTCGTTGTAGATGCCACCACCGTAGGTAGCCGTGTTGGCGACGACGGTACTGGAGTCCACCGTCGTCGTGCTGCCACTTCCGTTGAAGATGCCGCCGCCGTTGCTGGTGGCCGTGTTGCCCGCGCCAGCCTCGCCGATGGTGCTGCCGTTCCGAACGTTCAGCGTGGCGGCATAGTGGCTGAAGATGCCGGCACCGTACGTGGCCTTGTTGCCACTGATCGCGCTGCTGTCCACTGTCGTCTGCCCGGCAAAGTTGTGGATCCCGCCGCCATAGTACGCCATGTTGCTCGCGCCAGCCCCGCCAATGGTGCTGTTCTGGACATCCAGGGTCGCGTGGTTGTAGATACCGCCGCCAGAGTCATCGGCGATGTTCGCGCTGACGGTGCTGGCCTCCACCGTCGTGGTGCCATCCTGGACGTAGATGCCGCCGCCATCGTCGCTGGCAGTGTTGGAGATGACGGTGCTGGCTTCCACCATCGTTGTGCCGGCATAGCTGTAGATGCCGCCGCCGTCGGTGGCGCTGTTGGAGATGACAGTGCTGGCCTCCACCGTCGTCGTGCCGGCATAGTTGTGGATGCCGCCGCCATTCTCAGCCGTGTTGCTCGCGCCAGCCCCACCAATGGTGCTGCCGTTCTGGACATTGAGCGTCGCGTGGTTGCAGATGCCGCCGCCATATTCAGCCCTGTTGGCGCTGACCGTGGTGCCATCCAGCGTCGTTGTGCCATCCTGGTTGTCGATGCCTCCACCCTCGTCGCTGGACGTGTTGCCCGCGCCGGGTCCGCCGATGGTGCTGTCCTGGACGTTCAGCGTGGCGCCCTGGTTCAGGATGCCACCCCCAAAGCCTGCGCTGCCATTGCGGATGGTCACACCTTTGAGGGTGACGGTGTGGGCGCACCCGCCCCCGGGACAGATGTGAAAAACCCGGTCAATGCCTTTTCCGTCAATAATGGTGCTCATCGCATCGTTGCCCTGGATGGTCAGGTCGCCGCTGTCTAGGATGTCCAGGTCGCCGGTTGCGTTGGCGTCTTCGCCGGCTGCCCCGGCCAGAGCGATGGGTTTCCCGTTGGTCGCGGCAGTAAAGGTGATGGTGTCGAGGTTGGGGTAAGCCTGGCCCGCGGTGCAATTATCCACGGCCGAATTCATGTTGGCCGCCTGGATGGCTTCGCGCAGAGAGCAGTCATTATCACTGTTCAGTTCGTCGTCGGTGGTGTTCACGGTGATGGTCGCCGAGTGGGCTCCGGGTGGCGGCGCGGCCACGTTGGCCAGCGTAACCAGCAGCGTAGCAACGACAAACAAACCGATTCCTCTGCTGAAGGGTTGTGCCATCGTGCTGCGATTCATGGTTGCGTCCCTCCTCTCTCAGCTGCCCTTTGTTGGTTTTTGGGTGGTGATGAGGTTGGGTGAATAACCGCTCGAATGGGTGTAAGTGATCGGGTTGTTGTTCATCCCGGCGTAGCGGTCCTATGCCTGCACCCCCAGCTTGGCAACTGGCACCAACACTAATATCCACAATCCGCCCACCGCGTGTTTTCCAAGCGCATCACGTACGTAATAATTGGCAATTAGCAAAAACATTGTACAATATTTTTGTCGGGATAGCTAGTTTTGGGAGGGATATCATCGTAAGATGTTCGTTGTTCTGGCGCGTAGTGATGATGCAGCCACCGGTGGTAGGCGCCAAGTTAGGCCAAGAGGGCGCAAGAAGCAGGCAGACCTTGCAGTGGGGCGGTTGGATCAACAACGTTGTGACGCTCTCGAATTGCTCCCGTCCGGGCGAACTCACTGGCGATGAGCCGCAGCCACTTCATAGCAATCCGTGAAGCCTCGTCTTGAAAGCCCCAAGCCCATCATCTGATTAAGAAATTCGGCGGCTTTGGAGGATGTAAAACCCAAGTCCGCGCCGCGCAATTCGACCAGTTGGTTCCGGGCGCGCAGGCAGGCTAAGGGCAGTTGTAGGTCAACCCAGGTAGCGATGACTAGGTGCATCTGCGGGGGGATGTTTTCGAGCAAGAAGCTTAGGGCATTATGGATGGGTTGGGCGTCAATCAGATGGTGGTCATCCAGGATGAAGACCATCTTGTTGGGGATATCGGCAATCTCGTTGATAAGCGCTGTCAGAGTGGATTCGAAAGGAGGCGGTTGTGGGGATTGAAGCATCCCCAGTGCCCCTTTTCCAAAGGTCGCAGCCGTTCACTCGACCTGTTTTAGGGCAGTGATGAAGTACGTCAGAAAACGTATCGGATCATTGTCTCTTTCATCTAAGGAAAGCCAAGCAACTCTGTTTTCAATTGGGTCTTCGGGGAGGCTCTCCGATCTTAACCTCTTCACCCATTCACTGACCAGCGTGGTCTTACCAAAACCGGCGGGGGCGGAGATGAGGGTTAGTTTTCGGTGCAAACCCGCATTCAGTTGCTCGAGCAGGCGTGGGCGCGAAACTAGGTCAGGTCGAGTTGGGGGGATAAAGAGTTTTGTGGTAAGAAGTTGTTCCACTTGAGACCTTGATTTTCGTGGTTATCAAACAAAAAAGAACCAACTCACTGTTGGTTCATCATCAGATCGTTACTCAAGAAAACATTCCTCCTCACTCGTGGACGCAATGGAAGGGCATTTGAGAAGATAATGAATCGTTTCAGATTTCGTTCATTATAGCATGAAGGTTCTTGTCTTCTCCTTTAACATTCCGCGGGCAATTAAAATAAACAGTGAGTGCATAAACCCTTTTAGCATTTCAAAATTGTGATATCCGGGTATTGGGCTTGTCCAACCCTAGGTTTATCCGCTTCTGCAGCTGCACCGATCACCCGTCAAATCGCCCTGCCCTAGCGCCTTCGGTGAGCGCGTCCAGACCAGCAGCCCGATCCCGAAGAGGATTAACCCCCAGCCGGCGATCGTCATAGGGACGTGGAAGGCGTCGGCGTAGTTGACGCCCCCGTTCATGGTGTGCGTCGGCGCGGCCCAGAGCCCCACACTCAAAGTCAGCGCGCCGCTCAGCAGCAGGGTGATGGCGGCTGCTGTTGGACCGACGTTCTCATCATCACCTTTTACGCGCTCAAAGCCGACTTTCTCCCGGGCACCGGGGAGGCGCAGGAGCGAGAAAATGATCAGGGTCAGACCGGTCGTGTAGACCACCGGGTCCACGGGCATGGAGCTGCCGCGCAGCGAGCGCGAGACCGCCATATGAATGACACCAACCAGAATCCCCAGAACCAGGGCGGTCAGCGCGGCGCGGGGCGCGTTTTCCCGCCCCTTGACGAGCCTCACCGTTACCCGCACGCCCAGCACACCGATGGCGGTGGTGAAAAGGACGAAGAGGACGTAGAGCCACTTATACGGGGCGAGGGCTGTCATCGAGTCGTAATTCTCGGCAGCCAGAGCCACGCAGGTGGTACCCACACCGCTCAGCAGGGTAAATGCGGCGGTCAGGCCCATCAGGACGATGGCGACAAAGCGCAGAAATTTAGCCATTAAGTTCCTCCAGGAAAACCTACCCTTGCCTTACATGACCTCCACCACCATCAATATCATGGCGGCCAGCATGTACAGCGAGGCGTACTTGAACAGCCCGATGTTGACTTTATCCGACGGGCGCAGCGTGCTGACCAGCGCCAGGGCGAACAAACCAGCGGAGAGCACCGCCATCAGACGCAGATAACCCCAGTCCATGCCGATCCCGTAAGCCGCTGCAGCCATCGCCAGGGCGGCCAGCACGCTGGAGACCGCGATGGTCACCCGGGTGGCCTGGAGCCCGTAGACGGAGGGGAAGGTGGGCACGCCCGCTCGCCGGTAGTCCTCCTGGTAGCGCATGGCGAAGGTGAGAATGTGGGTGGGAATCCAGAACAAAATCGCCAGGCAGAAGGCCACGCCGACCCAATCCAGCCCCCCGATGCCGAGGACGCGCCCCGCCAGGATAGGCATCCCCCCGGAGACCCCGCCCCATACGATGGACCAGGCCGTACGACGCTTGAGCCAGAGGGTGTAGATTACCACATCGAAGAACAGACCGGCAAAGACCACCCCAGCATACAGGGAGTCAATCGCCGCAGCCCAGCCCACCCCGAGCAACGCCAGGAGGAACCCGAGCAGGAGCGCTTCGCGCGGGCTGATTGCCCCCATAGGCAGCGGGCGCCAGCAAGTGCGTCCCATTTTGGCGTCGATGTCGCGGTCGTGCCACATGTTGAGCACCGTGCTGCCGCTGATAGCCAGAAAGAGGCTACCCGTCAGCCCCAACAAAGTTTTCCAGTGCAGGACCGGGCAGCGAGCGCTCATATACCCCGCCAGGCCAGTGATCAGCAGCAGAGCGGTTTGCGGGCTTTTGATGAGCGCCCAGTGCAGGCGCAGTTTTGTGCGCATTGTTTCATGTAGCAGGGTCATTGTCTTGGTCTCGTTGAGTTCACTTGTCCCGCGCGCAGCGGAAACCGACGATGGGGCTGAAATATTCAGGTCCGGCGCTGTTGCGGGTCCAGACGCGCAAGTTGTAGGCGTAATTCGCCCGGCTGCCGCCGCGCATGTAGCGATAGTGTTGATCCGGGTACACGTCCCCGGTCCACTGCCACACGTTGCCAGCCATGTCGTACAAGCCGTAAGGGCTGGGCGAGTCCAGGGTCTGGTAGCCGGCGTAGGTTTCGCCGTTGTAGAAGCCGACTGGGGTAGTGTCACCCAGACCGGCGACGATTTTCTCGAATAGGTCGTGGCTGCTGTAGAAGTTGGCGTTGTTGCGCTCGATCTCATCGCCCCAGGGGAAGGGACGCCCGTCCGTCCCGCGAGCGGCTTTTTCCCACTCCACCTCGCTGGGCAGCCGCCAGCCGTGGAACTCGCAGTAAGCTTTGGCCCCGAACCAGCTCACCATCA
>JASFVL010000177.1:0-7806 GCA_050049875.1 Anaerolineales bacterium
CTACAACGGGGAACCAATACAGGTGAACGGGAAGGCAATGGTCTTCGAGAATCATCCCCAAACCTTTGATCTAAATGTTGGCGCCATCGTGGTAGCAACTGGCTTCAACCCTTACGAACCGCGCCTAGGCGAATACGGCTACGGCAAAATCCCCGAGGTGGTCACTCTGCCACAGTTAATCCGGCACATGGATCTATCAGGGATTAATGGGAGCTTGGCATGGAACGGACATACCATCAGGGATATTGCCCTCATCCACTGTGTGGGCAGCCGCGAAATCGAAGGTATTCACGATCCCCATGAGGATGGAAAGGTTAATGATTACTGCTCCCGGGTGTGCTGCACCGCCACGATGCACATGGCCAACGAAATTCACGAGCGTTTCCCGGATGTGAACATCTATGATGTTTACGAAGACATACGCACCTATGGACGTGGTCATGAAGAGTATTATCGTCAAGCATTGGATAACATGGTGCGCTTCCTACGATTCCACGGGGATGAACGCCCTGAGGTTATAGCCGCTGAGCCAGGAGACACACATCCAGCCCTGATCAGAATTAATGATTACCTGACCTGGGGTGAGGAGATCGAAGTGCCCGTTGATTTGGTCGTTCTGGTGGTTGGAATCGTGCCCCGCGATGTGAGCGACCTGATCAAAATGCTCAAGATCTCCGCAGGAACGGACCGCTTCTTACTGGAGGTTCACCCAAAGTTACAACCCGTGGAAACAGCCGTTCCCGGCGTGGTTTTAGCCGGCACAGCTCAGGGTCCGATGAACGTACAGGAGAGTTGTGCAGCCGCGGAGGCGGCGGCAGCCAAGGTCTGCGCGTTGCTCAGCCAGGGCCAGGTAAAGTTGGAACCCTTTGTTGCACGCGTGGATCCAGCCAAATGCGATGGCACCGGCGCTTGCATCGAGGTATGCTGCTACGAAGACGCCATCGCCTTGAAAACCGTCAATGTTAATGGGAAAGAAGTACAGAAAGCCGTGGTCACTTCCGCCAATTGCACAGGCTGTGGAAACTGCGTTAGCGCATGCCCCAACCGAGCGATCGATGTGCAAGGATGGACACTGGCACAGTACGAAGCAATGGTCGACGCACTAGCCTTAGATTTCGACCAACTCATGGAGGTGTCTGTATGACAGACCGCAAAGCGGCACGAAAACGCACACAAATGCTCAAAGAGTTAAGAGAAGAGCACAAAGAAACGGTGGAACGGACACAAGAATTGCTTCGAGAGCAGAAAGGGATTCATCGAGAAATTTGCAAACTCTTACGGGATGACTCGAAAACGATCCCCGACATGGCCGCAGCGATGGAGATGCCTTCCGTCGAGGTGCTCTGGCATATCACCGCATTGAGAAAATATGACATCGTTGAGGAGGACGGGATGTGTGGAGAATACGTCCTGTACAAAAGGGTAGAGGAGTAATCCTCATGGCATCAAGAATAAACCCAGGTTTAATGAACGAACTTAAAGAATACGGCGCTGTAGACATCGAAAAATGCTTCAACTGCGGTAACTGTACCGCCATCTGCCCGTTGGCCAGCGATGAGTATCCCTTCCCTCGCAACATGATCCGGCTGATGCAGATTGGGCTGAAAGATCGCCTAAGTGGCAGCTTGGATCCCTGGTTGTGTTATTACTGCGGTGAGTGTTCGGATACTTGCCCAAAGCAGGCTGAACCCGGCGAGACGATGATGGCCATGCGCCGCTGGTTGACAGCTCAATACGACTGGACTGGCCTATCCCATAAGCTCTACACCTCGAAAGGCTGGGTGTTTGGCGGGTTGGGAGTCGCCGCAGGGCTGGTGATCTTATTAGCGGTCTTGCTCCATGGTCCCATGGTCACCTCCGCAGTTGAACTTAACACCTTTGCTCCGGTTGAGATGATTCACATAGGTGATTTGATCTTAGCTGGAATACTGGCTTTCTTCTTGCTCTCCAATGTTTATCGCATGTTCAGATTCACCTTTCACCGGGGGGATCAAATCAAGATTCCGCCTTCAGTTTTCCTCACTGAAGCCTGGAAGCTTATCTACCACGCCCTTACTCAACAACGCTTTTCTCAGTGTGAGCGCAGAAGACGCTGGATCAACCACTTGATCTTGGTGCTCGGATACGGCTCGATGTTCCTGTTGATCGTAGTGTTCCTTTCCTGGTTCCAGACCGATATTATTTATCCCATCTACCACCCTCAGCGGTGGGTGGGTTACTTAGCTGCTCTGGCCCTTATTTACGGCGCGGGAGAAGCCCTCATCGGCAGAATCCAAAAAAGACACCAAATGCACCGCTATTCAAATGCCAGCGATTGGCTCTTTCCAGTGTTATTGATCCTCCTAGCGGTATCCGGGCTGTTCATCCATGCGTTCCGCTATATAGGGTTGCCACTGGCGACCTACTACATCTACGTGGCTCATCTGGTGGTCATGATGATGCTTTACGTTTGTGTGGGCCCGATGGGTAAATGGGCTCACTTGATCTACCGGCCCTTCGCGGTATATTTTCAGGCTGTCAAAGAGAGAGCGAAACAGTTGCAAAGAGAAATACCTGCAGAGGCGGCAATATCTGCAGCGGATTAAGCTTCAAAAGTCGATCAGTTTATAACAAAAAGGAGATGCATTATGTCTGAAAAAATGGCTGTCGTTTGTAACGGAGATACCCCCGCCAACATCATGCCTACGTTGATTTTCTCGTCGTCCGGTTTAGCCTTAGATTATGATGTGCATGTTTTCTTCTGTCCTGCCGGTGCCAAATGGCTGTTGAAAGGTGAATTGGAGAAACTCGGCACTCCCAAAGGTCTGCCCAACCCGATTGGGCTTTTTAACGATATCTTGGATCTTGGCGGAGAGATCATCCTATGTGAGCTGGCCTTGGAGAATAAAGGCATTGATCCCAAGGACTTGCGTGACGAGCGTATCAGTATTATGAAAGCGCCACCCTATCTGATGCAAATCGAAGGCGCAGCGATGACTTTTACTTTCTAGCTGAGTCATTTAGTTCAGGTACCCCTTGCTATCGATGGTGCCCCTATTGGGGATAGGGGATGATGTACAGACAAGACTCCTTTCCAAAGGAGTCTTGTTATTTTCTCCCCACCTCACTACTTTTTAAAAGTAGCTGCCAGTCGTAACAGATCCAAATTAGCGGTGTCATGCACGAAACTCCAAAAAGCCTCCTGTGGGCGATAGGGAGAGTCGAGTCTCTTTCGTACCATGTAGATCTTACGGCGTAATTCAAGGCCCTCAACGGGCACATCCACAATATTGCCCCCCTCAAGTGGACATGCCGACGCCAGTGTGGACACAAACGAGATTCCGTATCCAGCAGCTACGGTGCGCACAATTGCCTCCGCGTTTCCCAACTCCATGAAAACGTTTAAATCCTCAAGGCCGATATCATGTTTGGCCAATTCGGAGAGCACTACCCGACGCGTCCCGGAGGTAGTCTCTCTCATGATGAGGGGTTCACCAATAAGTTCCCCAGGGCGTATGTAGGGTTTTGAAGACCAGAGATGCTTGCCAGAGACGATCAGCGTGATGACGTCTTCAAAGAACTCCTGTAATTCCATCTTCTCTGTGTGAATTTCATAGCTAATCACGCCAAGGTTAGCTTCGCCCTCCAACAAACGAGGAACAATATGCTCTGGTGTACAGCGTAAGATGCTGACTCGGACGCCAGGATAATGCTGTGAAAAGCGTGCTGCCAGTTGGGGTAGGACGTATTTCCCCGCCGTTGTACTGCAGGCAATTCGCAGATCACCAGCAACCCCATCGTGTAAGCTATCCATCATCTCTTGCAGCTCTATCGAATCGCGCATCACTCTACGTGCCCATGGTATGAGCAAGCGCCCAGCTTCGGTCAGCTTCAAACTGGTTCCGGTGCGGTTGAACAATTGGGCTTTCAGTTCTCCCTCGAGCTTCTTGATATGATGGCTGACTGTCGGCTGTGATAAATGCAGACGACGCGCGGCGTCTGAGAAACTCAAACTCTCTGCAGCAACCAAGAAAATCTCAAGCCTGGAAAGGTCGATCATATCCTGCTCCTTTGTCTCTGACACGACTGCTTCTAGGAGGTAAAGCTACAGCTTTGTCAGTCAACTTTTTGATTTTTTAAAGCATGCAAAACTTGTTCTGGACACAACGGCAATTCGCGTATCCAGACTCCAGTTGCATTATACACGGCGCTGACCAGCGCGGGCGCTACGCCGTCAATGGAGATCTCAGCGACGGATTTAGCACCGAAAGGCCCACTCGGCTCCTCAGTCTGGACAAAAATTACGTCCATCGCTGGCATCTCACCCGCTCGGGGAATGTGGTAATCACTCAGACTTGGGTTGACGGGATTGCCACTTTCGTCGTAAAGCATCTCTTCTTTCAATGCAAAGCCAAGTGCCTGCGCCATGCCCCCTTCCACCTGGCCAGATGCAGTGATGGGATTGATCACTCGTCCACAGTCCACAACCATGAGCAGTCGTTCAACGTCAATATGCCCGCTCTCGGTGTCTAAGAGGATCTCAGCGAATTGGGCCGCTGTCGGCGGTGGGCTGAGCGAGCTGGTGTGCGAGGCGGTTGCCATAATCTGGTGTTGATCTCGCTGGTGGATGCTGCTTAAAGCCACCTCCGTTAAGCTGACCAAGCGACCATCGGGTGATATTACCTGGCGATTCTCCAGAGACAGTTCGCCGGGATCTTGAATATCAAGCATCCGGGCGGCATGGGACAGGATTTGCTCCCTGACGAGTAAAGCCGCTTTACGAACTGCCCCACCGCTGATGTAGGTTGTACTGCTGGCGTAGGCACCCTTATCAAAGGGTGTGAAATCGGTATCCGAGGAATACACGATGATATCTTCCAATGGGATGCATAACACCTCAGCGGCTATCTGCGCCAAGATGGTATCAGAGCCGGTACCCAAGTCGGTTGCACCGATCAGTAGGTTGAACGAGCCGTCGTCGTTCATCTTCAGCGTGGCGGCAGCCATGTCTAGCCCGGCGATACCGCTTCCATGCATGACCACAGCCATCCCAATACCGCGCCGCAGGTACCCACTTTGTTTTCGATGTTTCTCGCGTTTTGCGTAATAGTCGGTAGCCTGAAGGCCAATCGCCACACATTGCTCTAAGGCGCTGCTTTGCAGAGTCTGCTCGAAGCCCTCGCGCCCCTCCCCTAGAGCTTTGGAGAGATGCATCACCTCACCAACCTTTAGCCAGTTGGCTTTTTTAAACTCGATCGTGTCCAAGCCTAATTGTTCAGCAATCTCCTCCATGAGCGTCTCGATGCCAAACTGACACTGCATTGCACCATAGCCACGGAATGCACCAGCCGGGAGCGTATTGGTGTAAACCACATCACAGACGAAGCGAGCGTTGGGTGGATTATAGAGCGTTAACCCCTTGAATCCGCCGACCATGTTTACGGTCAAGCCATGGGAACCGTAGGCACCCGTATCGCCAATTAAGTACAGTTCGGCGGCGGTGACTGCACTATCCTTGATACCAATCCTGTAGTGCATAATGTTCGCGTGCCGGCTGCGCGAGCTGGTGAACTCCTGTGTGCGCGTGGTTTCCATGCGTACCGGTCGTCCGGTTTTTATGGTCAAAAGGGAGCAGAGATCCTCTAAGATCATCTCCTGCTTATTGCCGAAGCCACCCCCGATGCGCGGCTTGATAACCCGGATCTTCTTTACTGGCAGACCAACCAGGGGGGCGACCATCCGGCGGATATGGAAAGGGACCTGAGTGCTGGTGCGGATGACCAGGCGGTCATCCTCATCATAATAAGTAATACAAACGTGGGGCTCCAGATGAGCGTGCTGCTGCTTGGGCGTGCGGTATTCCCCCTCAAATATATGCTGAGCCGAGGCAAAGGCAGCCTCCACATCCCCAACGACTGCCTCAATGTGGTGGACGACATTGTGCTGTGCGTCAAAAATCCCTTCCGTGTCCGACTCATCGTGGATGATTGGCACCCCGTCTTGCATTGCCTTCTCCGGGTCCACCACGACGGGCAACACCTCGTATTCGACATCGATCCGCTTCAGGGCTTCTTGGGCTAGTTCAAGCGTCTCGGCTGCCACCACTGCGACACGGTCGCCGACGTGGCGGACCTTGTCATCAAGGCAGACCTGATCATAGGGTAGCGGCTGGGGGTAACTTTGCCCACCAGAAGCATATTTGAGTCGTGGCAAATCCTCATGAGTCAAGACAGCGTGGACACCTGGTAAAGAACGCGCTCGGCTGGTATCAATTTTCTTGATACGGGCGTGAGCATGAGGACTAGTGAGCAACGCACCATAGAGCATCCCTTCAAGATGGAAGTCATCGGTGAAAACTGGGCGCCCTTTGACCAATTTGGAGGCATCTACCTTGATTTTTGGTTTTCCAACAATGAGCGTTTTGTCCATCCCTGGGGGTGTGAAAATCAATGGTGGTAACGGATCGCGATCTCTTCCACGTCGATAGAAAGCCTCCGGGAGAATGACCTGTGAAATATTATTTGGCAAGGTTCGTTCGAGATGCATCACTGGCTTAACTTGCTCATTGCGCATCATGGCGGCGGCACGTTGTATGGCCTCGACTGGGCGAACGTATCCAGTGCAGCGACACAGTACGCCGTTCAACGCTTTACGGATCTGGGTCTCTGTGGGATTAAGCTCTTTGTCCAGAAGCGCCTTAGCTGACAAAACCTGGGCTGGTGTACAGAAGCCACATTGGATGGCGCCAGTCTCAGCGAAGGCGCGTTGGATAGGGTGCAACTCACCATCTCGGCTCAATCCTTCGACGGTCGTGATCGTTTTCCCGTCTGCATCTACGGCTTTGACTTTGCAACTACGGACTGGTTTGTCGTTCAGCAATACGATGCAAACGCCGCACGCACCGTCGTCACAGCCGCGCTTCACGCTGAAATAAGAAGCGCGCCGGAGCGCGTTTAACAGGATTTCTCCCTTCCCAACGAGCAAACGTCGTACTGCTCCGTTGATCGTAACCTTGATCTCATCTTTGTGTTTATCCATGGTCAGGTTCCTTTCGATGCATATATTTGAAAATCTCAGGGTCACGCTGCTTGCTGTCTCTTAAGTGACTGCTCTCCCATCAAAGTGGCGGCGACGAGCAGATCGATTGCCGCTCAGCCGTGCTACAAGGTTGACGATCCAACCGATCACTTTCCCTCATCGTATATGAACTCCTTCGGATTGATTTTAAAATCTCCGGCTCAATTTTATCTAAAAAACAGGAAATATGTTCATTCACCCATCCGAATGCGCACCTTGTGCTCCAAGCTGTCCTCCAGAAGGGGGATTTTACCTTTGCTCAAGACCTCCCCATCCAGCGTTACCTGCCTCACCCCGCGGTTTACACCATCTGAGTTCTCAACGAGAATGTGGTAGCTTGTCTCGCCATCCCGATAAGTCATTTCATACTCTTTCCAATCTTTGGGAATGCACGGGTTGATTTGCAGCGTGTTTCCTGTTCGATGCAGTCCCAGGATAGCTTCTACGCCAAGGCGGTACATCCAACTAGCCGAGCCAGTGTACCAGGTCCAGCCACCGCGGCCGGTGTGGGGTGGGACACTGTAAACATCCGCCGCAATGACATACGGCTCCACACAATAACGGTTCACCTTTTGCGATGTATCGCTGTGGTAGATGGGATTGAGCAGCCGGAACAGCGCTGTGGCGCGGTCTCCCTGACCGAGTTTTGCAAAGGCCCACACTGTCCACAAGGCAGCATGCGTGTATTGACCACCGTTCTCACGGATGCCTGGTAAATATCCTTTAATGTATCCCGGGTCATGTCTTGTT
>JASFVL010000178.1:0-7799 GCA_050049875.1 Anaerolineales bacterium
TGAGCATATTGATAAAGACCTGGTACCGAGCCAATTCCTCTGGGGTGAGTAAAAAACGGACACTATACAGATCGACTCTGGAGTTTAGCATTCCGCTGAAGCTGAGAAGAAAAAAAGGGAACGCAAACAGATAGTAGCGCGGATCGATAAGTTGGCTAAGTCTCATAGGCGATGCAAACGGGGGCAGAGTGTATCGCTGATGGCGAAATAGTAACAGCAGAGCTTTTATACTGGTCAGGGAGGCAAAAAGGGAGATTAAGCCATTCAGGGTGAAGTTCTTTGTACTAAACAAGAGGACAATCACCATAACCAAAAAACTAAATACCTCTACTAAAACGACAAATGGAAAATCCTTGCGGTAAACAATTATGGATTCCATGGATTGGTAAAGGACCTGGCTTAATCCCCACAAGATGAGTAACGGAGCCAAAGGTTGTTGATATCCTGAGATGAGTAATGCGCTGGCAGCAACACCCACCAACACAAGCCGGGTGGAAAGGCTGGTTTGCCATTGGATGGGGATAGAAACCGGATCCCGACTGAATTCTCGCAGAAGGTACTCCTTGTTACCCCATGCGATGAGGTGGACGACAAACTGGACCACGATAAAAATTTGGACGAACTCTCCCCACAGGGTAGCTGAATACCGGTTGATTACAATCGCTGAAATGAATACGTTGAGTAGTGGTACAACCAAGCTGTTAATTGAATTCGTCAGGACCATCCAGACCCGTCGTACGTTCTTTTTCCTGAACCACATCGGAAATCCTCAACCAAAGTATCCTAACTTACGTAACCTTTCTTCAATTTTGGACTGGTCCTCGTTCTCGATATCATCTCCTGTTTCCGTAAAAGGTAAAGGGGATTGGTATTTAATCGGATGGGCAGTCATGAACGCTGGTGTGAGCGCATCCTGCAAAACTTGACCATCCATATCTTCTGGAACTGGTATATCGAAGAGATGGAGGATGGTCGGCGCGAGGTCGATGATGCGGGCTTTTTCTAGCGTGATTCCGCAGCGGATGGGTGGGCCGTGCGCGATGAAGATCCCTTCCATCCGGTGGTAACCGGAGTCGCCTTGATCGATCTCTGTGAGGATATTTTTGTCAGATGCAAACATTGGGTGGGCGACGGTGCGGTAACCGTCCATGATAATGTGGAAGTCCGGTCCCATCCTCAATAACGGTCCCTTGTCACTGGCTTGGGCCGGGATGATCCGACTGATCAACTTTTCCCCGGTGTCTGGATCTATTAAGCTGTTAAGGCAATCCACCACCCGGTCCATAATGGCTTGGACCTCATTAGGCGCGACGCTACCATGGGCGAAATCGCCGCGGCGGTTGATGTATACCTGCCCACAATGTCCCATTGAGAATGCCAAGGTTTTCTCCCAATCGATATCTTCCATCCGGAGGAGTTCAGCGCTTCCTGTATACCGTAATAAGAGGCGCGCAAGCGATGCAAACAGCGGATAACGCGCGAGCCAGTGCCTGAACCTGACACTCGAGTTTCGCTGGATTTCAAGGAATCCGTGTTGTCGGAACCAGTTGTTTAAGTTGACTGTTCGCCACAGCGGTCCGAAACCGTGATCGCTCAGAATGATAATCGTTGCTTCCGGCGCGATATCGCGAAAATCACCTATTGCGTTGTCAATATGGCGGAACAGTGTATGGATGCCCGATACGAGTTCTGGTGCTGTTTCTGGGTTATGCCAGGGATGGTCTGAATCCAGGTGTTTCCAAAGTTTATGTTGGGCGATATCCGGTGCCAGGAAATGGACAATTCCAAGTTCTGGTTGGTGATCTTGTAGCAATTTCCGCGCATATGCAATTTGGAGATCGGTTAAGTGGATCAGATCGGACAAATATTTCTTATCATTGCCTGGCCAGTACAAACTAGGGGGAGTCAACCGGTATGGTCCAAGCTGGGAACGGTATGGATCGAGTAAATCTGGTGGCCAAGTCGTGTGACCATGGTCAGGACTTAGGAGGCCCGGGATCAAGAAACCATTAACGGGTCGGGGGGGATGGGTAACCGGTAGATTTAGAATGCCGACTTTTAAAGCTGCGGTTTGAAGATAATCCCAGAAGAAGGTAGATTGGATATCACGAGAGGTGACCAGTTTCAGGGGGAAAATCCCAGGTACAAAAAAATCGAAAACCCCGTGTTTCCCGGGTTTCTTTCCAGTCATGAAACTGGCCCAGGCCGGTGCTGTAATGGGCGGCATGGTCGATTCCAATCTGGCCCGGGTGCCATTCTTAATTAGGTATGCAATGTTCGGCAAAACACCCATAGGAATCCAATGATCGAGAAGGTCAAACGTAGCGCCGTCCAGGCTAACTACAAGCAGCATTGTGTTATTTGTCCTCCTGTCTCAGTTGATAGATTTGGACAGGTCGTCCCTCGTTATCTGACAATTCTCCAATGAGCTTGGCATCTTGTTGTTCCATGAGAGTCCAAAAAGTTTCTTCGATCGTGGGAGCATGAACAGGTGATGTTTTTAGCCAAGAGATCAGATCAGAGTCCACAACGACAATTTCGGGGGAAATCATCACGAAGGCTTCGTCAAAAGTAAGCAGGTCAGCTGCCTTTGGATTTGAGATTATAAATAGCAGCGTCGTGGCTTGGTACTCTTCCTGATATAACGCGGGCCAGTATTGCTGTGGTCCAAGAACGCGACGTTCATGCGGAACAATTTCACGCAGTTGGGCGAAAAAGACTGTTGGAGAGTCTCTATTTGAGGCGGTCGTGTGAAGGTGGGTGATCCCCATGATCCCTTGGATAAGCGCGACCGTCATTACCACCATCGCTCCGAATTGCCAGTATCGCTTCTTCGATTGCAGAAAATGAGCTGCCCCCCACGCCAGAAGGATCGCGAATAGGGGGGCTATCGTCACCAAATAGTAAAATCTTTTTTCGTTTACTAAGACCGCAAATAGCAGCGGAAAAATGAAGCAGGGAACCGAAAGCCATAACCCCACGCGCATCCGTTCACGAGTCACTTGTTTCGTAAGAAGCAGAAATGAGGCGGGGATTCCGATGACTAAGAGCCAAAAACCCACGCGAGCATACGTGACCGCCTGGCGCGCACCTAGGTTATAACGATGAATTTCTCGGAAAATGCTGTCAAGATAGAAATGCGGGTTGAGAAGGTCGAGTCGCCCTTGGTGTTTGACAGACTGGCCTAAAAAATCTTGCAAGTTAAGCAGAATAATAATGCCCCAAAGGCTTATGATAACAATCATCGCCGCGGCGAAAGAAATTACGTTTCGAGCAATTGGGCGTTTGGTGAACAGCCTGCTATCCAGCCAAAATAATACAAACAGCGCACAACCCCAAAATACGCCATATACATTAGAGAGAGTTGCCAACCCCACCAAAATCCCACCTATTACATCGAAAAGTGGATTCTCCATGCGCCGCGCGTACATCCAGCTCAGGAACGCGCCCATGCCAAACACGGGAACAAGGATATCGTAGCGCGCGATGCGAGAGACATCTACCAATGGGATGCCACTTCCTATAAAATCACTCGCCCCTGCCAACGCCCACTGCCAGAACAACAATAAACACATGGAGAGCAGACCAATTAAATTGGGCTGTACATTCGCGTGTCCCTCATTTTTCAACTGTTGTGCCCACACGCACGCCGTCAGATACGTAAGTGCCAGTGTCATCGCCCCAGCCATAACAGGCACCACGCGCATCTGTTGGACACCTACGCCGAGAAGTTTTGTCGCTAGGCCCGTCATCAAAGACATTAATGGCATCACTTCGAGATAAATATTGTCCTGGTTGAAGAAACCTTTATATAAATCAGAGCCAAATATTCCTTTGTTAAACAGCTTGTAGCCTGGAGTAACAATCGAAATTTCGTCAAAATGAATTTTTGGATAGCGGTCAAGGTTCAAAAAAGAAACCCAGATAAAAATAATTACCAATCCGCTGGCAACTAGCCACGCATAGCGCTCAATGTATTGAAGCGAGTACCGAAAGTTCTGTGAGGAAGCTTGCATCTAAAACCCGCTCGTCTCTGGCCGCTGGTAAGTGATGAATTTGTGGATCGCTTTCAACTCGATGGGCTGTTTGTAAAATCCCAAGTGATAGCGCCAGGCAGAAGCAGTGCGTAAGAAAGTGCGCTTGAGCTTGGTCAACCCGGGATCCGTCATGGTCGGGTAGTAAGCGTTAAGCGTCCATTGAAATTCTACAATTTGCTTGCGGACTGGGTCCTCCATCCAAGGCACGTTGGCGCTGCGGCGCTGGGAAAAATCCTGCCACTCTTGGCTAACCCACGCATCCAGGGTTCCCGGAAACCGAAAACCCTTGGCTTTGGCCTGCTCATACAATTCGCCAGCCAGAGGGACGGGAGTGTACATGTACATGATGATTTCGGTATCCGGGTTGACACGCTTGACCTTACGGATAAACTCGATCGTTTTGTAGGCATCCCCTTCCGGATCAGGCGGGTTGCCCAAGACAAAAGACATCTCCGGGACAATGCCATATGCCTTCATTTTTCCGGCGATCTCCAAGGTTTTTTCGATCGAGGCTTTGCCGCCCTTATTCATCCGCTTTAAAGTCTCGTCCGAACCGGATTCGGCGCCCAGGAACACCATCTTCAAGCCGGCGTCACGGATTAACTCCCAGGTGCGGTTATCGTACTTCACCATCGTATCGATGCGCGCCTCGCCCCACCAATGAATACCAAAATCCTTCACTCGCTCAGCAAACTCAGTCACCCGAGCTTCATGGGTGAAGAAGTTATTGTCATAAAACTCGACCGCATTGATCGCATAATTCCTCAAGAGATATTTGACCACCTCGGCCGTCTGGGCAGCAGTTTGAGCTTTCCAGCGGCCGCCCACCATATTCACCACGGCGCAGAAATTGCAGAAAAACGGGCAGCCGTAACTGGAGTGATGGGGCAGCGTGCGTGAGCCCATGAAGGTCCGGCGGATGTAGCGCCGCACATCAACCCGCTGGTAGGGGTAAAGCGGCGGCAAATTCTGTGGGTGAGGGATAGGGGCCAGACCATTCTCAAGAATCTCGCCGCTTTGCGGGTCCCGGTAAGCCAGACCGAGGAGGTGGGTGGGATCGTCACCGCCTCGCAGCGCCTTCAACAGCGCTTGAAATACGAATTCACCATGTCCCAAGACGCAGTAATCCACGTAATCAGCTCGCAGACAGACATCGTAGTGCTGGGTGGGGAAATATCCGCCCCACACGATGACCACTTCGGGATAACGCCGCCTGATTTCTTGGCATATGGGAACAGCGTTGTGCAGCTGGGGACCGGGCATCACGGTGACCCCCAAAACCTCGGCGCCGTTCTCTTGAATGGCTCGCTCCAGCGCGGCCAGCGGATCGCGCTCCAGGTTCCCATCCACAATCACGTAATCGTGCTCCTCTTCGAGCACTTGACCTAAAGCGAGCAGCGACATCGGCAAAACCGGCTTGCGATTGGCGGAACTGGGCGGGTTGTAAAGGACGAGCATGTCTCTTTTCTCCTCAGATCCCTTCGCCTAAAGACCCCCGCGCATCGCTTGCCGGTACCAGTGCTGGGGAGGCTGCGATGAGATAAACGCTCAACACCTCACCGATCAGCGCCTTCTGCTGGATTGGACGGTAGGCAAACCCCTGATCCTGTAAAGCGTTCAGAAATTCCTTTTCCTCTCCTAGCGACGAAAGGATGATCAGAGCGTGGCCTTGTGGTTTTAAATGAGCCGAGAGAGCCGCCGCGAAACGCTCGGCCAACCCGGTGGCGTAAAAAGCCTGATCCATCCTGTTGGCTGGTTCTCCTGGGAGGTAGGGCGGGTTAAACACGATCACATCGAACCTCTCAGTTTCAACTGGATCGAACAAGTCGCCCTGGCGGACATCGATTTTGTACTCGACTTGGTTGAGGATAGCGTTGATCTTGGCGCAGCGCACGGCGGCAGGATTGATATCCACAGCCACCACCCGGCTGGCCCACTGAGCAGCGAAGACCGCCGCAACCCCTGAGCCTGTCCCCAAGTCAAGCACCGCCGCTGCCGACGGGATCAACTGTTCGCTGAAACATCCAACGAGAATCTCGCTGGTCCAAAACAATGTTGGGTTGAACACCTCCGGAAGGACTAGGAAAGGCCGCCCTCCCACGTGTTCCAATACCAAGCGGTTGTGCCGGTGCTGCCAAAAAATACGATAGCGCCAATGCAGAAACAACCTCCACAACTTGGACAGGGCTCTTTTGAGGTTCAAGTCAACCTCTCCCCAACGGCTAAAATAAATTTTGCGGGTTCGCGTCTCCCGAGCAAGCGAGCCTTCAGGGGGCGAAGTGCCCAGCGCCAACCATAGAAAGGCTTAATCAGGTTCCAATTGAGTTGCAGTTCTTGAGCGAGTTGCTCCAGGCGCTGGTAGGTGAGGTAATTCTCGCTCTGAATGGTATTGGAGGGGAAACCGTAGAGGCGTTCAAAGGTCGCTTCTCTCTCCTGAACCATTTGCCTACCACTGTCGGCATCCCGGTAAATGGGTGTATCTAGGATGACCACGCTCGCCCCAGGTAAGAGCACCCGCAATGCTTCTACTAAGGTGGTTTCATAACTTTCGGCGTAGTGAAAGGAAGCGTTAAAAACCGCTAGATCGAATTGGCCGTCACCAAAAGGCAGATAATCAAATTCAGACTGTACGGGTAGATACGGTTTCTCATAATAACGATGCGTTCCCAGACCATCCAATGAATTTGTGATCAGATCCACAGCCACCACCGCGTGATCGGCCCCAGCCAAGCGGTTCGACAACCAACCATTGCCAGCACCCAAATCGAGGATTTTTAACTCCCGCTTTCGTGATTCCTCCAACGGGGCGATCACTTCTCGGACCAGAGCCTTGAAGCTCTTGGCGCGGATCACCCACTCGTGGCTCAGGGGCCAGGACTTGTCCAAGTAGGGCAGCGAACGATAATAATCCGGATCATCGCTGCCTCTTTGCTCCTGCCCACGAACAGTTTCATATTCTTGGATAAATTTATGGAAATGCCTTTCTCGATCGGGTCTCAGAAAACGCCAAACGCCGTCCACGCGTGCGTACGCCGTCTCGTCTTGCGCGCACCAGAAGGAGTCCCCTGCTGGAGGACCCAAGCTATTCCGGCATATCGGGTACGCAAATTGGAATTTGTTGGTTAACTTAAGCATCTTCATCGTCTTTCCATGACGATCAGGTAATGATCGTTCAACCAGTTCAAGGGGAAAAGGTGACCCAACTTGAGATCCAAGGTCTTGACCCCGGCAAAAAACTGCGGGAAACGTTCGACGATCTGATACAGGTATGAAGGGGGCAGGAAGGCACCGATACCCGCAACTTTCAAACTACGAAAATAAGCTGAGAATTCCCTGCGCAAACGTCCTGGAGAGGGATACCAGACTCGCACGCTTCTGCCCTGTCCAATATGCGCTCCCGCACCTTTCCGCAAGCGGCGGAAAGCCGTGCGTACCTGCCCATGGGTGAGATGCCAAGCGATCTCCCAAGGACACCAAGGGCCCATCACCACGAACACAGCTTTCCCGCCCGGCTGCAGCCAACCCGCCAGCAGCTCTGCTAAATGCCCCCGGTCGGACAGGCAGTTTAAAGCGCCAAAATTGGAAAAGACAACCCCATAACCATCCGTCGGTTGAGGGGGCAGCCCGCTTGGATCCAGCGCACCGAGATCCCACTGGAAAAACCTGATTGCCTCCATCAACCCCTCAGCGCCGGCCCTCTGGCGGGCGCGAGCCAGCATTTCCGTGGAGGCATCCGTAGCGGTCACTTTGAGCCCTCGCCGC
>JASFVL010000011.1:0-30389 GCA_050049875.1 Anaerolineales bacterium
ATCTGGGGTATTCTGCTCCTCAGGAAATGATCTCTTTTGGGCTGGCTTATATCATCAACGATGATTTGAACGAACCGTATCAAAAAAGCCTTTACGAACGGTTACATCAAGAGAAGCCTGTGTTCCAGATTGCGTGTATCGTGAAGCATTCAGCTGCTTCACGATACACAACTATTTTACAGAAAACATGAGTATTCGAAGATAAAGGATATATATAATGCGAAAAACCTTTTACCTTACACTTTTTTTAATGCTGCTGTCATTGACAGCTTGCTCATCAACAGAACAGGAAGCAGCTTGTCTTGAGGACGTTGAAGTTGAAACCATGACCACACCTGATGGTGTGGAGTTTGTCCGCACACCAGACGCCTGCTTCGAAAACCTACTCGACTGGCCCTATGAGCCGCAATATGTTGAAATTGATGGCTTGCGGCAGGCCTATGTCGATGTTGGGCCTGCTGACGCAGAAGAGACTATCTTGCTGCTTCACGGCCAGCCCTCTTGGTCATATCTGTACCGCAAAGTGATACCGGTTCTCGAGGGTGCCGGGCACCGTGTGATCGCAATGGACCACGTTGGCATGGGGCGGTCGGATAAACCCATCGATCCGGACTACTACACCTTTCAGGATCATGTCGACCGGCTGGAAACCTTCCTGCAAGAGCTGGAGCTGGATGACGCCAATCTGACCATCTTTGTCCAGGACTGGGGCAGTTTGATCGGGCTCAACGTGGTTGGTACCCATCCGGACTGGTTTGATCGCGTGGTTGTCGGCAATGGCTTCCTGCCCACCTTTGAAGAAGGAATCGACCCCTTCGAATTACCAAGTTTTCCTATTCTAACCAGGCAACTTTTTCACCGAAACATCACTTCTATACCTGAACAACAGCCTGAGTTCTATGATAGTGACGGCAATCTTATTAATGAGCGTGATGACTACTTCGGCATGTGGATCGACTATTCCCGCAACGACAAACGGTTTCAGGCGTCACAAATTCTGGAAGCCATGACCTACTTTGATCTCTCCGAAGATGAACTGGTTGCCTACGATGCACCTTTCCCATCCCGCACCTTTATGGGTGGACCCCGAGCATTCCCTGGCTTGGCAAACCAATTACCCGGTGTGACCGATACTGCCTGGGAAGGATTGAGTATGTTCGAGAAACCCTTCCTGACCATCTGGGCGAGTAACGATCCCGGCAACCTGGGCCGACCAGAAGTGCAGCAGGCACTACTCGATCATGTTCCTGGGACTGAAGGCTGGGATCATGTCCGTCTACCAGAAGCCAGCCACTTCTTACAGGATGATCAGGGTGCAGAGATCGCCCGTCGCATTAACGAATTTATCGCAGCGACAGTACTCGACTAATGCTCAAAATTAGGCAGTAGTGACAAGCTCGCTTGAGGAATTCTTAGGAGAAAATCATGACCAAACGAAATGTACTACTAATTGCTGTGGCTGTCATCCTGGTATCTCTCACGATCGGCTTCTTCGTATTCAGGCAGACCCTCGCAGAAAAAGGCATCCGCCGCACGATCATCAACAGCCAGGAGCAAGCCAGTGAAACGACAGCTGAACTGCAGCGCACCGACCGGATCACAACCGTTTTGTGCGGCACAGGTAGTCCGATTTCGACAGTGGAGCCCCAGACATGCACGGCCGTTTTCGTCAACGGTCAATTCCTATTGTTCGATGCCGGCAACAATACGCTGAGCTCCATGAACAGTTTGAATTTACCACTTTATGAATTGGATGCCGTTTTCATTACCCATTTTCACAACGATCATTACGCCGATCTGGGTGAAGTGATGGAATGGTCCTGGATCCTGGGCCGGCGACACATCCTGCCAGTTTATGGTCCCACCGGGATCACCCAAATTGTGGATGGCTTTCAATCTGCCTATGAACTGGAAGAAAGCTATCGCACCGCCCACCATGGCGAGGAACTCATGCCGCCAGAGTGGTCACCATCCGAGTCCATCGAATTTGCGCCCCCGGTTGATGTTTCTGCGATTGTGGTTTACGAACGGGATGGTGTGACGGTCAAGGCGTTTCGAGTCAACCATGCACCCGTTGAGCCCTCCGTTGGCTATCGCATAGAATATGCGGGCAAGGTAGTCGTTCTATCTGGGGATACCGTGCGCACCACCTCGCTGCTGGAACACAGCCGTAACGCAGATTTACTCGTCGCAGAAGCGATGAACAAGGCAGTGGTGGAAACAATGGAGAACGTATTCCGGGAAATTGGGGATACGGACCAGGCCACCCTTCTCTTCGACATCCGAGATTACCATATGGATGTCAGCGAGGTCGGGGTATTGGCAGAGGAAGCGGATGTTAAGCGCCTTGCCCTCAACCATCTGGCCCCAAAACCCCAGGGAAACCGTCAGGTCAAGAGGTTATACCAGGATCCGGTGAAAGAATCCTATGCGGGTGAATTATTTGTCGGTGAAGATGGCATGCAGATCATTATCCCAGTGGAGTGACTGTTCTAACGCGTGCATATATGAAAAAAGCTTTGAGAATCTTTATATTCATTATCCTTGCGGTTACCTTGATCGCAGCCCTGGGTATTGCACTGATCATCAATCGTCCAGGAGACATATCCGCATCCTGTAAGGAATTCTATGCCGGAATGGACAATCCTCCCGCTGAAGCACTCGCCTGGTGCCAAGCTGGTGAGTACATCTCCTGGAAATCCACCCTGCCGGTAAACGAAGATTTTGACGCCTTGAATATTTTCCACATCTGCCAGGGTAACCCAGACAATCCGGCTATTCTAATGATCCACGGTTATCCAACCAGCAGTTTCGACTATGCTGCCCTCGCAGAAGACCTTCGTCAGGATTTCTATGTATGCATGCTGGATACGCCCGGCTATGGATTTTCCGATAAGCCCCTTGATGGATATGATTATTCCATCTTTGATGATGCCCATTTGGTGGATGAATACATTCGTCAAGTGGTCGGTCTGGATGAATTTACCCTGCTGACACATGACAAAGGCGACAGCGTTGGCCTGGCATTGTTGCAAATCTACCAGGCATATGAGACCTCCCCCTACACCATCAAACATCACTTTATCACCAATGGGAATATTTACCTGCCTCTGGCGCAGTTAACGAGAGGGCAAAAAGTACTTCTCAATCCAGTGAGTGGACCTTTGATCTCATCGCTGATGACGGGGACATCGGTTGCACAAAGCTTGGCTGATTTAGCCTTTGCAACCACATTACCCCAAAGCGAGATCGATTCCTACGCCTCCATTTTTGATTATCAAGATGGCATCGCCGTTCAACATGAGATCATCAAGTACTTGAATGAGCGCTCGGAAAATGAAGTCGCCTGGTTGGAGACGCTGGAAAGAAGCGATATCCCCACAACCATCATTTGGGGTGAATTGGACGCCATTGCCCCGTTGGCCGTATCCGACTATGTCTGGACAAACTATCTTGAAGATAGAGAAACGCATGCAGCATATTGGCGCATCCCCTGTGCGGATCATTATCTACAGGCTGATGTGCCTGATCTGATCGTAGATATCATTCGCACAACTTTAGCGGAAAATGAGGTTCCAGCAGAGATTGATGGTACGCTTTGTCAAGCAATAAAAATTCGTTAAAAAGAAGCTAAATTGAACCGACAGGATTTGTTCTGAGATTCTATGCATACGGCTGGTCGCTTGATTACTAACCGTTTTTCGTTTTGAATTGGAAAGCGCGATAACGTTCAGGCACAGCCAGGAAAATATTGTGAATGTGTCGTTGATACAATATTCTTGATGTATTTCCACCTAATTTATTCGATCTGAGAATACGTAACACCAGGATTACTTGACGGTTTGTGTATTGAGAATTATCATTCTGATACGTAATTTTGACGTGACTCATTGCCCCCATCGATGGGTAGGACTCCGATGCTCCTGCATCGGAGTGACCAAAGAGCGAGTGGATAACGCTCTTTGGCTCAAAATCATGGGGAAGACGGTTCGGAACACGTCCAATACCGCCCACAAAAATCGTCTGACTTGGACGTTGGGCGATTTTTTGCATCACTCCGCTTCGAACAAAGGGAAAAGTTGGATCAGTTAGGGGTGGAGGTAGGCTCTTTTGATTAAAAACCAAGAATTTTGATTCGTCCCAACACACAGGTGTTGGGATTGCTGGATAGGCGTTTTGATAACGCCTTCCCGCGTAAGTCCAACACCTAGTTTTCTAAGGATTAGGAGTTACGCACTTCGCGGAAGCTCAGGGCCCCATCACTCTCGTTCAACTGCGTAAGTCTTAAGAATATTAAAAACTCTGATATTGGAATTCCTGGATTTACTCATTGTGCTTGCTATTTCTATAGGTGCATTGATACAGAGCCTCAAAAAACTTACCTAGTTTCTTCTCATACAAGCTATAATGGTTTGATGCAATATTCCAAAACAACTAAATTTTATATTCGCCATATCGGATCGGTCGCAATGGAGGTGCTATCTTCTGAAAAAAATGCTACGATATTCAGTATTACCTCTCGAGGGATTTTTCTACTCTCTAATAACAGAAGGATGATCTTCTTATCATTTGAAAATTACCGGGGGCCATTAACTGCTACCTTGTCTGGGGGGAATCAATTTTTTCAAAACCTATCCCAAAAAGGAACAGTTTCTATCTCCCAACAGGGGATTCAAATTCCTGATTTTGGAATCAGTATCTCAACATCCAAAGCAGAAGTTTGGAATCCGCCTTTACCCACAGACAAGCCTATCCACCAAAAAGAACGAGTCAGTTTGATTCGTCAATTGGCGTTGGATGTTTATCAAAGGAAATCTGAGGTGGGAATGGGCAAAATGCTCCCAGCATTAGTAGGTGTCAATCAAGGAAATGTTACTCTGGACGATCAATTCGAAGGGATATGGAATAAAATTAGTGAGATCAGGGATCAACACTCCGACCGTGATTGGATTCGGTTGACCGAGACGCTCATTTCGCTTCTAGGCATGGGCAGCGGTTTAACACCTTCGGGGGATGATTTAATTATCGGACTGTTACTCAGCCTGAATCGGTGGGAATCGGTTTTGCAACCAGGCAATGATATATCAATCTTAAACAAAAATGTGGTCGAGGCCGCCTATCGGGATACCACCACCTTAAGTGCTAATCTTATTGAGTGTGCAGCCTTGGGGTTGGCTGACGAACGTCTCATCCAAGCGAATGACTACCTGGCAGTTGGGAATTTCCAATTGCCAGAAATCAGCTCTGGATTACTAAACTGGGGCAACTCATCAGGGATAGATGCATTGGCTGGGATGATCGCAGCCTTTGTCCACAGATAATTCCCCCGAGCAATGTGTTCTCTTCTTAACGCTAAATGAGCTTGTCTAACAAGTCGATCAACTCTTGATCGCCCCCCGCTGGCGGAGCCCAATCCACCTGGATCACCTCGACATCTTGGATTTCCAGATTCTCTGCAAACTTTTTCGGGCCAAGGTTGATGACCACAACCGGTTCAGTCAACAATTTTTGGATAGCATCTTCCATTATTTTTCTCCTCTGTCCGTCAGAAGATGGGCACAAAATAAGGCTGACCGGGCATTGCTGTTGAATACATAAACTCCCTGTTCTCTGAGCAGATTCGCTTGAAAATTCAAATCCTGGGGATCATCTTCCGTACCACAAATGGATGCAACTACGGTCAGGTGTGACCCTTGCGTGGTGGCTGCCTGTCTGGCTTGAATGATTGCATCCAGCAGCTCTCCAACGGGATCCGATGATGCGTTATAACCGAGGATGAAATCCAGATACAGGATGGCAACTTCGGGATCGCGACTTTCGGTCAGGATACGCTGATTGCGGAGCGTGCCATCAATCATAGGGTGGGGTTTGCCTAAAGTGTAGTGTTCATCCCCCATATCGACCAGGGTATGAGAACGGCTTTGATCGGGATGGGTGAGCCTAAACCGAGAATCAAGCGGCGCATTTGAATACACCTCCAGACCTTCATCCCGCAAAATTTGCTGAGATTGGTAGCAGAATGTGCCGCCTGCAAAGATCCCACGCAGATATTTCTGCTCTGGGGACCATCGCCCCTGTTCGTTTTTAATCCACTCTAATTCTTCCAGCGTGAGGGTTGGTTTTGAAACGATAGGACCCTCGTCTTCAAAGTAAATCGCCCATTGGACAGCTTCATCTACGGTTCGAGCAAATTTTACCTTTCGGTTTGTTTCAGGTAGATTATCAGTACCCAAGAAACAGCAGATAGTTGGTTTCTTGCATTGATCCAATCGCTCCAAGAGTTTCGCCAGCGTTTTCCTTCCAGGGGGTTTAGAAACAAAGACGATGATTTTCGTGTCTGGATCTTCTTCGAGTGCTTTGAGCGCTGCAAAGGTGGTTAAACCGTTAATTGCATCTGAGACATCATTTGTCCCGGTACCAATGGCATGAGAGATTCCCAAACCTGAATTATGAATTTGGCTAGTGAATTCCTGCAAGCCTGTCCCTGAAGCCCCGATTGCTCCAATGGTGCCTTTCCGGACCGCGTTCGCAAATCCTATTCCAACCCCACTGATCAAACTTGTCCCACAATCCGGCCCCATCACCAGTAGGTTTTTCTGGGATGCGCTGCGTTTCAACTCGAGTTCGTCATCGATGGTTACATTGCTGCTGAAGATGAAGGCATGCAGCCCAGACTCGATAGCCTTGCGGGCTTCGCGGGCCACATATTCGCCGGGGATGGAGATCACTGCCAGGTTGGCTTCAGGCTTTTGCGCCAATCCATCCTCGAAGGTGTGCCAGATTGAAACTGGCGCGCCATCCGCCAGCACCTGCAGCGCCTGATCCAAATCGCCAAGGACAATCTCCACAACTGCTTGTGTTTTAGCAACCACAGCAACGATCAAGTCATTTGGATTAGCGGCATCAATCAAAGGGTCTTGAATGCCAATATCGACTAGGAGTTCTTTGTTCTTCTCGCTGCCCATCAAAACAGCGGTCTGCTGAACCCCGGCGGCCTTGGATAAACGATTATTGACCCCCATTAAGAAGAGGGAGTCGTAGTATTGATTTTTGCGAATAACGAAACCGGTTGCCATATCAATTCGAGGTATATTTCCTACCAAATGCAATCAGCGCTTGTTTGAAGCAGTCCATGGGCGGGCGCACCAAACCAGCCCCGATGATGGGATAGCCAGGATCCTTGTGGGCGATGGCTGTATCGATAATCGGAGTGATGTTGTTTTGAATGACTTTGCGGATATCAATGCCGATCGAAGTGCCCATGAAACCAAGAGCTGGCATCAGGTATGTGGGATGAGTGGCGACCGTGATCTTTTTCATTTCGCGTGAATAGGCCAGTGCTTCTTCCGGCGTGCCGCCAACTAAGCTCAGGATACCAGGCGCGCCGCCAATTACGAAAGCGCCCCATCCGACCGTCTCGGTGATGGCCGAGTCGCCCATGTCGAAACCGGCGTCTTCGGATGAATACCCTGGCAAATAAAGGCCATTCACAATCGGAGCTGGGGCAGTAAACCACTCATCGCCCAATCCGCTGACTCGGATACCAAACTCAGTGCCATTACGAGCCATGGCCGTTACCACGGTGCTGTACTCGATGCCATGCGCCGGATCACTGATCGCTTTGCCAGCAGCCATCGCTAAACCCAGGAAGATCAGATGGTGGTTGGTGATATATCCCAACGTAGCCAATACAGATTCTTTAGGTAAATCTGCCTGGGCTATTGCCATTGCCATCTTATTGGCAAACAGGCTGGAGGCTGCGTTATGGCGGTTGTGTAACTCATCTCCCATCTGCAATGCCTGGATCATGATCGGTTTCAAATCAAGATCCCCGATTTTTCCCAGAGCTTCTCGAAGTGTGGGTGCCCAGACATCGCGCCACATTCTTAGGCCTTGCAAAGCCTCGTGGCTATATTCGCCGAATTGCTGGCGACCCTCAACCTGTCGGCAGAAGGCGCGGTTGCCAAAGGCCTTGTTTTCCACCACCCAGACCGGGGAACTTTGCGAGATCGTACCGGCCATCGGTCCGACTGTCTGGTGATGGTGATTCGGCTCAAGGTTGATTTCTCCCTTCGCCAATATGGATTGGGCTTCCTGCGCGCTGCCCGCCCAGCCTTCGTAGATAACCTTTCCAATGATGGCGCCTCTTTGCGCGCCGCACATGCGCGACCACTCGATAGGCGGGCCGGAATGTAAGATCATGCGATCCTGCAACCCTGGGATAACCTCTCTAGCGGGGGCAATATCCACCAATACAGGTTCTCCCTGGATCATTCTTTGGGCAGTTTCTTGATTGGCCTTCTCGATCTTTTGTTTGATATCCATGCTTGAATCCTTCCAACTCTACCGCAGAGCCACGGAGAGCCCGGAGCATCCTGAACATTCTCCCCAAAAATCTCTACCAACTCCGCGACTCTGCGGTGAAATCTGGTTACGCATTTATCTGGTCAAAGGACTCGTTGGTGCCTTAATGAATCTACTAATGACCTATTTTGGGCTGCCGGTGACACCCTGGACGAACCAATCGACTGAACTCATCAAGTCGGCGGTCAGGACCTCACCCTCGGCGACGACCACATTTCCATCCTGGTCTACAATTGGCCCGGTGAAAACGACAATGTTCTCAGCTTCGATATCAGCTTTTACCTGCAAAACCTGATCCTGCACTTCCTGAGGTACTTTCGGGCCAAAGGATGCCATAGCCATACAGCCATCGGCGATACCGCAGCGCAGGAAGATCGGTTCCCAGGTTCCATCGATTACAGTGGATGCCAACCAGGTCAGCTTATCTCCCAGGGTGTAGCCGACGCCCGAGATCCAATACTCAGGCGCAAATTCCTGGGCAGCTAACGATTGGAAGCCTATCGAGTAGACGCCACGTGATTCGGCAGTACCAATGACGGTAGCGGGTGAATCGACGTGCATAGTGATCACATCCACGCCCTGGTTAATCAACGAGTTGGTGGCATCGGCTTCCTTTGCGCTGTCGCCCCAGCCGAAAGTGAAAGCCACGATGGTCTCAACGTCCGGGTTGACCGACTGGGCGCCAAGGGTGTAGGCATTGATGAAGGTATTGGTCCACCCCAGAGGGAAGGCAGCTACGAAGCCGAGCTTGTTCGCCTCGGTCATCAAGCCTGCGGCCACGCCCATGATATACCAGGTGTCAGGCGGCTCGCCAAAGAAGTTAGCAAAGTTGGCGCCCATCTCCCAGCCGCCAGCATGTTCGAAAACAACATCGGGATACTGCTCCGCAAGCGTCAGCGCCGGATATTGATGATTGAAAGCCGTAGCGATGATCATCTTGGCACCTTGCTGGATCATATTTTCCATGGTCGAGGTTGCTCCAGCTTCCTCGGGCACGTTCTCGGCCTCGATGATCTCTACGCAGGGGATTTTCTCCTTGATTTGCATAATACTCTCATGCATAGCCTGGTTATATCCGGCATCGTTGATCGGGCCTCCGTGCAAAGCACCGATGATCAGGCAGGGGCCTTCATCTGCGGGCTCTTCGGCGGTAGGCTCTTCGGCGACGGGCTCTTCAGTGACAGGTTCTTCAGTTGCAGGTTCTTCAGCAACGGGTTCTTCTACAATCGGTTCTTCTGCCGCTGGCTCTTCAACAGTTGGCGCCGCAGGCTGGCAAGCAGCCAAAACCAGTGCAGTTACAACGAGGATCGCCACAATGGGGAATATTTTAATTTTCATGATCTTCTCCTTCAAGAGACAAAAATAAAAGGTTGAGATTTGGTAGTCAGACAGATGTAGAATTTTTTTACTTCACACTCCTTTCTATGGAAATATCTTACTCATTGCTGGCCTCCTTGATAAACTCGTCCCAGGCTTGCGGGCGCAGCATGTTTGCGTGTTCCACCCCATGCCATCAGTATTAGTAATGTAAGAATATAAGGTATCGTATCCAGCAGGAAAGGAGATAACTGCACCCCACTGGATTGCAACAGAAGTTGGAAGGCCACTGCCCCACTGAAGAGTAGCGCGCCGACGATAGCCCTCAGGGGATGCCATTTGGAGAAAATTACCAGAGCAACAGCAATGAAGCCCCGTCCCGCGGTCATATATTCCGTCCAGTTCATTGTGTAAGCAATTGATAGATGCGCCGAGCCAAGACCGGCTAACATGCCACCTAAGAAGAGAGCCTGATAGCGAATCAGAAAGGGATTACGCCCGGAGGCAAATGCGGTGTCGGGGTTTTCACCCACCGCGCGCAAGCCTAATCCCCAGCGCATCCGGAACAGTAGCCACCAGATCAGCACCGCCATGGGGATGACCAGGTAGATCAAAATATCGAACTCAAACAGGGAAGCGTAAAGTACTGGCAAGTTGGACAAGCCTGGTAATGAAATCCTGGGCAGGGCGTTGATTTTAGCCCCCACAAAAGGCTTCCCAATCAAAGCGCTGATGCCAAAGCCAAAAAACATCAACGCTAAGCCGCTGGCTAACTGGTTAGCCTTGCGGGTGATAATCAAGAAACCCAGGATCATATTCACCAGCCCGCCCGTGATTGTGGCCACAAGCACACCCAGATAGGGGTTGCCGGTCAACGCAGTGACTCCAAAGCCCGCTGCAGCGCTGATCAACATGATGCCTTCCAGACCCAGGTTGACGATCCCGGAACGTTGGTGGATGGTCTCACCCAAGGTAGTATAGAGCAGTGATGTGCCAGAAAAGATAGCGCTGGATATAACGCCAAGGATTGCTAACAAACTCATGCTTCCTTCCTCTTAAAAATCATAGGGCGTGCCAGGACGACAAACAGGGTAAAAGCAAGCAAGATGTTGATGACTGCATAAGGTATCCCGCTGGTTAGTTGAAGCAGATTACCTCCTGTGAAGATCATCGAGACTACGAAAGAGGTCACAAGGATGGCAAACGGATCGCCAAAAGATATCCAACTGATCAGGAATCCCATGAAACCCAAGCCGCGCGAGAAGTTGACCAGCAGCACACCATAATAGCCAGAAACCTGCGCCATTCCCGCCAGACCTGCAACAGCGCCGCCTATGCACATGATAACGACCCAATAACGATTGATGGGAATGCCATTGCGTTTGGCGGCCAAGGGGTTTCCCCCGATCGCCCGGATTTCCAAACCCCAGCGGGAGTATTTCATCACATACCAAAAGGCAGCCAGCAAAACCAGCGCGATGAATAAACTGAGATCGATGCGAGAGTTGAAGAAAGTTGGCAGCCGGGCGGCATCCACAAAGTTAGGCGTCTTATTGGTATCCATAGGAGAGTGCCAGAAACCAAAGACGAAGAAGGCCACGATCTTTGGGGCAACCGAATTTAACAATAATGTTGTGATCGTCTCATTGACCAAACCTAACGACTTCAAATAACCAGGGATGGACCCCCACAAAGCACCGCCCAGCATGCCCAAGAGCGCCATCAGTGGCAGCAACACCCAGACAGGTAGATGATCGAAGGCAATCGCTCCCCAGGTTGCCAGACATGCTCCCATATAAAGCTGGCCTTCTCCGCCAACGTTGATCAGACCTGTTCGGGAAGGCAATCCTACTGCCAGTGCGGTGAACAAGATCGGGGTCATCCCCACAATGACTTCGCTGAATCCGTAAGCACTCCCCAGGGTGGCTTTAAAAATGTCCTGGTAAGATTGAAAGGGATCTTTCCCGGAAATTAGCAGGATCAGCCCGAAGAGCAACAAAACCCCTAAAATCATCACGGCATATCGGGTTAAACCATCAAACGCCTTTCGAAACAGCAAAGACAATCGAGATTGAGCGTTATCCTTGCTAAGCATAATGAACCTCAGAGCCGGTCATCAAATGACCAATTTGATATACGTCGGTTTCAGGGGGCAGGAAGTTCCCTACTATTTTCCCTAGATATAAGACAATCAAGCGGTCGCTCAACAAGAAAAGTTCATCGAGGTCCTCGGAGATCAACAATACTCCGGCGCCATCAGCGCGGGCCTGGAGCAATGCTTTACGCGCCGCAAGGGTGCTCTGAACATCCAGGCCGCGGGTCAGATAAGAAGCGATGATCAAGCGCGGCTGGTGGCTCATCTCGCGAGCGATGACCATGCGTTGCAGGTTCCCGCCAGAGAGGCTTTTGGCAGGAATATAGAGTGGCACCTCGAAACCAAGATTCGACAGCGTTTTTTGGGCATCTGCTTTGGCAGCAATCCAATCTATACTTAACCCGGCGCGGCGCGCATAACGCCATGTATTCGTCAGGGAAAAGTTTTCCAGGGAATTCATATACGGCACCGTTGCCATCGCCAGGGGATTCTCAGGAATGAAAACAACGCCGCGCCTTCGGGTGCCACTGATCGATAGATGAGTCGCATCATCCCCATCCAGTAATTTTTCACCCGCGGTGCAGTCGATCATCCCCAAAACCAAATCGCCGAGTTCCTTTTGCCCGTTGCCGGACACCCCTGCCACACCTACGATCTCCCCCGGATAAATTTGCAGATCGATATCCTGCAAGCTGGTTTCAGTTCCTTCGCCGCGCGTTCTCACACCACGGAGTTTTAGCAACGGCTTTCCGCTCTGGGGGTGTAGGGTTCTATGCGTTTTTTGTAGCTCAGTGATCTTTTTCGCAAACATCAACTCTACCAGGCCATTTTCATCTGCCTCTGATCGTAATAGGGTACCTACCACTCTACCTTTGCGCAGTACGGTGATGCGGTCTGAGCAAGCCAGCACTTCTTTCATTTTGTGGGTGATCAAAATAATGGCATAGCCATCTTTCCGAAGATTATCGAGCACAACGAATAAGGAATCCACCTCGTGGGGAGCCAGGACGCGGGTCGGCTCATCCAGGATCAAAAGCCGTGAATCGGACAGCAGCAGTTTCAGAATTTCGACTTTCTGCTGCTCGCCGATGGAAAGGTGAGATACCAAAGCATCCGGTTCGACCTCCAGGTTATAGCGTTTTGAGATTTCGCGAATGCGGGCAGCGATTTCTTTGGCATTCAGGACAGCAGGCAGATCGGGTAAGAAGAGAGCGATATTTTCCGCCACGCTAAAAGCAGGGATCAGATTGAGTTCCTGAAACACCATCCCAATCTGGATCACCCGTGCGTCGAGGGGAGAGCGGATTGTGTATGGCCTGCCCCTGTGCAAGATTGAGCCCGCATCAGCCTGGTAGAAACCGTAGAGAATTTTCATCAAAGTGCTTTTCCCGGCGCCGTTTTCCCCCAGCAAAGCGTGAATCTCAGAGTTGTAGATATCCAGGTCTATGTTATCGTTGGCCAGAACTCCAGGAAAGCTTTTGCTTATGCCTCGTAAGGTGATGAGTGGGATATGCGTATCTCGTGGACTGGAATCGGTCATAGGAAATTCCTGATCGATAGCGATTAATCGCACCGCAAGTGCAGAAAGACTTTTCGCATACTCGCCAAAAGCCTGTCGAATGTGCTTCTATCTTATAAGTTTTCAATTGCTGGCGAAAGCGTATTTAGTGAGTGTTTTCTATGCAGTGAGTAGGTGGGAAATACGTAAAAGACCCCGTAGTTTCTACGGGGTCTTTTGCATTCCAGGAGAAGATGTTATTCTAATAGACCCTGTTCACGGGCATAGCGAACCAGCTCCACCCGACTGCGTAACCCTAACTTGCCAGTTAGGTTAGCGCGATGTCCCTCGACGGTTCGCACGCTGATGCCAAGCTCTTCGCCAATCTGGCGATTGGTGTACCCTTGAACGATCAATTTGAGTACATCGACTTCCCTCGGGGTAAGCGTTTCAACGGGTTCATGAGAGTTGTTTAGCAGCTTGGGTTGTTCTTTGAGTAAGTCACGTAACATGGAAGGTTCGACGTACATATCCCCACGCATCACAATTTGGATCGCCGAGATCAATTCGGTCTCAGCAGCCTTTTTGAGAATATAACCTGACGCTCCAGATTTGATTGCTTCTCGTAGCATTGCTTTATCTTCATGCAGCGTTAAGATCAAGATTTTCAGGTCAGGGTACGTGGGGTGCAACTGGCGTGTTACCGAAATCCCATCCAGGTCTGGCATACTGATATCCAATACCAGGATATCAGGCATTAATTCATCGACTAACTGGATGGCTTCATAGCCACCTGTAGCTTCGCCCACTATCTCTAAGGTGGTTTCTGCTTGCAGCAATGCCCGCAACCCTGTGCGCACGATCGTGTGATCGTCTGCAATCAGTACCTTAGTCATCGACAGGTACCTCCACACGGACTGCCGTCCCTTTGCCAGGGGAACTCTCGATGATAAGCTGGCCTCCTAACATCTCCACGCGCTCGGTCATGCCAAATAATCCCAAGTGGCTTTCGATGGTCGGTGTTGTAGGCGTGAATCCAATTCCATCGTCTTCAACGATTGCAATAATCTGACGATCGCGCAAGTTGAGCAACACATCCACTCGCGATGCCTGAGCGTGTAGGGCAACATTGGTCAGGGATTCTTGAACAATGCGATATAGCGCAGTTTCAATATCTTCACGCAATCTCTTCTCTTGCAAACCAATGGCTTCAAATTCGACCGCGATGCAGTATTGGCGATTGAACTCTTCCACATATTGCTGCAAGGCAGTCACCAGACCCAAGTGATCCAGACTGGCTGGCCTTAGATTCACGGCCAGTTGATGGAGATTTGTCTGGAGTTGGTTGGTGGTGTGCTTCAATTCAGCGATCTGCTGATCGACTACACTGAGGTGGCCTGCCTCGCGTTCCAGTAACCCCAATTGGACTGTCAACGCAGAAAGAAGTTGCCCGGATTCATCGTGGATTTCTCTTGAAAGATGCAGCCGTTCTGCCTCCTGTGCTTTTATCAAACGCTGAGAGAGGGCATGCAATTGTTTATTACTGGTTTGCACTTCTCCAAAAAGCCAGGTATTCTGGATTGCTACCGCCGCAAGGTTGGCAAAGGATTGAATCAGGGGCAGACGATCTTCGCTAAATATTTGTTTATCCTTGCTTAAAACTTTGAGCAAGCCGATCAACTTACCGCCGAAGATGAGGGGGAAAGCAGCATACGCCTTGTAAGATGGATCCTGGATGGCAATCTCATCGCCCGTTTTGACAATTACGTTTTTCAATTGCCCGGGGGGTGCCTCGGCCTCCCAATCATTTTTTAAGGCTGATACATGGTTCACCGGCACACCACTCACGGCCGCCAGGTGTCGATCTCCACCGGGAATCTCCAGCCAGGCCACATCCATCCCAAGACGATCGACTGCCAGCCCACAGATCGTTTTGTACAACCTGGTTGTTTCAAAATTGTCCAGGAAAGTTTTTGACGAGTCGTTGAGTGTGGCGAGATCATCAATGCGCTGGTGAAGCGCTTCGCTTGCTTTACGCCGTTCGATGGTAGCAGCGGCCAGGATTGAGGTGGTCAGGGAAACGACGCCCATAAAGGTCTGTAGAAGCACCAGACTGTCATTCTTCGATTCCATCGAGAAAGGTCCCATTCCCCCTGCTGTGCCCCAGATTGCAATTCCTGAAACCAGCAAGATGGCAGTGGTTGCCCCTCTCTGACCGAAGCGCAAAGCAGCCCAAATTGTGAAGGGAAAGATCACATACAGCAAGGCTTGATGTATAATGCCCACTGGGGGCTGGTTGCTAAATACGTACCATGTGATCAATACCATGAAGCTCAATTGAATGGCGCCCTCCAGGTATGAACGCCAGTTTGCCATAAATGGAGGGGATGTCACCCAAACCAGAAGAAAGGGAGCTACAACCAAAGCGCCAAGCAAATCCCCAATCCACCAAGTTATCCAGATCGTTGGTAAGAATGCCCAATCGCCGAGTCTGGTAATCATCAAAGTCATTGCGCCGAAAGTAGCGCTGATCATCGTGCCAAAAAATGAAACAACGATCAGGATGATCACATCCTGGACACGATTTAAGTCCGTATGGAAATTAAAAATCTGACGGAGAAAAAAAGTGATGACAAGAGCTTCCAATGTGTTGCCCAGTGCCATCCCCAGTGCCAGAGTGAATGACGCACCAGTCAGCAATGACCCCAACAAGACTCCCATGGAGATGCCTGGCCAAAGGTTATTGCCAAAGAGGAGCAGGGCAGCGATGGCAATCCCTGTGGGCGGCCAGACGGGAGAAGTATTGGGTTGTACATAAGCCAACTTTAATCCCAATCTGACCGCCAGGTGGTAGATAACCGCGAGTATTAGAAGTTTTATCAGGTATATTGCGAATCTTTTGATTTTTCTCTGCAAGGTATCGTCCTCTACTCTCAATTATATACCACAGGGATTCAATTTATTCAGACAACAAATAAGAAGGTGAAAAAGTGTAACTAATATCGGCACTAATGGCTGGAAAACAATCTCCGAAAGTAGGTAATGCCAGTGATACTTGACGATTTTTGAGCGGAGAATTATTATTCTATTAAGCAATTTTGATGTGACTCATTGCCCCCATCGATGGGTAGGACTCCGATGCTCCTGCATCGGAGTGACCAAAGAGCGAGTGGATAACGCTCTTTGGCTCAAAATCATGGGGAAGGCGTTTCGGAACACGTCCAATACCGCCCACAACTCGAACCCCTTGATAACATCGAGCGGTTTTTGGCTTCACTACGCTTTAAGCAAAGGGGAAAGTTGGATCAATTGGGGATTGAAATCGGTTCTTTTGATTGAAAATTAGCTAATTTTGGTTCGAGTCCAATACCGAGGTTTTGCTTTCAATAATGAACTGTAGGTTCGATCCCCGCATCCCGTTTTAAAATATGACAAAAACACTCCTAATTTACTTATGGAGTATTTTTGTTTTTATTTCGCATTGAACAACGATGAAATTGAAAGAACTGCCAGATGATATCTGATAATCATTGGTTTTAGGTATATACCTAATAAGCCACAAATTCTGATGCGATCAAATTTCTGGGGGGGTATAATTGGGTTGCCCTATGAATCTATAGTTTATTGATACTCTTGAAATGGCATGAAGGTGGTCAATAACTTTCTTATTACCATCCGAATAAAAATAAGAGACATAATTCTTGCGGTCCCCGTCCGTTGGAAGGTTATTGGTATTGGATTGTTACCGGTTGTAATTTTGGGCCTGTCCCTTAATTATTGGGTCAGGCTGGGATTGTCGAATTGGTTGTCATACTTGCTGACCGATGTGAGAGTTGATGCCGCTATGGAGGCAGGTAGCCGTAGTGTGTTCTTTGTAACCATTTTAGCCGCGTTTTTATCCATCATTCTCTCTCTATTTTTTTCCGAAATTTTAACCAGCCCTTTATCAGAGCTTAAAAAGACAGCAGAGAAAGTTGCTTCGGGCGAGTTTGAATCTCGAGCGGATGTGTGGGCTAATGACGAGATCGGTTCCTTGGCCACATCGATCAATCAAATGCTTGAGAACTTAGTGGAAGTTCAAAATGATCTGCGTTTAACGAACCGGCAACTTGAGATCATGAACCGGATTGCATTTGCTGCAGAACGCGACCTGGATATCCACGATATTCTTTACATTATCCTGAAAAACATTCTCGAAATCGCCAATTTGGAGATGGGTTGGATATATCTTTATGATCCGGAGTTGAATAAATTTCATCTAGCAACTTGGCATAATATTCCTGAAAAATTACAGAGTTCTTTGCTCCACTATCCACAAGATAGACCTTGTTCTTGTCAACAAGATTTAATTGACCATACCATTGGCAACCGGGTTCAAGTGCGAGATTGTCATCGGTTAGAGAATTACGAGAATAATCTAATTTCTCGACAGCATTTAACAATTCCCATCGAAGCCAGAGAACAACGATTTGGCGCGATCAATTTACTTTATCCAGTCGAGAGGCAATTCTCGGTTGAAGCAATTGAAGTGCTATCATCAATTGGATTACAGGTTTCTGAAATTGTTGCAAATGCATGGCTGGAATTGAAATTGTCTGAGAAGGAGGCTGCCAGAAAATTACTGCTTGAATCCTTAGTCAGTGCCCAAGAGGACGAACGCAAACGCCTGGCACGCGAGTTGCATGATCGAGCTGGTCAATCCCTAACGAATTTATTAGTACGCCTGAAGGCTATTGAGAGAAAAAGCAATCAACCCGAAATTCAAGAAAGCTTGAATAGCCTACTGGAAGTAGTATCAAACACAATTGATCAGATTCGAGATTTATCTTACCGGTTACGGCCTCCAGCATTGGAGGAGTTTGGGTTGAATACTGCCATAAAAGGTTTAGTAGACCAGATGGCTTCAGGGGCTGGCATTGAAGTGGAATGTGGATGTGATCTGGAGGACTCGCTTTCGCCTGAAGTTGAAACCATGATTTTCCGAATAGCCCAAGAAGGTCTGGCAAATATCATCCGACATGCGGATGCCAGTTTAATCAAGATAAAACTCACACGGCAGTTACAACAAGTGTATTTAAGTATTGAGGATGATGGTAAAGGATTTGACCCAGCCAACTTGTCTCTTGATCCCCAAAAACGACACTTAGGGCTGATCAGCATGAACGAACGAGCTGAATTGATTGGTGGCACTTTTCATCTCTTCTCTGCCCCTGGAGAGGGCACAAAACTTGAGGCTTATGTACCATTAGGATGATAATTACATGATGATGAATAAAACGCAAATCCGTATCGTGCTGGTCGATGATCACCAAGTTTTACGAGATGGACTGCGTGTCTTACTCGAGGATGAGGGGGATATTGCTATTGTTGGGGAAGCGAGCACCGGGAAAGAAGCCATCACAATTTCAAAGAAACTGAAGCCTGAAATCATCGTTGTGGATATCGGTTTACTGGATATCAGCGGATTAGACCTGATACCTATTCTAAAAAAGGAACTACCAAATGTTCGGATCGTTATTTTGTCAATGCATACTAGTAGGGAATATGTCATGAAGGCCATCGAAGCGGGTTGTTATGGTTATGTGCCGAAATCATCGGCGCATACCAGCCTGCTGGAAGCCATTCGAGTTGTGATGACTGGTGAGCGTTATCTTCATCCAAAAGCTGCTTCTGCATTGGTTGAGTCTCTTCAGCAGAAACGAACAAAAGCCGATATTTTAGAGATTTTATCTGATCGCGAGTTGAGTGTCGTCAGATTAACCGCAATGGGACATACTAGCCGGGAAATTGGTCTTGATCTGAGCATCAGCCCGAAAACGGTTGATACTTATCGTCAACGCGCAATGGAAAAACTAGAAATCGAAAATCGCCCTGATTTAATCCGTTTTGCCTTGCAAAGCGGTCTTTTAGATGATTTCATGCGGAAAAACAAAACATCAGGTGAACCCTAAAACGCCGGATTTGATCAAAATGGGGGAAACTCGGACATTCTTGTAAGTAATTTCCTGACAGGAAATCAGCCCTTTCCCGATAGTGTTTTTCACTGTAACTTGTTATTCTTATTATAGTGCTTGGTCCTTTCGTGAGTCAGTATAGAATAGATAGGAATGGAGGTCTATATGAGTGAGAATGGAAAGAGGAAAATTAGTCGGCGTGATTTCCTTAGACTGACCGGTATGGGTCTTGGTGCTGCGGCCGTCACCACAGCTGCCAATCCCATGAAAGCTGAGCAGTCATTCAAGGGAGCTAAATTCAGCGATTCGGCTGGAAGACCTAAACGCCCCTGGTGGGTCAAGACCGTGGATCAACCAACAGTTGAAGTGGATTGGTCCAAAGTAAAGCGCTATAACGAGCGCACCGGCACCGTTCGGGGTCCAGGTATGGCCGGATATGTCGGCGAAGACGAAGTGGCGCGGTTGTCCGAAGCTGCCAAGGAGAACGAGCTACAACGAATGCTTGATAATGTTGATGGCTATACTCTAAAAGATCAGGCGTTAAAGAGTGCCCATGTTGGTTACGGTCGCAGCTTTATGGGACCTCAAAAGGCTAATACACCTGAAGATCGTGGTGTTCCTAAATGGGAGGGTACGCCAGAGGAGGCTGCAAAGATCATCCGGGCGGCTATGCGTCACTTTGGTGCAGCGACCATTGGATTTGCGGAAATGGATGAGAATACACAAAAGCTGACCTATGCCGTGGACCCGGATGGTAAGGAATTAATATTCACCGATGACGAAATCGCCTCAGAAACCGAAGAAGCTCGCTTCATCCCCAATAAGTGCAAATACGTCATTGTGTTTACCGTCCAGATGTCCACCGAGACGATGCGCCGTTGCCCGACACCGCTAGCTTCGCAAACGACCACATTGGCATATCGTCGTAGTGAGACCATTCAGGCTTCGTTGCAAGAATTCTTGCGCGGACTGGGATACCAATGCTTGAGTTCTTCCAGCACAAACGCCTTAGGGATTGCTCCTGCCTGGGGTGTATATGCTGGTCTCGGTGAGTTGTCTCGCCTCAATCGCTTGATCACACCTGAGTTCGGTCCGATGGTGCGTGTCTTTATTGCCTACACCGATTTGCCTGTCGCCGTGGACAAGCCCATTGATGCTGGGATAATGGAATTCTGTAAACGCTGTAAAAAATGTGCGGAAGCATGCCCATCCGAATCGTTGAGCTTCCTTGACGAACCAACCTGGGAAACCCAGGGCGATTGGAACAATCCAGGTCACAAAGCCTTTTTTGAGAACGCGGTTACCTGCTTGCAATATTGGCGGGAACAGGCCGGTACAAACTGTGGAATTTGTTTTGCTGTTTGCCCCTTCACCAAAAAGGATAAGGCTTGGATCCACGAGTGGGTCAAAGCAGGTTCATCCACAGCCCCCTTCCTGGATGGTTTCTTCCGCAGCATGGACGATGCATTTGGGTATGGTGCACAGGCCAGCTCTGAGGAATGGTGGAATCTAGACTTGCCTGAATATGGTATTGACAGCAACCAACCCGTTTCGGAGGCATGATCATGAGTGAAAAAATGACGATTGAAATCAAGAAGCGCCCCTGGTATGCATGGCTTTTGTGGGCACTATGGCTGCTGGTTGAGCTTTTCACACTACAAAATGCAGTTGCAAGTGGAAATGAACTTGAACCTCGGGCGGCTACTATTTTCTGGGTGATTTTCTTCATCCTATTGATTGCTGGCGGTGTGGTCTGGTACTTGCGCCGTGACAAATAACCAATATAACAATAGTTAATACAGTATCAATTTTAGGAACGCGGTTGTTCGAACAGCCGCGTTCTTTATAACTTGATAAAATTGTTTTTATGCAACAAGGCAATGGTGATCCATCAGGAAAGGTAAATCGGCGTGTTTTGCGAAAGCGGCGCGAGCGTTTGTGGATTGTTTTTACGATACTCGTTGTTGGTACAGCTTGGATTGTTGGATATTTTCGTAATGATTCTGATGTGCTAGACTCTGCTGCTGGCGTGCTTCAGGGGGCAAGCCGGATCTACCAAAAAAATACGCTGTTCATTGGGAAAACAGCGGACGATGAGATCATCGGTTATGCTGCAGTGGGTGAAGCCAGTGGGTATGGTGGTCCGATTAAGGTAATCGTTGGGGTTGATATAAACGGGAATATTTTAGGGGTCGAGATCATTGAGCAAAGGGAAACCCCAGGATTTTTCCGATTAGTGGATAGTACTGGATTCACAGACCAGTTTTCAACCAGACGCGTTGATTCGTCCCTACATATCGGTGTTGATATTGATGGGATCAGTGGAGCAACTCTCAGCGCGGAAGGAATTGCAATATCAATTCGCCAAGCTGTCCGCGTAATCGCCAGTGATGGTCTAGAATCCCCCCTTCCCCCAGAGAAAAGACAAATCAAGTTTGGCATACCGGAAATTGTCCTCATCGGTTTGTACGCTGCGGGTTATTTTAGTCATAAACAAAAGAACCCCAAATTGAAATCCCGCTTACGTTGGAGTACACTCATAACCGGCATGGTATTGATTGGTTTTATCTATACCGCACCGCTGACAATATCCCAGGTAATTGCATTGCTAAGCGGTTATTGGCCGGATTGGCATAACAACCTGTATTGGTATCTCCTGATTGGCGGGATTCTTTTTATCTCGACCATTGACAAAAATCCCTATTGTGCTTGGTTTTGCCCATTTGGAGCCGTTCAAGAGACCCTTGCAGCCATTTCGGGAGCAAAACATTTCCGGCCGCGCCCTTGGCGAAATTATCTTACTTGGTTGCCCCGCATACTAGCGCTAACAGCGATTGTATTGGGTTTGGTGCTGCGCCAGCCAGGCGTGGCTGGTTATGAACCTTTTGCAACTTTATTCGATTTGCGCGGAACCGCCATTGAATGGGGGCTGCTAGTCGTCACAATCCTGACCAGCTTGTTTTTATACCGTCCGTTTTGTAATTTTATCTGTCCGATTGACCCGGTTGTTGATTTTGTCAGTACTGTCAGACGGTTGGGGAAGGATGCCTGGAATCAATGGAAACCAAAATTAGCTCAAAAGTAAAAACTGTTGTTTTGTTGGCTTTTATTCTCAGTAGTGTTTTCCTGGTGATGGGTGTCTGGGTGGAAGGTTTGACCGATCAGGAACCTGCCGTCCCAGGACACATCCGCCCAACCTTGGCTTGGTCTACCCCCCAAGGGTTTGAATTGACTTTGACGGCAAACCCGGATTCATCTGATCATCGCCAGGGGACGGGAGAAGGACAAGGGGAGGGGCTAGGACATAGCACTCCAACCCCTACTGTTGATTTAATGAATTTACCCACCGAAGATTTACCCGCTGATTTGTTGGATGAATAGGTCTGTTTATGACAATCGAAAATTCTAAAGATCGCATTACCCGCTGTGATTTCTTGAAAATAATTGCTATCTCGGGCCTGGCATTGGGGGTTGGTTCAAAAGTATGGAGGAATTTCCTGGCCGAAGGTTTCAACCGTTTTAGCGAGACTCGTTTTTTGATGGGAACTATGGTCAATCTTACGGTAATCTCTCAGGATGGGAAAGAGAATCAGGCTACGGTCAGAAACACCTTCGATGAGATGCAGCGTTGGATTGAATTTTTCGACCATCGTAATCCTAACAGTTCTATTTCAAAATTAAATCATCATGGGGTGCTGCAAAACCCACAACCTGAAGTAAGGCTAGTTTTTGAGAAAGCCATAAATTATGCTGAACTCACGAATGGGGCTTTCGATGTCACTGTCAAGCCAGTCCTAGATGCTTATCGTAGAGGGTCACAAATTACTCCAGAACTCCGCTCGTTGGCAGATTACCGCCAGATCCTGCTTGGGGAAGATCGTATCCTTTTGTCAAGATCGGGTGGACAAGTTACATTGGATGGCATAGCCAAGGGAGCGGTGATTGATGCAGGGGTTGCAGCCCTCGGTTCGCATGGATACGATAACGTATTAGTGGAAGCAGGCGGGGATATGATGGCGAGTGGATGCCGAGGTGATGACGTCCCTTGGAGGATAGGTATTAAACATCCGCGCAACGAAAACGAAGCTTTTCTTACCCAATTTGACATCAATAATTTTGCGGTCGCGACTTCAGGTGATTATCAATTCAGATTCAGCACGGATTTTTCCAGCCACCATATCTTGAATCCAGTGACGGGTGAATCGCCCCCAGAATTGGCCAGTGTGACGGTTCTAGCCCCCACTGCTTTAGATGCAGACGCGCTTAGTACTGCTGTGATGGTCCTGGGGCCAGACTCTGGTCTGGAATTGATCGATCACCTCGATAGGATAGAGGCTTTAATTGTTACAAAAGAAATCAAGATCTATACTTCGGAAGGATTCCCAATATAAAGGCCATGGACAATCAGAGCATTTCTAATCTTGAAAAAAATTTAGAACAAACTATAGAGAAGGGGAACAAAGAACAGATTATCGATGCATATATTCAATTGGGACAGGCATATATAAATTCAGGGGATACGCCGAAGGGTCTAACCCAGATTGAAGAAGCGCTGAAAACAAATCGAGAAATTAATAATACAGAAATTGAGGCGCGGTTATTGGGATTAAAAGGGATTGCATTAAAGCAAATCGGGAATTACACGCAAGCCTCACAATCTTTTCGCAAATCTTTAAAGATTGCTGAAGAGATAGAAAATACTGTTTTGCAGTCTGATGCTTTGTTACAAACTGGAAATCTCCTGGCAGAACAAGGGAAAAATTTAGAAGCCATTGCTAAGTTGGATAATGCCTTGATCCTTTCGATCCAGAACAACGATAACCCAAGAAAGTTATTCATTGCGAACTTATTGGGAAATGTTTTCTTATCCATCGAATCATATGAGAAGGCCGTTGAGAATTATGCCCTGGCATTGGAGACCGCTAGAGTTTTGGGGGATAAAAATGCTCAAGCGGCCAGCCTTGTCCATATCGGCCAAACCTTCCTGCAAGATGGGGAGTATTATGGTGCTATTGAACATTTCGAGCTGGCATTAAATTCATTCGATGAATCCGGAAACGCTTTTATTGAGATTCAAGCTTTACGTGGTTTGACGAAAGCCTATCAAGGACAGAAAAAGACGAGTCTGGCAATTGTGTATGGAGAACAAGTTCTCAACCGGGTAAAGGGAATTCAAGACCTGTTCATGGAGTTGAAAGCCTTGCAGGAGTTATATGAGCTCTTTGCGAGTGATGAACGATATGAGAAAACTCTCCTCTGTTTAGATCGTTGTGTGGAAATCGCTGTAGAACTAAATGACCTAGAAGTAAAAATGGATGCGATGCGGAAATTAGGGATTGTCCATTACTACCTGGAAAACTATGAATTCGCTTCGGATAATTTGCGCACCGCCTTGGACATCGCAATCCAATTTCAAAATAAACACGAAGAGGCTTTAATCCTGGGTAGGCTCAGCGCGTTAAAAGCCGATCAAGGAGAAATCGAGCGCTCAAACGAGTTTGCTGCCCAAGCAATTTCTATAGCTCAAGAACTTGAACTGGACAAGCTAAAGGGTGAGCAACTTGTAATATTGGCGCTAAATAATTTTGAGTTGGGTAATCGAAAACAAGCTATCGAGGATTGCGAGGCTGCAATTGAGGTGTTTTCGGATATAGGTGCATCCGAGTTAGTTGAGCAAGCTAGGGAATATCTTGAGAGATTTTGAATATTAACAGATAGGTAGAGCTTACTAAAAATCTTGTAATTCCCTCAGGTAATCTAGTGTTAATTAAACAACACCATTGGTAGTTCAGGAAAGTGTGACCTAAAGACTGTCTGTTCAAAATCGTTTATTAGTTACCAGATCAGTTGATTTTTGATAGGTAATACCAGCGATACTTGACGATTTTTAGGAGAGAATTTATCATTCTAATACGTAATTTTGATGTGACTCATTGCCCCCATCGACGTTTATTAATCTCTCTAGAATCATGGGGAAGGCGGTTCGAGTTGGGTCCAATACCGCCCACGAGGTCGCGGGTATCTCCATGGCCATTTTATTGTTGTAGAGTGAATGGAATGGTTCCTTCCACCGACTTTTGATAGGGGAATGAACCACCTTGCGCTTCCTTTACCCAAGGGTACGCTACGCGAGGGACGCTTCAGGCGGGCTTTGTATGAGCTGGGATTGCAGATTTAGGAGTGGTTAAACCAGCGGCTGCTTACTGGGGGACGCAGAAAAATTCAAGAGAAGTAATGGAAGGCCCGATCCTTTGCGAGCGTCAGGCGTCCCGCCCACGCTTCTAAACTTGACGTTAACGTAGTTTAACTGCGGATAACACCGAGTCAGATTGCGTATACAAATATTCTTGATATATTTATTGAGGCATTGGACGATACCTTAAATCAAGTCATTCGATTTCTTGATCAATTATGTAATGAATGGGGGGTGACGATGTCAGACCAATAAATAATAAGTTGATGGACAATTTTATCGAATCGATTAAGAATTCCGCAAGATAAGGTGTTAACTTTTGAAACTCAGGTTTACTAATTGAAATTCGTTATGTGGAGAACCGAAATATCTTGTATGAATGGTTTTTTATAAAACCAAATCGGTTTACAAAATAATAAAATATTGATATAATGTAAACCATAGAGAATATGTGAAAGGAGCCACCCATGTCTATTGGACAGCGAATTAAACAGGCACGCAAAGCTAGCCAGCTAAGTCAACGCGGTTTAGCTGACCAAGTACAAATCAGCGCTATGGCAATATCGAAATATGAACGGGATATGATTGTGCCCGGTTCTGATGTTTTGCTGCGATTAGCGCAAGCTTTAGGTGTATCTATTGATTTCTTCTTCCGACCTGCAGCACCGGACGTGCAGCTACAATCATATCGAAAGCATACTTCTCTTCGGGTAAAAGAACAGGATGCAATTCAAGCGCGCATACAAGAATGGCTAGAGCGGTACCTTGAGGCTGAGAGTATTTTAATCCATGAAGATCTTCACCCAAATATCCCTCAAATTTATGTCTCTTCACCAGAACAACTTGAAACCGCTGCAATAGAAGTAAGGGAGGGGTGGAATTTAGGTTTAGATCCAATTGATAATCTAACTCAATTACTTGAAGATCAGGGAATCAAGGTTGGCTTGATAGAAGGATTTGATCATTTTGATGCTTGTACATTTTTGACAAATGGGAATCCGGTTATAGTTACAAAAGCAGACCTACCTGGTGACCGCCAACGATTCAACCTTGGTCATGAACTAGGACACTTAGTCTTAGATATTGATGAAAACCTGGATGTTGAAAAATCTGCTCATCGTTTTGTTGGCGCATTTTTAGCCCCAGAACCAGCTGTACGTTATGAGTTGGGTGTTAAGCGTTCTATGCTGGACATGAATGAGCTTTATATACTCAAGCACAAATATGGATTGAGTATGCAAGCTTGGATTTTCCGTGCTAGGGATCTGGAGATAATTTCACAAAATACTGCAAGGAAACTGTTTCAAAAATTCAGAATGAAAGGTTGGCATAGAATAGAGCCAGGAGAAGAATATCCATCTGAAGCACCTGTTCGGATGGAGCGATTGATATATCGTTCTCTCGTAGAAGATATAATTTCTCGTTCAAAGGCACAGGAATTACTTGGAAAACCACTGCAAAACAGTTGGATGCCCGAGATGGTGTAAGTTAATGGCCTCTAAGTCTGTGCTGATGACCGATACAAATATTTGGATTGATTTGGATAATGGTGGCATCCTGGCTGATGTTTTCAAGCTACCTTACCAGTTTAGGATACCAAATTTGGCTACACCAGAACTTATTCGGCCGAGTTGGAAAACCCTACAGGTTTTAGGAGTAATAACACAGGAATTGGAACCAGATTTAATTCAGAAACTATACGCTATTCGATCAAAACATCGTCGATTATCTATTACAGACCTCGCTGCTTATTTACTAGCAAAAGATCTGGATGCTACCTTATTGACTGGTGATTGGGGCTTATCGGAATTAGCAGCTGAGTCTGGCATCTCTGTTCACGGTATTCTTTGGATTTTAGATGAATTGGTGTTCTTCCAATCTCTAAGGCCAAGACAAGCATCAAATGCACTAAATTTGATTCTCAATGGAGGCGCAAGACTCCCACAAAAAGAATGTCAAAAGCGATTAAGAATGTGGTCAACAGAAGATTAGAATGCTCTCTCACCATGATGAGCTGGGCTAGAGTCAGAAAGGAGAAAGGTTAAGTTATGGCTGAAGTACAAAGACAATTCGAAGATTTTCATTCAGAGGTTAAGCTGGATGATGAGAATGCTATTCTACGCGAAAAGCGGAAAATTTTGATTGACAATTTGAGGCAACGCTTAAAAACAATGTTCGAAGATCGAGAAGAAGACCCTCCAACTTTTACACATTTCAATAAGGGTGGATATGCCATGGGATTGGGCGTCATTCCTTTGGACAGTGATTACGATATTGATGTTGGGTTGGAGTTTGATCTTTGCATAGATGACTTTGATGATCCAGTCGAAGTGAAGCAATTAGTTTTTGATGCATTAGAAGGCCACACAGATGATGTAAAAATTAAGCAACCCTGCGTCACGGTCCAATATCATTTAAACGATGAACCTTGCTACCATATAGATTTTGCTGTCTATGCCCACGAAAGTGGTGATAGTGACAGCATTTATCTTGCAATGGGTAAACCCCATGCTAGCGAAGACCGAAAGTATTGGATGAAGGATGATCCCAAAGGTTTGATTGAAGCTTTTCGAAACAGGTTTGACGACAAAGAAGAAAAGGCACAGTTTCGACGAGTCATCCGTTACATCAAGCGATGGAAGGATATTAAGTTTTCATCAGACGGACATGAAGCACCGATTGGAATTGGTATAGCGACAGCAGCTTACCATTGGTTCACTCCAGTCCGGATTTTGATTGATGTTTTTACGAACAAGTACAAATCAAATGATTTACAGGCAACACGTAAATTGGTCGGTCAATGATCTCCCAATTTAAAACTGTTTTTTTACGATGGTGAATTTGCAGAGCGCTTGGAAGTAAGACTTCCAGTGGAACCATACTGCGACTTATTCAAAAAGATGACGAATCTGCAAATGAAAAATTTCAAAGAGAAGTTAGAATCTCTTTACGACGTGCTTGTAGAAGCAGAAAACGAGGCAGATCCAGTAGAAGCCTGTGAAAAACTCCATAAACAGTTTGGAGATGATTTCCCAGTACCAGAACTAAAAGAGACTGGACAAGTGCGAGGACCGGCTATTGTGTCCTCAAGCTCTTCTGGTTAGAACAATGCCAGGAGATGAAGTCATTGATAATGATAGACTGAAGCAGCTGATTCAAGAACTACGGGAATCAAGGATTATTGATCGATTCCACATTGGATAGTCTCCCTCTTGAGTGTAGTTAGAGAATGATGCACACTTTGGGCAAACGAAACCACGAGAGACAATATGGAGAAATTTGCCCAAAGCGGAGATTTTTGTCCAAACGAAGGCTGTCCTGATTACGGGATGCTTCAAACCGGTCAACAGCGGAACATTAAAAAGTCAGGCAAAACCGCCAAACGGGTTCAACGCTATCAGTGTAAAACGTGTGGAAAGACATTCACCGAAACCTTTGGGACGATCTTCTACCGTAAACGCACGCCGGAGCACGAGATCCTGGAAACCTTGGCTTTTCTGGCTGAAGGAAGTCGGATCAGCACGCTGTCTCGGGTCAAAGGGCACAAAGAAGACACCATTTTGCAATGGTTACGGGAGGCGGCTCAGCATGCCGAGAAAATGGGAAAGGTCCTGATGGCAGAGTTCCGGGTTGAACGCGGCCAGTTAGATGCGTTGTGGGCCTATGTCCGCAATAAAGAAAAAAAGCTATCCCGAGACGGATGAAAGCGGGCAGTTCTGGCGCTCAACGCTGCTGGATATGGACAGCCGACTACGCGTAGCGCGCGGGATTGCCAAAGATGAAACGCAGGCTAGTCTGGTTGTGTTTCAGACGCTCTAGCGCAGAGGTCATCCGGAAGCACCACCCCCCACGATTTCCGATACTGTCAGGAACACAGCACGTGTGGCTGGGGTGGCATCGATGAGGCCATGATCGCTGTTTACGGGCTGATCCCGGAATACTGTGGCTGAGGCAGACCGCCCACTCGCAAGAAGTCCGGCAAGGATTGGCAATACCTGCAAATGGTCAAGCAGCGGGATGCACACGGCAAGCTTACCGGGATCAAACTACGTGTGATTTTCGGCTCCAGGGCTGAAGTTCTACAGCTTTTAGGGAGAAGCACAGCCTATATAGAGCGCAGCCACCTTACCAGTCGGCTGTTCAACGGCAGACAAGTGCGCAAAACATTGGCCTTTTCCAAAAACGTCGACGATTATCGAGCCTCCGCTGTCTGGGAAGACGCTTACTACAACCTGGTGCGTCCCCATAAGAGTTTGCGTCTAACCGCCGCTGATGACCCTGACCGAAAATGGCTATCATGCACGCCGGCAATGGCTGCGGGGCTGACCGATCATATTTGGACTGTTAAAGAACTATTGAAGACTTTGCCCTTACCTTGTGTTAGCAACACTTGAAGGGGAGACTACCCAAAAAGGAAAGTTGGATCAATTGGGAGTCGAAATCGGTCCTTTAGATCAATGAATTTGGCAAGTTCCTGTTCGAGTCCTTTCGGAGTTATGATAAAAGATATCACGATCAAACCGGTATTTTTGGGTCGCAAGTAAAACCGTATGGAGTTTTACGGAGCAAACGCTCCAGGTCATAGGCTCCAAATGAGTCACTGAACACGCCTGTTGAGCGATCTCGTATATGCTGCGGTTTGATTCTAGAGAGAAATTGAAGGTTTTGCCATTTGAATTTGGGAATGTCAGCGGGTTGGGAAATGAGGGATTTCGCGATATTGACAGCCGTTACCATGTCTGATAGACTAGTCTCAGACTAGTCTAAATAATGTCGGGTTCGGAGGTATATTATGACAACCATTGGCGCATATGAGGCGAAAACCCATTTTTCTAAATTAATTGAGCGCGTTGCGCGCGGAGAGCGCATCACCGTCACCCGACACGGTGTTCCGGTGATGACCATACAGCCTGTAGGCACCCACCCTAAGATGCCACCCGAAGATGTAATCGCGGCGATAAAAGCCTT
>JASFVL010000179.1:0-7795 GCA_050049875.1 Anaerolineales bacterium
CCGGAGCTGCTGGACTGGGTGAGTTGGTCGAGCAACTGCGAGAAGGGCGCATTCAAGGGTTGAACGTGACCATCCCCCACAAACAAGCGGTCATCCCCCTGCTCGATGAGCTGACCCCCAGCGCCCAAGCGATAGGGGCAGTCAACACCCTATTTATACGGGGGGCTCGTCTAATTGGGGACAACACCGACGCCCCCGGCTTCCAAGCCGATCTAAGAAAGCTGCTGGAAAAAGAGAGCTCCACAGGGTTGAAAGAGCCTTCAATCAGGGGCGAGGTGCCCCAACGAGCCCTGATCCTAGGAGCCGGAGGCTCCGCCCGAGCGGTCGCTTACGCCCTGCTTGAGATGGGCACTCAGGCGTTGTACATCGCCGCTCGACGGGTCGAACAAGCCCAAGGACTAGCCCGAAATCTGGGAGGCCCGTCAATCGATAAGCCCAAACCTGAGATCCAAGCCCTGACGTGGCCTTTTGACGCCCCGCCCGCCTCCCTGGACCTGATCGTCAACTGCACACCGCTGGGGATGCACCCCAACGAGGCCACCAGCCCGTGGCCGAAGGGACTGCCCTTTCCAAGCGATGCCGTAGTGTACGACTTGGTTTACAATCCCCTGGAAACCCGCTTCTTACGAGACGCCAGAAAAGTCGGGTTGAAAACCCGCAACGGAATGGGTATGCTGATCGAGCAGGCCGCGCTCTCGTTCCAGCGTTGGACGGGAGGTGACGCCCCCCGGGATGTGATGTGGAAAGCGCTTGAGCTAAAGCGGAAATCGGAACGGAGGTGAAATTCATGCAGATGAGCACGCGACTGCGTTATCTGACAGCGGGCGAATCCCACGGTCCCGAGCTGGTGACCATCCTGGAGGGTTTTCCCGCGGGGCTGCTGATTGCTGTGGATAGGATCAACGCCGAGCTGGCTCGCCGCCAGCGCGGTTACGGTGCTGGACCGCGCATGAAGTTAGAGCGCGACCGCGTCGCTGTGATCAGCGGCGTGATGGAGGGTCACACCACCGGCGCGCCGATCGCCATGCGCATACAAAACTTGAACCACGAACGCTGGCGGGGGGAAGCTATTGACCCGCTCAGCACCCCGCGGCCGGGACACGCCGACCTGACCGCGGCCCTTAAATACGGTTACGACGATCTGCGCCCCTCCCTGGAGCGCGCCTCAGCTCGTGAGACCGCGGCCCGCGTCGCCGTCGGCGCGCTGTGCAAGCAACTGCTGGCTCAATTCGAGGTTCAAGTGGGCGGCTATGTGACCGAAATCGGCGCAGTCGTGGCAGACCTGAGCGCCATCCCGCTCCTGCAGCGCCCTGAACTGGCGGAGCAGAACGATGTACGCTGCCCACACCCCGAAACCGCCCAACGCATTCACGCCCGCATCCGTCAGGCCATCGAGGGGCGCGATACTTTGGGTGGGGTGATCGAAGTGATTGCCTGGGGACTACCGCCAGGCTTGGGCTCCCATGTGCATTGGGACCGCCGCCTGGACGCACGCTTGGGGGCTGCCGCGCTCAGTGTACAAGCCATCAAAGGGGTTGAGATCGGCCCCGCCTTCGAGAACGCCCGTCTCCAAGGCACGCAGGTGCACGACCCCATTCGTCTGCAGGACGATGTACTGATCCGACCGACGGATCGCTGCGGCGGATTGGAAGGAGGCATCACCACCGGGCAACCGTTATTGGTTCGCGCGGCCATGAAACCCATCGCCACCACCCTGACACCTCAAGACACCGTCGACCTACTCAGCGGAAAGGAAACCCCCACCCAGTACGAACGCTCGGACTTCTGTCCCGTACCCAGAGCGGTTCCCATCCTGGAGGCGGTCATCGCTTTCGCGCTCGCCGACGCTTTAATCGAGAAGCTAGGTGGTGATTCGCTGGGCGAAATGCGTCCCCGCTTCGCAGCCCTGCGCCAGGCAAGCTTGAAGGACCTACCGATGAAGGGCACGCCTCGCACCTGGTGGCCGCATTCTGGGGATCAAGAATGAGCTCCCAGAATTCGTTTATCTTCATCTACGGCCCACCCGGCTCTGGAAAATCTTCGCTGGGGCGGCGCCTAGCGGAGACCTTGCAGCGCCCCTTCGTCGATCTGGACGTGCGCATTGAAGCGCGCGCGGGTATATCGATCGCTGAAATTTTCGAGACTCAAGGGGAAGCCCGCTTTCGCGCCTGGGAAAAGCAGTTGTTGGCGGAAACCCTCGCCCAGGGAGAGGGACAGGAAACGGTGGTCGCTCTAGGCGGTGGTGCGCTCCTTGATCCTAACAACCGCAAACAGGTCGCCGCGCACGGTCCAGTGCTGTGCCTGAACGCGCCCCTGGATACGCTGATTGCCCGCCTGCGCCGGACAGCGGAAGAACGCCCGCTGTTGGCAGGGGACCTGGAGTCACGCTTGAGAGCGCTCATGGCCCAGCGGGAACAGCACTACGCATCTTTCCCTCTGCGCTTAGAGACCGACGCGCTGAGTTTGGAGGCGGCCCTCTGGAGGGCGCAGACCCTCCTGGGAGTTTTCCGCGTTACTGGTATGGGCGCGGGTTACGATGTGCGCGTCACGGCGGGCGGAATCGACACCCTCGGAGCTGCACTTGTCGCCCGCGGCCTGCGCGGTCCGGTTGCCCTAGTCAGCGACTCAAACGTCGGACCGCTCTACCTGGAGCGAGCCAAAGACAGCCTGCAGGAGAGCGGTTATCAAGTTCTCCCCTTCACCCTCCCCGCCGGGGAAGCCAGCAAAAATCTAGAGACGGTGCGCGCCCTCTGGGATGGTTTCCTGGATGGCAGTTTGGAGCGCGGCAGCAGCGTGGTAGCCCTTGGCGGGGGCGTGGTCAGCGACCTGGTCGGATTCGCCGCCGCCACTTACATGCGCGGTGTGTCCTGGGTAATCCTGCCTACCTCACTGCTGGGTATGGTCGACGCCAGCCTGGGGGGTAAGACCGGCATCGATTTAAAGCGGGGTAAGAACCTGGTGGGCGCTTTTCATCCACCTCGCTTAGTGCTGGCGGACCCCCACAGCCTGGGGACGCTGCCGCCTGAGGAGTTCAGCAGCGGCATGGCGGAGGTGGTTAAACATGCGGTAATCGCTGACCCAGAGCTGTTCCGCATCTGCGCCCAAGGGCCGGAAGCTGTCTGGGAGGACCTCGAACCTCTCATTCGCCGGGCGATGGCGGTTAAAATCGACGTCATCCAGCAGGACCCTTACGAAGGGGGGCGCCGGGAGGCCCTCAATCTGGGCCACACTGTCGGGCATGCAGTGGAGTCGGTCTCAGGGTTCCGCTTAAAGCACGGCCAAGCGGTGGCACTCGGCATGCTGGTGGAAGCGCGTTTAGCTGGGCGCTTGGAGCTTACGGGTGGCGATCTTGTGGGGCGCTTGGCGAGCACACTGGAGAAACTTGGGCTGCCTACACGCATCCCCAGAGATGTACCCCTGGAGGGGATTATCCCCGCCATGTGGGTGGATAAGAAACGTGCCCGGGGTGCGCTGCGCTTCTCGCTGCCCGCGCGCATCGGCGAGGTGCGCGTCGGTGTGGAGCTGGAAGATCAGGACGATTTGATCTCAGTTTTGCGTCACAGTTATGAGGAGGTCGCTGATGATCGCTGACAAGCCAATTTCCGTGCTGGTGCTGCACGGCCCCAACTTAAACCTGCTGGGTACCCGCGAGCCTGAGGTCTACGGTTCGCTGTCTTTAAAGGAAATCGACCAGCGCTTGGTAGAGGCTGGCGACGCGCTCGGGGTGGGAGTAAGCACCTTCCAATCCAACCATGAAGGGGCGCTGATCGATGCTCTCCACGAGGCCCGCGAACGCCACCAGGGCGTCATCTTCAACCCCGGGGGGTACACGCACACCTCGGTGGCGCTGCGCGACGCCGTGACTGCCATCGGTTTGCCAGTGGTGGAGGTGCATCTCTCCAACGTGCACGCCCGCGAGGAGTTCCGCCGCCGCTCCCTGATCTCACCGGTCTGTTTGGGGGTCATCACCGGGTTCGGTTGGCGTTCGTACGGGCTGGCGCTTCAAGTTCTGGCGGAAACCCTTAAAGAGGCGGGCGCCTAACCCCCTTCCAAATAGTCCAACCATTCCCCCGAGCGCGTTCCCGAGCCGCGCGTCGTCTGGAAGAAAGCGTCTTGAATCGCCCGGGTCACCGCTCCCATGGCCCCGGATCCGATAGCGCGCAGATCGGTCTCGGTCACGGCGACCACCTCAGCAGCAGTCCCACAAACGAAAACCTCATCGGCGATGTAAAGCTGGTCGCGCGACAGGGGCTCTTCTACTACCTGATAACCCAGGTCTTGGGCCAGGCTGATCACCGCATCGCGGGTGATGCCCTCCAAGATGGCCGCTCGCGGCGGGGTGTAGATCACCCCATCCCGCACCAGGAACAAGTTCATCCCGCTGCACTCCGCCACATAGCCGTCCGGGTCCAGGAGGATGACCTCATCAAAGCCCATCCGCATGGCGTCCGTTTTGGCGAGCATCGAGTTGACGTAGTTGCCGCCCACCTTGGCTTTGGTCATGTTGACGTTGGGGTGCAGGCGCGTGTAGGACGAGACCATCGCACGCAGCCCTTCCTGCAGCGCTTCTGCGCCGTGGTAGGTCTCCCACTCCCAGGTGGCGATGCACACCACCGGGCGCGTTTCGTCCAGCTTTAACCCCAACGGGCCGTCCAGATAGACCAACGGGCGCACGTAGCACTCGCTGAATCCATTGGCTGTGATTGTCTGGTGCACTGCCCTGCGCAATTGCTCCAAAGAGTAGGGGAACTGACGGATTCCCAGAATATGTGCCGAGTCGAGTAGGCGCTGCAGGTGCTCCTGGTGACGGAAGACCGCCGGTCCATCGGGGGTCTGGTAGCAGCGCATACCTTCGAACACACTGGCGCCGTAATGCAAGCTGGGGGTGAGAATATGAACAGTGGCGCGTTCGTAAGGCACCATGTCCCCATCCATCCAGATGGTTTTCGATTTCATGGCGTTCTCCGTGGGTCTAGGACTCTAAAGGCAGAATCTCGACCGGCACTGAAGACTGATCCCTGCATTGCTCGGCGAACTCCATAGAACCGATCCCCCGCCCCACATGCATGGGGATGGCGACCTGGGGCTGGATCGTTGCGATCACTTCAAGCGCCTCCTCAGCGGTCATCACGTAAGTGCCGCTGACCGGCACCAGCAGCACATCTACTTGCAGCGACTCCATCTCGGGGATTGGGTCCGTATCCCCGGTGTGGTAGATGCGCTGCCCGCCCACGCTGAAGACGAAACCGACGTGTCCCGCCTCCTTTGGATGAAAGGGCACACCCGGGCTGCGGAATTTATTGACGTTATAAGCCGGTACTGCCTGGATCGGGACCCCTCTAGCGGTCAGCGTATCACCGGGCTTGACGACCTCGATGTTTCCTGAGAGCTTCTTGGCGGCAGCCGCGATGGTGACGATGAGGGTGTCATCCTTCTGCAGTTTGGTGACGTCCTGCGGGGAGCAGTGATCTTGATGCTCGTGGGTGATCAGGATCAAGTCCGCTTTGGGGCCCTCACCAACCTGCCAGGGATCGACGTATATCACCAGACCGTCCCCTTCGATGCGGAAACCGTCGTGACCCAACCAGTGAATGTTTTCCACGTTTTGCTTTGTCATTTGACCTCCTTTATATACTGTATATTCATAAGCCGCACCTACCATTTCCAAATCTACCTAATCGCGCAGCTTCTGAATATCTCAAACCGTTACCCCTTCCACCATTGAAATTCAACCTCAGTATAGTGGAAAAATCAGGGACTGGCAATTGGTCACCCCAATTCAAGTAGGGCAATTGCATATGCCCTGTTATTTAGATGCTATCCCCAAGAAAATGGTGATACATGCATCACCCCAAAATTAAGTTTTCTCAAATATCTATCCTGTCTCTGCCATCCCCCCTGTGGTCCCCCTTCCAAATCTGGGAAGGGGGGACGTTTTATGATGTGGTTATAAAATAGCACACCCCAGAATATTAAATTCGGGATGAGTCATGTTTTCCTCTGTTGGTGGGGGCAAATCGCACAAATGCGATTGCCCTACCAATTCAAGTTGACCACAGGCACACTTTGTGGCATAATCTAGCCCAACGTGACACCACCAAAGGCAGCGATGGAAACGAGTAAGCCTGAAGCGGGCTGAAAGCGAACCCGGACTTGGTGCGAGCCGGGGCAGAACCAGCAGGCTGAAAATCCTTCCGGAGCCGCAACCTGAAAGTTAACCACGAGTAGGGAAGACGGAGTTGCCCTCCGTTATCACGGGCAAAGGTATAAATCAGTCAACTCACCTAGCACTGGCCGTACCTGGGAGAGCGCCCGCCGTGCGGCGGGAATCAGGGTGGTACCGCGGGAGCGAATTTTCACTCTCGTCCCTGGGTGGACGGGAGTTTGTCTTTTAAAAGTAATGCACAAAACGGAGGTGAATATGCCTTTCAAACAAGTGCCCAATAAAGTGGACTTCATCGCCCAAGAATACGAAATCCTCGAATTTTGGAAGGACAGCCAGGTTTTTCAAAAGATGCGCACCCTGCACAAGGGACAGCCCAAATGGTCCTTCATCGACGGACCGATCACCGCTAACAACCCCATGGGCGTCCATCACGGCTGGGGGCGCACTTACAAAGACCTTTTCCAGCGCTTCTGGACAATGCGCGGGCACGAGCTGCGCTACCAGAACGGTTTCGACTGCCAGGGTCTCTGGGTGGAGGTGGAGGTCGAAAAGGAGCTCGGCTTCCAATCCAAGAAGGACATCGAGGACTACGGCTTGGCGAAATTCGTGCTCAAATGTAAGGAGCGCGTCTTGCGCTACGCCGCTGTGCAGACCGACCAATCCATCCGCCTGGGGTATTGGATGGACTGGAACGAACCCGAGCAGCTAAACTGGCTGGCGGACAAGCTGGTGGAAGACCCCTCCCAAACGATCACCGTCGAGGGTCCCGACGGCCCGGTCACCGACAGCGTGGAACAGATCGTCGCCCACCTGGGCTTGCCGGAGCTGGCTGGCAGCTACTTCACTTTCTCCAACGAAAATAACTACATGATCTGGACCTTCCTGAAGAAGTGTTGGGAGAACGGCTGGCTGTACCGCGGCGCTGATGTGATGCCCTGGTGCCCGCGCTGCGCCACCGGCATCACTCAGCACGAGATCGTCACCGACGGCTACGTGGAACTCAGCCACGACAGCGTCACGCTGCGCTTCCCCCTCAGGGACCCATCCTCAGGGAACGGTGACCAGCCGTCAAAGCAGCGGCGTGACCCTAAAACCGGTCTGCCCGAATCGCTCCTAGTCTGGACCACCACGCCGTGGACCCTGACCAGCAACGTGACCGCCGCAGTCGGACCCGACCTTACCTACGCCAAGGTCCGCCAGAACAGCGAAATTCTCTACCTCTCCAAGGGCACCCTCAACATGCTGCGCGGCGATTATGAGCTTCTGGACGAGCTCAAGGGCACCGAGATGGAGGGCTGGACCTACGATGGGCCTTTCGATGACCTCGAAGCCGCCCAGCAACCCGGTGGGGTGACGAAGCTGAAGGAGCTGATCCGAGACGTCGAAGTCAGCGCCACCCAAGCCCACCGCATCATCCTCTGGGATGAGGTCGGCGAGACTGAAGGCACCGGCATCGTGCACATGGCTCCGGGATGTGGTGCGGAGGACTTCGAATTGGGGGTAGAGCACGGTCTGCCCATGCTGGCGCCGCTCGACCAGGAGGGCTATTTCATCGACAAATTCGGCTTCCTGACCGGGGAACATGTCGCCGAATCCGCCCAATTGGTCTTTGACAACCTGGAGCAGAAA
>JASFVL010000180.1:0-7782 GCA_050049875.1 Anaerolineales bacterium
GGCGCGCACCAGGTTGGGATCCAAGGTCCCGGCGGAAGGGTTGAGCACGACGAAGGTTTTGAGGTCGCTGGGTGAGTGAGCGGGCATGTTGCGGATATCTTATCACAGGAGAGTCGCTTTTCAGTGGCTCCCTTCGGGAATACGGTGTATCTCTATGCTGATGCTTCGCGACAGTAAACAGTGGTTCAGTGGGCATCCTTTCCCCCAAAGTGTATAATCCCAATCAGTATATAGGCTGTCTTTTCAGGGTGCCGGCGCTGAGGGCAGCTACTCGTTGCTTGGACGGGATTTGTCTCGCTGCTGAACGCTGGACAGCGCACAGCAGGATGAATCCACCACATTTCATTAATAGCATCACCAAGCCGGCTGAAATTTAGAGAAAGGGAGGGATCGCTATGACGAAGCTCAGGTTGAAGATCGCCGGGTCGGAAGTAGAATACGAAGGCAGAGAAAAATCATTGAACACCGAAATCGTTCAATTTGTGGAAGCGTTTCGAAAATCCCATAATGATGAGGTTAAAAGGGACCTGCTGGCGCTGCATGAAGATCTGCAGGGAGAGCTCAACGCTCTGGATGGGGGTACTGCCAGGTTGGCGCAGTTGAATGAAGAGATGGATCGCAGTGTGAGGGATTTCTACGCTAGGGTGGAGAGCTTCTTCGAGAGCGTGGAGTCAATGACCGGTTTAGAAGAATTGTTCGCGGCCACCAAAATGATCCAGGAGATGCAAATGTCCTTCAATCTGCAGTACCTCATGCTTCAAAACAAGATCTCCCATGAAAACCGGCAGTTCACCATGGTGTCAAATATCATGAAGAATAAGCATGACACGGCCAAGAATTCGATTAATAACATTCGATAGACCGCGAAATTCTTGGTGATCTGCCATCCGGAGGAGGGGGTTGGAGCACCCATTGAGTACATGGTGTGTCGCTACACTGGCGTTCCGCTGATACTCTGTAGTGCTACGCGGGTGCTGCGCGGCGCTCCGCGATGTGTCACCTAAAGGCGTGCTGGGCGACGTTGCGCTGATGCTCCACTTTGTTCCGCGATAGTGAACAGTTTACAGGTATTTGAGGCATGACAGGTTTGGTTGAGGTGCGAGGAAAGGGAACGCTTTGCAATGTCTTGCTAGGTCTTGTGGTATGTTGGGACTGGAGTATAATCCCGGTCAATTAACCCGGCGCTCATTGGATAGATGAGCGGTCACACAACGAGGGCGTGCACTTAGTAGATAGGAGGCTATTTATGACACACCAGGGAAACAGAAGATGGGCAGCAGTAAGTGTTTTTGGGATCTTGCTTTTCGTGATGGCGTGCAGTCAATCACCCACTCCCAGCCGGACCGCGACTCCAACGACCCTAACTCCAACGACGGAAAGCGGCGGTGCGCCGGCTGCGAGTTCTACCCCTGCCAGTGCTTGTGAAGGTCTGAGTGGAGGGCTTGAAATGCAGATATTGGTTGGGCCATCTGAAGCAGTGGGCATGGAACCAGTAGCTGTAGGAGATATTCCATTTTCAGTCGTGAGCGAGGGGGAGGAATACATTGTCCAGGGTGGAGGAGCGATATCCTATCAGGAAGTTCTAGAGAGAGAATGGGGGACTTACACCGTCAGTTTTGAAATGGAAGGGATGTTAAGCGGGGAGTGTAGTGGCGATATAGGGAATGAAAAACTCAATGTCACAGCAGAGATGAGTGGAGAACAATTGGTTGAAGTTAGGGCGGAAGGATTTCAAGGGGATTACCCCTGGTCAGGATCGCAAGAGTTTAATTTGAGTCTTCCTTTGGAAGACGGAGCAGTGTCAGAAGGTGAAGGCTGGGCGTTCGTTCTGCACTTGAATGAGTGAAGGACATACCGCCACCTAGCCCACTTTCAGACGGGTTCGCCTTAATATTTTCCGTATTTCTTATCTCGTGGTCGTGATGGCTTCTTCGTTTTTGTTCTTCCAGACACAAGTATGTGTTCTACTTACGAGGCTCTCATGAAATCAGGATTAGAAATTCTAAGATAAGTGAAGGGAAATAACAATGAATACTCAAACCTACTACCAAGAGTTTTCCAGACAAATTGATCGCGTATTTAGTTCTCACCCCCAATCTTTCGATCATCGCTCACATCATCCTTGGCTTACCGGAGCGCTGGGCGATCCCTTTGTCGGCATCTGGTTCATCGCCGAGAACCCCAGTCTAAGGATGGTTGAACGTGCCACCAATCCAGGAGGTGGACCACCAACATATGAAGCTCAATGGTATGAAAGCAGAGGAGATAAACTCTTCCGTGAAATGCTAGTAAAACATGGGTTCAAGAGTGGAGGAGTTGATACCTTAGGTGGTTGGCATTGTTATGTCACCAACGTTATCAAAGAAGCCGACTACGCTAATCGCTGGAACGCTAAATCCCAAGCAGAACGCAACCAGGTAGCTGAGGTCTGGTCTCCTGTGCTCTCTTGGGAACTAATAAATTCGCACCCCAAATTAGTTGTCATCATGGGTGGAAAAACATATATAGAACTTAATCATTTAGTCAGGCAGAGTTTAATTACCCTACCAGAAACAATGAAAGTCACCCATTATGCCTATATCGGTCAACGTCCCAAGGGCAAACTTGGACCCATGCACCCCCAACGCATTCAGGAATACGATCAAGAATTTTCCGATGTGGCAAATCTATTTCATCAGTTGAATAAATGATGAGAGGATACTAGCGTACACTCGCGAACGCTCGCATACGCTCGCGACAACTCGGTAGATGTGTTTATGAAAACCACAATCATTGGCATTGACTGCGCCGCGCAGGCGCGCAAAACTGGTCTGGCTCGGGGGGTGTTTGAAGATGGAGCCGCCAGGGTGGCGGAGGTGGTGCTGGGTTCGACGCGGGAAGCGCTCGTCGATACCCTGGCGGCGTGGATTTCGCTCACGCCCAATGCGCTCCTGGCGCTGGATGCGCCCTTGGGCTGGCCGCAGGAAATGGGGGAGCGGCTCAGCGCTCACCGCGCCGGGGAGGGCATCCGGGCGAAACCCAACGATCTGTTCCGGCGCGTGACGGACGACAAAATCTATATCGAATTCGGCAAGCGGCCGCTGGAGGTGGGCGCCAATTTAATCGCTCGCACTGCAGTGATGGCTTTGAACACCTTGGAGGAGCTACGCAAACGGACGGGGGAGTCACTGGACTTGGCATGGGAGCCCGGGCTTGTTCAGGTGACGGGCGCCATCGAGGTCTACCCGGCGGTAACGCTGCTCTCCTATGGGATCAGCGTGCCAGGTTATAAGAAGCGGGATGGCGGGGAGGCGCGCAGAGAGTTGCTGGATTTGCTGGGGGAGTGCATCGCCCTGCCGCAGGACACCTCGCTCATGGAGCAGAACGACGATCTGCTGGACGCGGCGATCTGCGTCCTGGCGGGGGCGGATTTTTTGCGCGGCGAGGTGTATAAGCCCGGGGATCTCGAGCTAGCGAAGAAGGAAGGCTGGATTTGGGTGCGATATTAAAAGACTTTGGGAATCCGACAGGACTCCCAAAGTCTGGTTAACCCCATCTGGGTGTTTTCTAGTGCTTTGAAACGCGCACGATGTCGTCGTCGGTGGCTGGGTCAGGGCTGCCGAAGCGGGCGTTGACCGCATAAAGGTCGCTGCCAAACTTGGCAATGGTGGTGGGAATGTCAAAACCGGGATTGGTGATCGTCTTCACCAGCGTGCCGGAGCTCAGTTCCGGATCTAGTTCGATGACCGAGACCTGGTTGTTGAAATTCTGCGTTACATACAGGGTCTTGTCTTCAAGCAGAATGCCATCCCCATTGGGGAGTGCCCCCACATCCAGGTCGATCTCTGTTGCCTCACCGGTCAGCGGGTCGACGCGGTACAGCGCCTGGCTGATGGAACTGACGATCACCAGCTGTTTTCCGTCGGAGGTTGCTTCGATGCCGTTGGCGTTAAATTCTCCGGGTACGAAAACATAATCTCCGCTCAGCTCGATCTCTGTGACCTCAGACGCGCTGGACACAGCTCCACCTGGTCCAAGGGCAACTTGGTAAAAGAAGGGGCGGAAGGAATCGGTGAAGTAAGCAGCCCCACGGGTTACGATGACGTCATTGACGAAAGTAGCCTCTTCAGTGAGTTGGAAAGTAGCGACCTCCCCGCCGGTGTCGGCATCATAAATGTAGGCCGCGCCACCCGGACCGCCAGCCACAAACAGGTAGTTGGTTCTTGGGTCAACCGCCAGCCCAACGGCAACACGACCCTCCTGCGGGGGCACCACGTAATCACCCTCACCTGTTCGTAAATCACCTCCGTAAACGGAACCATTGGCGAGCGAGCCGGCGTAGAAACTGGTGCCGCGGCCCACCGCGATGCCCTCCGGCGCGTGGCCGGTCGGCAGCCCGATCAATTGGGGAAAGGCCTCCCCCGCTGCAGCCAACGTCGAAAGTATCGCAACGAGGACCAAGACCGTAATTAGACTGAGAATGACGAGCTTGCGTCGGGGTCCTTTAACTCCAGTAAAGGGTTTCATAGCTATTTCTCCTTTTATTATGGACTATTTTGGTCCGATTATACTTGGCTGCCAACTACTGTCAAGGTGAATGCAGCGCGGGCTGGGCAATCGCTTTTCGGCGAGTTTACCCCCTCCAGGGGAGAAAGAGGGTGTGGTTGTTGGGCTTTATCCCACAACCACACCCTCAAAAACCACTTTTTGGAATGGTGGCGCTATTCGGTCCAGTAAACCGTTCCATTTGACAGCTTAGATGTTTTCAAAAGCCCCTTTTTAACCCTTCCAGCGAGAGCATTGGTGATGTTGCTCTCTTTGCCCTCCGTCGGGAGACCACGCGACTCTAGGGCTTTGAGCACCTGTTCCAGTGATCTCTTTTGGGGCGATGTGAAGAACCCCTCCCCGATCAGTTCACCCAGCGCTAGAGACATTTGGTAGCCCCAGGTCTTGGGTCCCTTGCGTCTTTTTGGGGGAGAGAAAATCAGTTGGATATCGAACTTTTCCACCAGTGCATTCATTTCATCATCCGATGGTCGTACCTCGTAGTTGCTAGCAGCCTCTAGCATCTTGGGCAGGACCTGCATATCCCCAGCGGTGATCAGGAAGCTATCCGGCAGCCCCAACGCCCAGTGCACGGATTTATCGATGGCCGCTTGAGCCGCTAAGGGTTCGTAGAAATAGGTGTTGTATGTCTTGGGATGACCTCCCCACGACCGCCTGGCGACGGATTTGATGGTTTGCACGGCAACATCCCGCTCACAGCACACGTCAATTAACGCTTCAAAGTCGGCTGCGTAACGGTGGTCTTGCATCTGGCAATAGCTGTAGGGCAGCATGACAGTGTCGAAATCGAAGCGCTCGAGGCTGCGAAGGTGCATCGCCGGGACCTTTTTGCCATGGCCGGTGACACCTAAGAAGCGTACCATGCCTTTGTCACGTGCTTTGAGGAAGGCTTCCAAGGCACCTCCAGGCCCCATCGCTTTTTCCCACCCCCCTGGGTTGGTGAGACCGTGCATCTGCCACAAGTCCACATAGTCAACGCGCAACCGCTCTAAAGAGTGCTGGAGATTTGTCCAGGCCCCTTTATATGTGCGGCTTCGAGATTTGGTGGCGAGGAAGAAATCATCACGATGTTTCTCCATCCAAGGCCCGATGCGTAACTCAGCTTTCCCGTACATGGGGGCAGTGTCAATATGGTTCACGCCGTAAGATAATAGCAGCTCGAACACACGATCGGCCTCCGCTTGGGACGCATCACTCAAGGCGTAAGCGCCAAATATGATGCGTGAGCTTCTGTGTCCGGTGCGCCCAAAAGGTACTTTGGTTATCATCTTTCACCTCCTCCCCGGATTTTGAGCATGAACCTATCCAAGCTCTTGATGAAATTACTGCTTGAGCTTCTTTGGCTGCATCTTCCCAAGCAGCAGTTGGACTTGGCCCGATAATTGCTTTAGAATCTAAGCAGATCCGAAAAGATTGTAGCAATAACCCCTAACAAATGCAACTTTGAGGAAGGTAAAAAAAGGAGGTTCTGATGAAGCAATTTACTCACGCTTGGCTGGCTTTCAAATCGATTGAACGGTTGGAAAAAGCAACCCTGAGCGAAACGAATAGCTGGTATGCAGGTGAATTCATCCGTTGGTTCTGGAACCATCGTGATGGCATTATCAAGGGTGCCTGGTATCCAGACATGGTGCTCAAAGATATGGCTACCAGCCACGTTTATAAATTAGCTCCATCTGCTGAGGGGATGACGGAAGTGCGGAGTCTTCCGAATACAAGCCAGGTTGGCGCTCTTGCCCTTGAATCACCGCTTTATGGTAAAGCCTATGAATTAGTGGATGCTTCGAATAATCTACCGGAGCGCTGTGAAGCTTTAGCACATTCGGTCATCGATAATGCAAAAATGCAGGAGACGGAAGAGAAAGGTTCACCGATCTCCCCTACAGACAACCACTTAGCTACACGCTTATTCATGCTCAGTCACTACATTGCCGATGCCCATATGCCATTACACTGTGACAGCCGGCGTTTTTCCTCCGCTTCAGATATTCACGCTAAGATAGAAGGTGCCTGGGATAAGGAGATTAGAAAACATTTCAAACTTGATTACCTTAATGAACGCTTCTTTTATAATCCTGAAGGATATCCCCTGCGGACTAGAAGCGATTACAGCCATTCCTTTCTAAAACGAGTAGATGATAGTCTTGAGACGAGGCCATTCACGATTGGTTATGGCGGCGACAACCATAATGTGCGCACCTATATGTTGGCTGTTTGCCAAAACTCTTATCTGCTTTCCCATGCTTTCTTTCCACCCCAATATGACGAGACCAATGTGAACACGCGTAATTGGAAAAGTCTACCAGGTCAACTTTTGGATTTTGACCAACTCAGCGAGGTGGTCTTCAGTGACGCAGTCGATGCCATCGCGCGGGTCTGGTTCCGAGTATGGCGAAGGTATATGAAGTGGGTCAATCGGTGAGCTTGTATTGCAGGGAGCACATCGCGGGCTTTAGATTAGTTATACACGACTCCTTTCTGGCATGACAAAAGTACGCTGAGGTTATGAGATCATCATTTATAGTATGTAGGACAGGTCGCGGACCTGTCGCCGACGGAACACTGTCCCGTCGTACAGTCTTCTGGTTCCCTAGGTGCACTTAGTCATGGAGGAGATTGCCACGCCGCCTTTGGCGGCTCGCAATGATAGATTTATTAGGGGAGATTGCCGCGCTCCGCTACGTTCGAGTTCCTTCGCATTGCTCAGGACAGGCGTGGTGACATGTAGGTTTGGGTGAGGTGTGGGGGTCTATGTCATTCTCTGGGGGGATGGGGTGGATGCAACCCCGCCCCATCCCCCCAATTAATTCTTTCAGCGCCAGCGGTGGCGAGGGTAAGAGCCCAACGAGCGCAAGAAGGGAGCCAGTTCTGCCAGGTGATCGAGGGCGCGACTTGGGTTGGGCGCTGCAGCGTGGCCGGCGAAGTCGATGTAAAACAGGTACTCCCACGGTTTCCCCGGGATGGGTCGCGATTCGATCTTGGTCAGGTCGATATCGCGCAGTGCGAAGACACTGAGCGCTTTAAAAAGCGCCCCGGGGCGGTTCTCTAGGCTGAAAACGATGGAGGTCTTGTAGTCACCGCTTTCGGGATCGTTCATCTGTGCGGGATCGCGGCTGAGCGCCAGAAAGCGGGTGTAGTTGGCGGGGTTGTCCTCCAGACTTTCGGCCAAGATATGCAGGTCGTAGACCTGGGCTGCACGCTGGGAGGCGATAGCCGCGGCTTGGTGATCTTGGCGCT
>JASFVL010000181.1:0-7763 GCA_050049875.1 Anaerolineales bacterium
TATTATGAACCGTTTGGGATGACAGCATTGGAAGCATTGGCATGCGGTAGCAGCGTCATCGCTTCACGCGTTGGAGGATTGAAGACCACGATCAAAGAAGGGGAAGTTGGACTTCACTTCACTCCACGGGTCGTTCGCGACTTGGCGGACAATATCTTCTATCTCATGCAAAACCCCAAATTGAACGCTCGCTTCAAAAGAAATGCTCGACCATATGTAAAACGCCACTTTAGTTGGCAATCGGTGGCGGAAAAATGCACGCAGGTATATACAGACGTACTGTCGAAACACACAGACTGAATATTGGAGAAGCTCAATGTCACATAGGTACATTGCCTTATTAGGGATTTTTATTTCTGTAGTTTTAATCTCGCTGGCTTGCCAGACAATAATCCCAACATCGGAAGCGCCAACTGCTACAGCTACTCCTTCACCAACCCCTTCCCCTACCTTAACCCCTACACCTCTGCCTACATCCCCAGTGAAACCGGGAGTGGATAACCCTGAAGAGCCCGTTTTCATACAGGGGGATATACCATACACATCACCATTTTTTGTGGATACGCTATCTGAGGCTTTCGTTATGCTCGAAGATCAGGCTGGTTTTATCGGCAGAGATGAAGAATTCGAGTTTGCTCTTACCAGCCAAACGATCGGTCCAGTGATTATCCACGATGATGATACGCTCACGTTTCATCTGGCCCTTCCGGCTATACCTCAAGGAACGCAAGTTGATGTGGACAACGATGGTGTGGAAGACAGCGGCGTGCAGACCTTCGCAATAGCTTATTGGTCTAACACATGGGGTGGACCCTTTCTTGAGGAACGCGATGGGACGGGATGGTCCACTGCATACGCCTCGACAATCACCGATCCACAACGAGAAAATGAAATCACTGGGGGTATCTTGGTCGTTTGGGCACCTGATGACGACCAAGAGTTTCCAACCGGCTTTGGACAAGACAGCATGCTATTCACTGATGATGACCCCGTTGGTCCAATACCCCCAGGCTACAACTTAGTTGACCTAGATCAAGATCCCTTTGAATTTTATAAAGAAGCCCAACCTTCTATTACATTAATCGAAGGCGAACTTGCTGTTAACGATTATTCTGAATCTAATTATCAGCAAGCATTCAACCAGATGTTCGAAAAAACATCCACGGAGTACCCTTTCACGGTTGATAAGGAAATCGACTGGCAAACACTGTTCGATGAGTATTCCCCGCGAATCGACCAAGTCCAAAATGACGAGGATTTCTTTCTCGCCTTACATGACTTCACCCTAGAAATTCCCGACGGGCATGTGGGGATATCTTTCAACGATTTGGTTGCAGAAATCTTTTTTGAAATGCATGGCGGCAGTTTCGGATTGGTGCTCTCTGAATTGAGCGATAACCGCGTAATTGCAACACAAGTATTACCGCAGACTCCAGCTGAGAGAGCCGGTATTTTACTAGGCGCAGAGATTCTTGAATGGAATGGGCTGCCCGTGACGGAAGCAATATCACAAAGCGAGTCGTTTTTCGGTCCTTATTCCAGTGAACACCATGAACGTTTAGAGAAGATCGTCTTCATGACTCGGGTCCCCCCAAATGAGGAAGTAGAAATCCTTTTCCAAAACCCAGACTCTGAAGAGCCCACATTAGTCTCGGTTGAATCCGAGGTGGAATACTCGTCTCTCTTTCTTGCTATACCAACATTCGCAAGGGATGAATTATCCCTTCCTGTTGCTGGAGAAGTGTTGGACGACTCCGGTCTGGGATATATCCAAATAAACACTTTCTCAGATGATTACAACTTAACCGCTCAATTATGGGACCGCTATATTAACGAGCTAATCGAATTTGAAGTCCCAGGTTTGATCTTGGACATTCGCGTAAATGGTGGTGGATCCAGCGGTTTAGCGAGCAGCTTCGCTGGTTTCTTTTTCGATGAGCAAGTCATTCTTGGTCGCCGTTCGTATTACAACGAGATCTCAGGTGAATTTGAATACCGAGAGCATCCAAGCCGAGTCGAACCAGGACCTACTTATTACGAGGGTCCTATTGCAGTTTTGGTCAGCCCTTACTGTGTGAGTGCATGTGAAGGCTTTGCATATGCCCTAGCCCAGCGGGAAAACACAATAATTGTTGGTCATTACCCCACTGCAGGGGCTTTCGGAGAAGTAGGTCGTGGTCAATACCGCCTTCCAGGAGATTTTTCGATGCAGTTTCCCACTGGTCGCTCGGAGACGATGGATGGAGACTTGTTAATTGAAGGGACAGGAGTTGTCCCAGATCTAGTGGTACCAGTAACAGAGGACAGCGCATTGGGGGTGATAGACGCAGTGTTTGATGAGGCTGTAAAGCGCGTATTAGAGGAGATTAACCAATAATAGGGATAGCTGTGACTAGCAACATCTATCCCTATTCTCGTCTCAAGAAATCAATTTATGGAAGCCACTCCAAGTAATACGTCTTCCAATTTATTGCCAACGGATCGCTCGGAGTGATTGGATTGCCCAGAGCGTCATATACAGCGTCAGGCATGCCTGGCAGATCAACTAATGTCGGATTGGATTTCATAGACCAGATGAGCCATATACGCCGATCGCCGCGGTCAAACTCAAAAATCTTTATCTGATTATTGTCGCTAATCTCCCTCACATATTCCGAGTCTTTTAGCTCTTCTTGAGCAAATTTGAAAGCATCATATGCAGGCAGAGGTGTATCGTCAAGCTCCAACAACTCTGAATTGCGCCAACCAAAAACAGAGAACCAAATATTAGCTTTCAAATCCAAGCTGATTGCAGAGGCAAATGCTTGAGCTAAATAGTGCGCTTTGGTTGTCTGGCAATCCTGATCACATGTTTGATCCGTGAGAAGAGCTGATTCGGAGTTTAGCAGGAATTTATCCTTAATGTTATATTGGTCAAGCAGTTCTGTCAGATAGCTGTATTTTGCCAGGGAGACTGGCCCACTTTCATTCCAAGCTGATCCCCAGTTTGGCGAACAGTAAACCCCTAAACCTGCAGGACAAATGCCGTCTAGACCATAATAATCGTATGCATGGTAACTTACACCGTCGAAATAATCCCCACCCCCATTTATCAAGATACCTTCTAAGAACTTCGCTGGGGTACAGTCTTTTCCACTCGGTGGGTTATTAGGATCACAATCCAGCAACAAACCGCCAACCAAAACCTGTGAATCAGGATCAGCCTCTTTGACAGCAGGATATACTTCTTTCAGCATGTCCGCGTAATAACCACCCCCATAATAATCATCATCTTTATCCCCCCAACAACCAAAGGGTTTAGATTCGGGATTTTTAAGCAGGGTATGATCAACATCTGGCTCGTTCCATATCTCCCAATGTTTGACATTATAGGGAGGCAGACTGTATCTTGAGACGAGCGCCTTCATAAAATCCGCGAAAGTTCCAAGCTCACTCTCTTTTATGGGACCGCAGGGTATTTCAGGTATAGCTTGAGCCCAATCCGGCGTACCTCTAACAATCAAGATCACTTGGATGCCATTCTGCGCGGCATTGGCAAGTTCAACCTCCAAGTCCTCCAGTGCACCCCAATCGTAAGTACCTTTGGTCGCTTCGACCTGCGACCATAGGACACCATTGCGCCGCCACCAGTATACTCCTGCCCCCATCATTTTATACAACCCACCTTTTCCATCAATTGATCTCGATTCCGTTCCGAAAACTGTAGGTAGAGGAGATCCATTTCGAACGATAGGCAAATAGGATGGTGTTCCACTAATTTCCGCTGCCAGTACAGATACTTCTTCAGCTGTCGCCACAGCTTTGATTAGAGAAGGTCCTATGTAAAACAACATACCAATTACCAGAAGGAACGCAAATATTGTGAAAATACGAGTAAAGAATTTGTTATTCATACTATTCCTTTTCGCTCAACCACAACGCTTTCGCCGCCACCATAGTTATCTTATAAGGTCTCCCAATTTCCAATGGGGGGTAACTCTCTCCTGTGAGCATATCGATGGGATCTTGGATCGAAACTGAAGGTTCAGGTATGGTGACCTGCCTCTCCTCATCCGAAAAATTGTATAACGCAATAATTAATCCATGCTCAGATTTCCGCAAGAAACCCCATGGTCCAGAACTGGATACATCCAAATCGAGGATTTCGAAGTCACTGCCAATGAAGCCGACATTATATCGCAAATTTAAAACATGGCAATAATATGAAAGGACAGACTCCGGATCAGTTTCCTGTTCCTCAACGGAGATACCATCATCTGGTCGGTTCCAGCGATCTTCGGGTTTGAACCATTCCGTTTGATCGTCACCTATCTCATCAGCGTACCAATCCATGGGTTCCCGACGGTAATTATCCCAATAGGGCGCGCCACCTTTCTGGCCAAACATCCCAATCTCCTCTCCGTAATAAACCATAACTGGACCTGGTAAAGAGGCTAATAATGCAGCTGCCATCTTTTGTCGATCGCGATCCCCAGCTAGCTCAGTTGCAATGCGGTTGGTGTCATGATTCGATAAAAAGCGTACGACCATCCCTTCTTCAGGATAACTCTCCGCCTCTTGCTCGAGTAGAGTCGTCAACAATACCGGAAAAGTCCGCCCTGCCAACAAGCCATCACCGTTGAAGTTTTGGTCACCCTGGAGTAATTGATATAAAGGGAAATCAAAAAGGGCGTCAAATTTGTCTTCAAAAAATCTGCTTAAATCAGATGGGCTGCTCAGCCATGCTTCTCCTAAAATCAAAGCATTAGGATTAGCTGCCTTGACACCTTGACGAAATGTTCGCAAAAATTCCTCTGGTGGGAATGTAACGTTGTCCACCCGAAATCCATCTACACCGTCCGTGTAATCTCCGTCACTATCCAGATCCAACCAAAAAAGAGCAGCTTCTACTAGGTAATTCACCACTTCTGGGTTGAAATGGTTGAACCGGGGCATATCGCGATTATCTGCAAAACCAGCATAGGTAGTATGAGCATCGTTTGTCCAGACGAACCAATCGCTGTACTCTGATTTGGGATTCTGGTAAGCATCCTCAAATAATGGGTTTTTATTGGAGAGATGGGAGGGCACAAAGTCTAGTATGACCCGAATATCCCGCTCGTGGGCAGCTTCTACAAGTTCCTCTAAATCCGTTAGCGTCCCATAATCTGGATTAATATCAAAGTAGTTCTCTACGTCATAGCCATGTACCGATGGGGATGGGTAAATTGGAAGCAGCCAGATTACATCTACGTGCATGCAATCCAAGTAGTCGAGCCTTTCTATAATACCTTTTAAGTCCCCAGTACCATCCCCATTCGAATCTGCAAACGAGCGCACAAATATCTCGTATAGAACGGCATTCTGAAACCAATCTGGAGTTTGGTAAGGTATTGGTGTAGCGGCTGGAGTAGGAACGTCAGTTGGCGCCAGTTTTTCTGTGGGAACCGAGGTGGGCTGAACCTCAACAGTAGAGGGGTGAATTTGTGCTGGTGCCTCAATCGTTTCCTCTATCTGCCCCTGACATCCAATTATCAGCGCTACTATTAGCGAAAAATACCAAATGAGACGCGGCTTGCCGGAAAAGTCAGGTATGTTCATTCTAAAAACCCATTCATCGAATATCAGTGTTGGTAAAAATTGATGATGCTAAGGATCGAAAGGATATCCAAAGTCAAAAACCCCGTAACATAGACAATGATTAAATGGCGCGTGGTTATTTTACGCCATTTTTGGCTCAAGAATAATATTTGCCACCATCCAAAACTCAGAACGAGCATTGTTGGGATTATCGCAGGATACGCATAGCGAGCGACAGGTAGATACAGACGTGAGACTGCTAAATAGATACTGCCTCGCACTAGGGTTATCCCCCAAAGGATAACAAGAGCGAGTCCCATGTAGAGGATCGATTTCCATGGAACAGTGTGCCGTTTTCTCCAAAGTCCTAGAAATGCCCCCATCAATCCAAAAATCGTGACAAACCCAAGCATACGATATGGTTTATGACCCATTATTGGCACATGCCCCCAACCAAACTTAGCCCAAAATGTCCGCATTAGACGTATACCTGTCAGGCGATAAAACCAACCTGTACCGGAGATATCGAGCAAAGAGGCAAATATAGATGAGAAACGTATTTGATCTGGCATGATGCGTGCCATCAAGGAGTCAAACCAAGGACGGATTTGAAACCAGCTTTTCTCAAAAGAAGGGTTGTCCAAATGATTTTCGAAAGGTATTCCACCCCATGTGCCTTTCACACCGTCGACATGATCGAACTGCGGTGCTTCGCCAGTAGGTCTTTCACCCTCTACCAGAATGATGCCATCAAAATAGACAGTTGTGTTAATTTTCCCAGTGTCTTGTAGGGGACTGATCGTTATCCAGATGCGAAAAACGTCTTCAGGTATAGTTGTAGTGAAGGCATAAAATGTTGGATGATCTGTTATATCAACCCAATCATAAACCCTCATATCGTCAAAATTCAAAACCGGCGTGCGCACTTTTAAAGACTGATCAGCCCAAATCCAAGCTCCAAAAGTGACTCTTTTTCCAACAATCTCTTGGGTATCATTTCGGTCTAAAGGTTGGTAAAGAGCAACAAGCCAAGGTGGCGTGATTTTTGGAAAGGTGCTCACCCGCAGAACTTTATCTCCCAATTGGGCTTGAGTATTTCTAGCTAGAGTTGGCAAGCTCTGTGAGGTCGCTCGATACCAATCAGCTGTGTCCCCCCAAGAGAAGATACTAATGATGGCAATCCCAATGCCCGCCAACATAAAACCCCAAACTAACCGCTTCGATCCTCCTCGAAATAAAGCTATCAATAAAGCGATCATGGAGAGAGGAAGAGCAACATAAACAGTACGTTTGGTCAAAATACATAGGAGAACTGCTCCCAAAGTCCAGGACAAATCCTTCCAAGAGAAACCCCGGCAAATCAATCGCACGCTTGCCCATAAAAATAATGAGAAGAACGCTATGGCGCCCACATCGTTGTTAACAGCGGTCATCAGGTCTGTGAAAGCAGGCAATAAAGCCATAGACAAGGGCACGAGAAGCCTCAATGGGTGACCCCGAGGGGTGAGTTCGACTGAAACCCCCCAAGCAGACAAGATCGTTAATAAATAAAGAATTAAAGATACCAGCCGGGCAGCGTACAACTGTTCGGTAACATTATCGAGTTGAAAGACAAATAATGGCATCGAGGCTACCAAATAATAAAGAGGAGGTTCATCAAGTTGGGAATACCTTCCAATAGATGGACTCTCAGCACGCAGATTCGGATGCCCACCCATACCATCGAAAAAACCGTGCTCAACCATTGAGTTGAGCACAACTCGACGCATACTCGGATTAACATCGTTGGGTTCAGGTATACCCGCATGATGAGCCAACAACCAGACATATTCGAAGTGATTTGGCTCGTCGTAATGTTGCCAAGGTGGCATTACAAAAGCAAAAACCAATCCATGTATAAGCGCTAATAAGATCGGGAGTCCCAGCGTCCAATAGCCGTCTAAAACCCTAGGTATGGATCGATGTGTAGTCATCAGTAGGTTTGCTCAGAATTCCTAATTTGACGCGAGGGAGATAATGCGATCAAATCCACGCTTCAGCAGATCCTCAATTTCACTAGCTGTGGTTTGATAATCAGATAAAGATCCCCCAATCGGGTCTTTGATATCATGCTCGAGGGTTGCCACCTCGCTGAGCAATAAAATTCGATCTGCACGGTCAGGAAACTCTGCACGAAGCGCTTCTTTATGACTCCGTTCCATCAC
>JASFVL010000012.1:0-30153 GCA_050049875.1 Anaerolineales bacterium
GCTGTCGTAGGTCCATACGACCAGGTACTCGTCTTGCAAAGGGCTGTAGGCTACGTCGGGCTCGTAGTTGTGAAAATTTGCATTGTGGGTGATGGTCCAATAGCTCAGCAGCGTACCGTCTCCACGCACCCGCCGGGCGTAGATATCCTTGGTCGCCCCACCAGCACGGGTGTTGGACCACACCACCAGGTACTCGTCGCGCAGGCTGTTATAAGCCACTGCTGGCTCAAAATTGCCCACCCCGACCTCCAGCCAAATATTTATGAAGGCGCCAAGTTGGGGTGGGGCCATTGGCGTCATCTGCTGAGATTGCTCTGCTTCAATGTACGCCGCAGAGGCAGTGAGCACTGTGCACGCCAGTAAGGTCAGACCAGCAATTAGGAAAAGCATGGGACGAAACTTCATGACAATCCTTCTTTCTCCATCACAACCGATGGACAATCTAATTACACCTGTGGTGCCGTCGCCAATGCTCATCGAAACCCCGCCGAAAAGAATAACTCGCAGGATCGACTTACCTGGTGGGTAGCGGCATAGTTAATTTTTGATGCCAACGCTTACCACAATGAAGCCATCACAGGAGCCGTATCCGTCAAAGACAGCTTACATTAAGTCGCAAGGATTGTCAACAATTCGTCATTTGTTTCTCGCCACCTGCCGTTCGCCACCGCGTAGCGTCCCCGCGAAGGGATCGGTATTTGCCATTTAATATTTGCCCCTGTGCGACAAACCGACCTTGTGTTCGCAAAGCGTTTTTCGAGTTCCTGAATGCCCCTTCCTTCTCCCTTGACGATGTTTACGATTAATGTTATTATTAACGATATTCGTTAATACATTATTATATAGTTAATTTTATTCAGGGAGTAAGTATGTCTCAAAAGCGCGAGCAATTGATCCAAACCGCTGAAAATTTATTCATCAAACATGGAATGCGCCGGGTTACAGTCAAAGAGATATGCCAAAAGGCAAGCGTCAGCAAACCGACCTTCTATAAATACTTTGAGAATAAGGAGGATCTTGCCCGGCAAATCGACAAAATGTGGATTGAAGAAGCCCTACAGCGCATCCAAGCGATTGAAAATACTGATGCAACTTTCCCAGAAAAGATGGAGCAGATCCTGGCGATAAAGCAGGAACTCTCAGCTCGCCCTGGACCCGAGTTTTTAGAAGACCTAATCGATCTGGATATCGACTTGAGTCACGCTTTTCAGCGAGTGATGCGCTTCCTGATTAATGCCCAGGAAGAGGGGAACATCCGAGCGGATATCCGCCCAGAGTTCTTGATGATCGCCTTTGAAACCCTCAACAATCTTCAATATGATCCTAGAATACGGCGCTTATACGCTGATGCAGAAACCCTGGCGGGGGATGTCTTCAAGCTTTTTTACTACGGAGCCCTTTCTGCGGAGCACCGGAAAGTCGGTTTACCTAATACCAATGCTGGCTCATTATTTGACAGGCACATTCTGTGACCAAGAATCGAGAGTCCTCTCCGAGCTTTAAAAAGCGTCCTGATGGAACCATTTTACAAGCGAGCTATTAAATTTGAGTCACAAGTCTACACTGCTGAGAGAAACAGCAACCGATGGATACATTAATTACGAGCAGCAGGGTGGGAAGATGTGGGTAGTTTGGCTCCCACCCACCTGACTGCGGAGGATTGATCCTGATGAAAGCAAATCAATTGGTCAACACCAAAGTGCCCTATCGGATCGATGTGCATCATCACGTCTTGCCCAAGTTCTATACCGATCCCCTTGAGAAAGTGGGCATAATGGACGCCTTAGGCGCGATATTTACTGATTGGTCATTGGAGGCGCATCTCGAGGTGATGGATAAGAACAAGATTGTCATGGGGATGGCTTCTATCCCTGCCGGGATCTACTTCGAGAATGATGCATTCGCTCGTGACCTGGCCCGGCGAAGTAATGAATACCTAGCCTCTATTTGCAGCAAGCACCCTGCTCGCTTTGGTGCCTTCGCTGCGCTACCCGTGCCCGATTTGGATGGCGCCTTGGTTGAAGCCGAGTATGCCCTGGAAACACTCAGGTTGGATGGCGTGGTGATGATGTCCAACGTGGTTGGGCACTACGTGGGTGATCTTGGGAACGACACATTGTTCGCTGAATTGAACCGCCGTATGGCAGTCGTGTTCATCCACCCCGGTGAACCTCCCGATAAGGGCATCCCTTCATCGATCCTTTACCCCATCGATATGGCCCTCGAAACCGTTCGTGCGGTCATGAGCTTGCTCTATAGTGGTGTATTCGAACGCTATCCGAAGATAAAATTCATATTCGCTCACTGTGGTGGAATCACGCCCTATCTAGCGCATCGAATAGCGCGCGGCAGGACGTGGGTTAGGGGCGAGGGCGGGGCAGATCCGGGCATGCTCAACCGTGTACCGAGTGACAGCGGGACGACCAAAGCTATCAGCCTCTTGCAGAGCCAGTACTATGACTCCATGTCGGCCAATGCAGCCAACGGTCTGCGCACCCTGCAAGCATTTGTCGACCCAGCACATATCCTTTTCGGCTCCGACCACGCTGCACTTCCAGCCAAGTACCAACCTCTCAAGATGCGCGAACTGATGCGATACAAAGGGTTTGACGACGCCACGCGCTTGGGTGTTGAGCGGAGAAATGCACTGCGTGTGTTCCCTCGCCTTCAGGAGGTGTTTTAATCATGGTTTCTAGTAGCTCTTCCTTACCTTTCACGATGCGGGGAATTGACATTCACCACCACTTCCTTCCCCCATTCTTTGTGGAGGCTTTAGCGCATTCCGCACATCCGGCCGCTGCGCAAGCGAAGGCTTTGGCCTGGTCCCCGGAAAAATCGTTGGACATGATGGACGCTTCGGGGATCGATAAAGCGATCGTTTCACTGTCTTTACCAGGCGCTTCCTTCTCCGAGGTAGGAGAACCGGCGTCACTCGCCCGGGAGTGTAACAATTACGCAGCCCAAATGGTCGCTGACCATCCGAACCGCTTCGGCGCTTTCGCCTCCCTTCCCATGCTTGATCCCCAAGCTGCGCTGACCGAACTAGAATACGCCCTCGATTCCCTGCACCTCGATGGCGTAATGCTGCTCTCCAATATCTGCGGTTGTTATCTTGGAGATGCGAACTTCGATCCCTTGTTCGTTGAACTTAACCGGCGCAAAGCGATCGTTTTCCTGCACCCCAACCAGGCTCCGAGCCCAGGTTACAACGATTTCGTGGAATTCCCTCATGAGGTCACGCGGGCATTGGCTTCCCTGACCGAATCGGGAGCCATCGAACGCTATCACCGCATCCGTTACATCCTGGCTTACGGGGGCGGCACCATACCGTTCATCGCCGCCCGGGTAACCATTGTTGGCATGGACGTCTTCGGCAGCTTCCTCAAGACCATGATCCGTTATCTCCAACGCGCCCGCACCATGCAGCGCATGAGCTACGATCTCACCGCTTCGACAGACCCCTTCGCTTGGCTGACGCTCTCCGGGCATACGAAACCCGCCCATATCCTGATGGGGTCGAATTACCCATGGACCTCACCAGAGGTATTTGCCCGGCAGCAGAAACAATTGCGTGCCTATGAGAACCTCGATCAGATTAAGATTGAGTCCATCGAGCGCGGCAATGCGCTCAAGTTGTTTCCGCGCTTCGCTTGAGGCTTGTCAACACACTAATCACTTTAAGCCGATCATATTCTGGCATCACAGGAGATGACAATGATAGACACGCGAACAAAAGTGACGCTGTCCCCTGAGCAGGAGACTCTGCTGATCACACTCTTTGCCAAGGCACAACCGGACAACCCACTGTTCTTTGACCCGATGGCTCAGCAAATTTTGGAGCAAGTGGACTATGATTTTGCCCGCTTACATGTTCCCTATAAGACAGTCGTTCTGGTCTGCCAGCGAGCCAAGAAAATTGACATCGTTACGCGTGACTTTCTGGACGAGCACCCCGGCGGCGTGGTGCTACAACTGGGCTGCGGTCTAGATAGTCGTTTCTTGCGCGTAGACGACGGTCAGGTCAATTGGTACGACTTGGACATGCCACCAGTGGTTGAATTTCGACGCCAGTTCTTTACCGAAAGCGAGCGCTACCACATGATCACTGCGTCCGTGACGAATCTGGAGTGGATAGACCAAGTCGCAGCCAATGGGAAGCCGGTGCTAGTGGTGGCTGAAGGATTACTGATGTACCTAGACGAGGATGATGTGCGCCGACTGGTGCTCCGTTTGCACGAGACTTTCCCAAGTTGCAGGCTGGTCGCTGATGTCTTCAGTCGTCTGACGGCGCGCTCAGCTACTAACCATCCCTCGCTGAAATCTACCGGTGCGACTCTAGGATGGGGAATCGACAATGCGCGTGAATTGGAGGCTTGGGCACCCCGTATCCGCCTGCTGGAGGAGTGGTATTTCTCCACCGATCCCAATCTCGACCGTCTCAGCTTTGGGTACCGTGCAGCCTACAGATTGGCTGGAGCATTCAAGATGGTAAGGCGGGCGCACCGCATTGTGTACTACCAACTGTAGCCCGCGCTCTCCCAACAATACATGCATGTCCTTCTATCGTCTTGTTTCGACACTGTGCAGCGCAACAACTATGATCTCATTGCCACCACGGATTCCGTATCCTGATGGGATCGAACTACCCATGGACGTCGCCAGCAGCCCTAAGGAGAAAGCATTGAGAATATTCTACTTCGTGCGGGATAACATCCGCTGGGGCATTTCGTACTCGCGGTCAAAAGCTTCTCAGACGCTGCTAAGAGGCTGCGGCGCCCAGATGAATAGATAAGCGTTTTTCGTTTCTCGAATCATGTATCAAGGTCACACACTGTGCGATTAAAGGAGTTTTCAAATGGGAGTATTCTATCTGACTTTACTAGGGTTAACGATCTTTGTTATGGGGGTGGGAATATTGGGATACCGGTTGAGAAGGCGTCCATCCAAAGTCAATGCTGAGAAACTCAGCCGTATTGCGCACTTACTGTTCTTTGCTGGATTGGTTACACCGCCTACGATCATGATTTTTTATCCTGGTTACGGACACATCGATGAACTCGTCGGTTTAAACTCCTTACCATTAAGACCCTTCTTTCTTATCACAGGCATTCTGCTGGTAGTGCCGGGCTTAATTTTCTTCGTACTCTCCAACAAATCACTGCGCGCTCTAGGCGACGGCGCTAATGCGTTCCGTCTAACAAAGCGAATTGTTGAAACAGATGTTTACCGTTACACCAGGAATCCGATGTCTCTCGGATACTATTTACTCGCTCTCAGCATAACTTTCATTTCAGGTTCAACGTTATTAGCCTTTGGTGTTCTTCTGGGACTTATCCCTGCCCATCTGTTTTTCTTAAAATTCTTTGAAGAATTGGAGCTTGAACTTCGTTTTGGTGAATCCTACAAACAATACAAGCAAGAGGTACCATTCCTGATTCCAAAACCACCTTCTAGTTAAGTCTCGCGCCATGTATGCTACTCGACAGATCATCGATCCGTTGTCTATCCCCTTCCCGTAGGGGATTCTTCGTTCGCCCCTCGTTCACCGTTCACCATCCTGCTGTTTATTGTCACCAAGCACTCTTGAATGGGGGCACCTGGTTGCAGCATACTAGTCTGCTTTGCAATGAATGCTGTCCACCGTCCATCGTCGATTGTCACGCTACATCTGCAAAGCATCTACAAAGGGGGATAAATGTTAGCAATTAGCGGGTCATCACCCAAAGCCATCTTTTGATTTGGGTTTTAATCTTGACAATTCTCAAAATTCAGACGATAATGCGATGGAGAAAGCAAGTAAGTACTTGCATGCATAGAGGAGGATTAATGAAAGAAACGTCATCTTCCCCCAGTCCGGATGAAACTCGCGCTCGAATTATGCACGCAGCCTCCCAGCTCTTTGCGGAGAAAGGGTTCGCAGCTACTACCACCCGCGCAATCGCAGAAAAATCGGGAGTCAATGAAGTGACCTTGTTCCGGCACTTTGGTACGAAGGAGAATCTAGCAAAGGCAATCATGGATCAGTTCGGTGGCTTGGCCATCGCGGAAGATTTAGAACTGCGTTTCAGTGGGGACTACGTGCAAGACCTCACCCTTGTAGGAAAATCAATGATGAAAGTGATGACTGAACGCAATGATGCCATACGTATGGCGATCTGTGAGGCTGGTAATCTTCCGGAACTCCAGCGGGTGGTGGCGGAAAATCCCCGTCAACTGCGCCGTATGCTGGCGCGCTATTTTGAACGTCAAATGAATACCGGTTTAATCAACCCAGGACATTCAGAGCTGTTGGCTCAGGCATTTTTAGGAATGTTTTTTTCCTACACCGTCTTGAGCGGATTTCTCTTAGACTCCTTGCAACCAGAAATATCCTCAGATGAGGTCGTGGAGCAATTCGTCCAGTTATTTGTTTACGGCACGCTCAGCGCACGGGAGTAAAAGATGGAAAAAGAGACTGTAATCGAGGTTAGTTCAGCTACTCGTCGTTTTGGTACTTTGACAGCTGTAGATGATTTGTCCTTTAGGGTTGGAAGGGGAGAAATCTTTGGTCTGCTGGGACCGAATGGGGCTGGCAAGACGACCACCATCAACCTGATCCTCGGTCTAATTGAACCCCACAGGGGAAATCTGCAGGTCTTAGGCTACGATGTTAGCACGCAGATCCAACAGGTGCGCCGCCGTGTGGGTTATGTGTCCCAGGAGACGAATGTGTATCTCGATCTCAGTGCAGAAGATAACCTCTGGCACCATGCCGCCCTGTACTGCCAGGATCTCAGCAGTGTTAAGGATCGTATGGCGGAACTGTTGCACTTCATGAACTTATGGGAGCGGCGTAAAGATCCTGTACACACCTATTCAGGAGGCATGAAGCGGCGCTTGGCCTTGGCGCGCTCTCTCTTACATGACCCCGAAGTCATCTTTTTTGATGAGCCCACTCTTGGCGTTGATGTGCAAGGTCGTTTTGCGTTGTGGGAACGCATCCAGGAACAGCGTGCAGGGGGTAAAACCTTTGTCATTTCGACCAATAATATGGTAGAAGCAGATACACTCTGCGACAGATTGGTGATTATCGATCACGGCAAAGCGGTCGTCCTCGATTCACCAACAAACCTAAAAGCCGAAATGGGGCACGATGTGGTTACCATCCGAACTTCTCCACCAATTGAAGCACCAGAGCTAGTGCTGGCAGCCTTCCCAGTACGCAACATCTCACGCCCACACTGGAATGAATTACGCATTGAAATGCAGGATGCAGAGGCAAAAGCGGCATCTTTGATTGACCAGGTCAGTAGATCGCACCAACTCATCTCAATCTTGATCGCCCGCCCGTCCCTCGATGATGTCTTTCTATTCCATACCGGTCGTGCGCTGCGAGATTAAAACGATGAAACGTTTCCTTCTACTGCTACGTAATGAGTTCAAAATGTTCCGTACAGCCTTGGTTTTACATATGATCGCCATACTCCAACCGACGATTATGTATGTACTAATGGCCATGATTATGGTTGTCCCAATTTTTGATATGTACGTGGTAGAACCGGAAACAGCAGTGGGGCGAGAGTTGGTAACAGCTATGCAAAAAGTTGGTTCACCAATTGGTCCCAATTACATCAACCCCATTCTCATTTCTCAAGCAGACCCTGGTCACCGCCAAGTAATCGAAGTGATCAATGTAGATGGGGTTACTATGGCTGTCCAACAGTATGGGTACATCGACAGTAATTTGGTCAAAAACTTACGCAATCGCCTGACATCCGCTTTGCTTATCTTGTGGAATCAGGAGCTTGGAAGCAGGGCGGTAGTGATCGACGAACATCCCTGGCTGCCGCGGGATGTACCTTATACCGTTTACTTTGGGATGGCGATGATCCCCTTGGCATCGTATGTGGCTGCGGCAATGATTGGGGGATACGTGATCGCACAAGAATTCGAAAATGGCACCATTCTGGAATACCAGCTTAGCCCGATATCATTTCTCCTGCTCCTGGGTGCTAAGCTCACCCGTTCGGTGCTCTTTGGATTGCTAGCCGCGGCTATTTTGTACACTACCCTCGGTCTGATCACTGGGGTATGGTCCAGTTCGACCTTTGGGATGTTCATCGTCATCATGCCACTAACTTTGATCGCTGGCTGTATTGGTTTGTTAGCCGGATTGCTGCTGCGTAGCAGCCTACCTGCCTTCTTGGTAAGTCTTTCCAGCGCTTTCGGGTTTTGGCTCTTAGGCAGTGGTTTTGGCTTGGCTGCCGGTTTTTCACCGACCTTTGAACGCATCAGCCGTTTGATCCCCAACACACCGATCATCGAAATGCTGTTCCCGTATTTCTATTTTGGACGTCAGGTTGCAGCCAATCCAACCATAGCGCATTGGCAATTGGCTGGGTACTCATTGTTCCTGCTTGTACTGGTTGTGGTAGTCTATCGCCTACGAGTATTAACCAAGCAAAGATGAGAGATGAGACGTTTGTGGCTATTGTTCAAAACGGAGTTTAATGTCTGGCGTCGGGACCCGATCACAGCCTTGGGCGGCTTTATCCCTTGCCTGTTCATACTGATCGCTTTTGCCTTGCTTTTTGGTGGACGCTTGAGCTTTAAAATTGCAGTAATCAACCAAGACCACGGGAAATATGGTCACATCCTGATTGATACGTTTGACGAGCTGATATCTCCCCTCGATCAAGAGCCATATTACGCGCTCCAGGAGATGAACGCTGACCAAGCTTGGCAATCTTTCGAGGACTACCGCATTGATGGTATATGGGTGATCCCCAGAGATTTTTCGGAAAAGATTGAAACTGGGAATCATCCCAAGATTGCTATGCACTTTGTAAATTACAACGATGACCGGGCAAAAAATCACCGCATCTATTCAGCCGAGATCTTATGGCAGTTCTATCGAAACATCGATTATCCTGAGCCGCCCCTGAGAATGGCGGAAGAATATCCACTACCGGTAATGGTCGATTGGGTATCCATCATTTCAGTAGGTATCGTACTTTTATCGGTCACGTTGGGCAGCATCTTTAATATGTTCATCCTGACACATAAAGCGCAAACCGGTAATGTCACCCTTGAACTAAGCTTAGCACCACGTTCTTTGGGATGGGTGCTGCTTCCAAAAACGGTCTTGGCGCTGTTATTTGGCTTAGGGACTGGCACAATCTTTCTCGTCATCATCCGTGTATGGCTGGGGTTCTGGCCTGGTGGGTATTTGTGGGCTGTCTGGTTGTTGGCGGGGCTGGTAGCCTTGTTTTGGATCCAGATAGCGTTAGCTGCGGGGCTGGTGGCGCGTAATTATATGTCGGGTGCAATCGGGTCTGTTTTGGGGGCATTGATCATTTTCTTTATTGGTGGTGGTCTTTCTATGGTGCGCGCCCACAAAGATGCGGTAACTTGGATCGCCTGGCTTTTCCCAAATACTTATGCGGTTGACCCCATCCGCGATCTAGTTTTATTTGGCACTTGGCCAACGGACTTCTGGCAGGTATTGGGTAAGTTAATTGTCTTTGCAGGAATTGGATTGCTTGTTGGCAATGGATTTGCTATTCGTAAGTTGCGACATTTGGGTTGAGAGCAATATTTTGAACCCCATAAGTGATTTTTTGCGGTTGATATATGCCTAGACAGCCAAGGTTAGAATTAAATTCGTAATAAGCGACCCTAGATAATCTTCAACGGACAGGAGACCGACATGACTCTATTCGCAGGCATTGAAGCCGGCGGGACGAAGTTCATTTGCGCCTTGGGGAAAGGTCCTGCTGAGCTTTACGCCAAGACGCAGATCCCCACCACTACCCCGGAGGAAACTTTCGATCGGGTGGTGGAATTTTTCACCCGTCAGACAGAGCCGTTCACGGCGGTAGGCATCGGCTCTTTTGGTCCCTTGGACCTCAACCCAATCTCCCCCACTTATGGGCATATCACCAGTACGCCAAAACCAGGCTGGCAGAACGTGAATATTGTCGCCCGTATCCAGGGCGCGCTGGGCGTTCCAGTGGGTTTCGACACCGACGTGAACGCTGCTGCCTTGGGAGAACAACGCTGGGGCGCTGCTCAGGGACTGGATACGTTTATCTACTTAACGGTGGGTACCGGTATCGGTGGTGGGGCAATGGTCGCTGGGGAACTGCTTCACGGATTGATGCATCCTGAAATGGGCCATATGCGCGTGCCTCACGACCGTGATAGGGACCCTTTTGATGGTATCTGCCCTTTCCACCAAGATTGCTTGGAAGGGCTCGCTTCGGGGCCAGCCATCGTCGCCAGATGGGGCCAAAGAGGCCAGGAGCTATTCGCAGAACATCCCGCCTGGGAACTAGAGGCTCAATACTTGGCGTATGGCCTGGTCTCCCAGATCTGCATTCTATCCCCTGAGCGCATTATTCTTGGGGGTGGCGTCATGGCGAGAACTCATCTTTTCCCCAAAGTGCGCGCCAAGACACTGGAGCTTCTCAACGGCTATCTGCAGGTTCCTGCGATCCTGGAGCAGATTGACAGCTATGTCGTCCCCCCGAAGCTTGGTGACCAAGCCGGTGTGTTAGGGGCAATTGCGCTGGCGCAGAAGGCCTATCAAGAGCAGCATCCGTGAGTACAAGGCTTCGCTTAGCACTTTTCCGATTTCCCTTCCAGGGGGCACAAGGCGATTTAACCCTCTCAAAAACATACCTCAAGCCGGCGGGCAAAATGTCACCGACTCGATGTGACATTTGATACGTGAAATTCGATCGCGAAATTGTTATTCTTTTTATGACGACGTGGTTAGAACGCCGAAGTAATTGTCACACCAGAGCTGGCTTTTCGGATTTACCGAGACCCCCGGATGTGGGGCCTTAAAGCCAGATAAACTAGCGTGAGTGCTAGCGTGGGAGGTTACTTCGGCGTCTTCATTCAGCATCTTTGGGGTTTCTTGGAAGCGCTTACCTGTTGGCTGCGCGGATATGTGGGGGGATGAAACAGGTCTCCGAGGAAAGTGACCGCCTCGGAGACCTGCTTTATTTTCCGCATCCTGACCCACGTCGTTTACACGTTTTGTGCTAGAGCTTGCGCGAATTTCTCCAGGGCTGCGGCGACTTGCTGTTCGGTGACGATCAATGGTGGAATCCAACGGATAACGTTTTCGTACGTTCCACAGGTCAGCAAGAGCAGATCTTGTTTCAAGCAGGCTTGTTGAACGGCTTTGGTTGTGATTTGGTCTGGCTGATCTTGGTTGTTGAACTCGGTAGCCACCATCAGCCCGCGGCCGCGCACATCCCCAATAAACGGGTACTGCTCCTGCAACGCTCGCAAACCACTGAGTAACTGCTCGCCACGTACGGCTGCGTTCTCTACCAGTTTTTCCTCCTGAATGACTCGCAAAGTGGCCAACGCCGCCGCGGACGCCAATGCTGAGCCACCTCCGTATGTTCCGCCGTGCGTGCCTGAGACCCATTTCTCCATTAAAACGCGTCGTGCAGCGATGCCAGAAATCGGCACACCGCTGCCCAGCCCTTTAGCCATCACGATAATATCCGGCACAATTCCGGCGTGCTCATAAGCGAAGAACTTACCCGTGCGCCCCATACCAGACTGCACCTCGTCAGCAATCAGTAGAATCTCGTTTTGCGTACAAATCTCCCGCAGGGCTTGTAAGAACCCAATTGGAGCGGGTACATAGCCTCCCTCCCCGAGAACCGGCTCGATGATGACCGCGGCGGTCTCCTCGGGATTGGTCTGCCCGTGAAGTAAAGCATCCAGTTGCTGAAGGCAATACTCGCTGGTCCTCTCTTCATCCCAGCCATAGAAATAAGCGTAGGGGAACGGTGCAACGAAGACACCTCCCGGTAGAGGTTGATAGTTGTAGCGGTAAATATACTTGGATGTGGTCATCGCCATTGTCTGGGCGGTACGGCCATGGAAACTGCCCTGAAAGACAATGATATTGCGCTTACCGGTGGCGTGCCGCGCCAGTTTAACGCTGGCTTCCACCGCTTCCGCTCCGCTGTTGGAAAAGAAAAAGCAATCCAACTCAGGCTGGGTGCGATCATTGAGCGCCTCCGCCAGCGCTACGGTCGGTTGGGGAATGACGATGTTCATTTGAGCGAAGATCAGTCGGGCGGCTTGTTCCTGGATGGCAGCGACCACCTTCGGGTGGCAGTGACCCGTGTTGGTAACACCGATTCCGCTGGTGAAATCTGTGTAGCGGTGTCCATCAGCATCGTAAAGATAAACACCTTCGGCGCGCACCGGTTGAATTTCGGTAAGATGGGTCCAAACGGGAGAGAGTAGGTTGGTGTTCATAGAATCCTTTTTAGTAACAAACTATGTGTTTATGCAGGTGATTAAGTCAGGAGAGTCGTTTATGCAGGCGGCAGCAGTGCACTGGTAATAGTATAAACTAGGGGTCGCGTCGTTATGTCAAAGTATTTGTGCTGAGAATACTCAAAGAAGGTGGTGGTTATTTTCTCACGACTCAATACGGATACCAATACTCCTTCACACCCCCTTCCACGTCCCAATGAACGTGTTTTATGTCGTAGAACTCGTCCAATCCCTCCTGGCCGAGTTCGCGTCCTATACCACTCATCTTCATACCACCAAAGGGTCCCGCGAAGTTGTCCGTCAGTGGATCGTTGATCCAAATGGTACCAGCTTTGACCTCCTCAAAGAAACGCTTTACCAAGCGAGCATCACGCGTCATCAGAGAGGCACCCAATCCAAAAGGGCAGTCGTTCGCCAGCGCGATGGCCTCGTCGAAATCTTTATACGGCATTAGAGGGATAACTGGACCGAAGGTCTCCTCACGCATGAGGCTCATGCTGTGATCCACAGCGGTAACCACCGCGGGGGCCAAGAAGAAACCGCGCGAAAATTGGGCGGGGCGCTGACCACCGATCAGGATTTTAGCTCCCGTGCTGACAGCCTCCGCGAGATGATCCTCAACCTTTTGTCGAAATTTCCCGCGGATCATTGGACCTATGTCGGTGCCTTCATCCAAACCATCCCCCAACCGCAGCGCACCCACAAATTCAGCCAGCTCTTCAGTAAACCTCCCAAACATGCTCTCGTGGACATAGACGCGCTCGGTGCTGGTACAAACCTGTCCGGCGTTGATCAAGGCGGCATAGGCCAATCCCCTCACAGCCATATCCATCTCCGCATCAGGAGCGATCACCATAGGATCTATGCCACCCAGCTCAAGGTGTAGTTTCTTCATCATCGGTCCGGCGAGAGAGGCGATGCGCTGACCGACCGCCAGAGACCCAGTAAAAGCGATCACTGGTACATCAGGATGCGATACCAAAGGCTCACCGGTCTCTAGACCATAACCAGTGATCACATTGACCACGCCGCGCGGTAAATGATCGCAGGCTACCTCGACCATCTTCAGTGTGGAGAGCGGCGTCAACTCGGAGGGTTTAATCACCACTGTGTTACCCGCAGCCAGAGCTGGAGCCATTTTCCAGGCCAACAATAACAACGGATAATTCCAAGGGATGATGCAACCGACCACACCGCAGGGTTCCTTTATCACGAAATTGAACTGCCCTGTTTCTCCGGGTGGTATCACCCTTCCGCGCTCGTGACGCGCCAGCTCGGCGTAGTAATCGAAGGTCTCCTCCACCCACCATAGCTCCTCGTTATTTTCGGGGATCGGTTTACCCTCTTCCTGGGTCAACAGGCGGACAATTTCTTCGTGATGGGTGCGGATTTTGTTCGCTACGGCGTGCAGGGCGGCAGCGCGCTCGTTGGCGGGAGTGCGTTTCCAATCTTGGAATGCTGTTGCCGCCGCGTTGACAGCCGCAGCCACGTCTTGGTGTGTTCCACGGGCGGCCTCACCCAGTACCTCCTCCGTGGCCGGGTTGATGATCACCAACGACTCCGTAGATTTCCCAGCAGTGCGTTCTCCATTTATGTACATTTAGTTTGCTCCGTAGATGAAGGCGTCCCAGGGAGCTGCCATCACAGAATGATACACTTCGTTATTTTATACCCATCGCCAGCAAGTTTGCTATGGAGAAAACCCCTATCAAAGCCCATATCAAGCTGCCAAGGTCTTCTTGCGCTGCTAGGTACAGCCCCATGGGGGGAATGATCATCAGCAGGAAGATCACCAAATGAGCTTCAAACTTGTGTTCTCTCAACCATTTCAACAAAACATCCATGTTTCTAATGCCTTCGAAAGCTACTGATATCGTACAACAACCTCTTTTCTCAATCCGCAATCATTTTACTCTCTCTTTTCTAAAAAATGTATATCAGGGCAACGTATTTTTACACGAATTGTGCAAATTGATGAGGAGTATCGGTTGTTGATTTGTTAACACGAGGGCACAAACGTTCGCAAAAGTAAAAGTAAATGAATGCATAGGGATGGCAAATCTCTTTTACCCTCTACAAACGCTAAGTGGCGAGGAGAGTACGTACCAAGGCATTTTTGGGCGACAAAACTTCCCAAAAATGCCTTGTATATATTGGTGACAAATCTTTGTACTTTTTTACCACTCCAGGGCTTGGATTTGGCTAGCGCGGGAGACCAGACTGGCGAATTCCAACACTTCAGGATCATCGAAGAGAATACTGGATAGGCGATAGGCGTGGTCCACCAGGTGGTGAATGGATGTCTCACCTGCCCAAGGGCTGCGCCGAAGGAGCTCAGCGTATTGCGACACAACCACAGCGAGTTGGTATCGGGTGTTGGCGCTATCAAAGCTGGAGGCTAAGTCCCAGGTATTGAAGTTACCGTTGATCTCCTGAACTCGATGGGAGTCGGGATCTTCCCAGCGCAGCTGCACGGTGGCGATGCGCCCCTGCGCCTGAGGTTGAAGCTGCACAGCGTATAGGGCAGTGGCGCTGTGACCAGCGCCAATCTCGCCAGCGTCCACGGTGTCGTCCCGGAAGTCCTGGTCAGCGACTGCGCGGTTCTCGTAGCCGATCAAGCGGTAGCGGGAGACCACATCCCGGTTGAAGTCAACCTGTATTTTGACGTCCAGAGCGATGGTTTGTAGGGTGGAGGTCAGGTCCTCGACGAAGAGCTTCTCGGCTTCGTCCAAAGTGTCCACGTAAGCGTAGCTGCCGTCTCCGTTGTCAGCGAGCTGCTCCATAAGCACGTCGTTAAAGTTACCCATGCCGAACCCAACCGTGGTCAGGTTGATGCCGGCATCCACATAACCTCGAATCGTCTCCAAGATGGCGTCGGGGCCGGTGGCGCCCACATTGGCGACTCCATCAGAGCACAAGATGACCCGGTTGATGGCTTCATGACGGTAGGCTTGCCAGGCGATCTGGTAGCCCAGCCTCAAGCCAGCCTCAGCGTTGGTGGCACCTTCAGTGCGCAGACCGTAGATCGCATTGAGAATTGCGTTGCGATCCTCACCGCTGGTGGGATAGAGCACCGTACGAGCTTGTGAGCCGTAGACCACGATGGCAACAGTGTCGTCGGGACGCAGGCGGTCGACCAACATCTGCAGAGAACGCTTGACAAGCTCTAAGCGGTTCTCACGCTCCATAGAACCGGAGACATCGATCACAAAGATCAGTGAGGCGGGTTTGCGGGCGCCTTCGGGAACCTGATACCCCTGGATGCCAAAGCGCAGCAGGTAGCTGCCATCATAGTGGAAAGGCGAGGGCGCGCCGTCGGCGTAGATGCCGAAAGCGATGTCCGGCGGAGTAGGGTAACCCTGGTCAAAGTAATTGATAAATTCCTCAACCCGTACGGCATCGGCGGGCGGCAGGTGTCCGTCCATGACGTAGCGACGGGCGACGCTATAAGAAGCGGTGTCCACGTCCAAGGCGAAAGTGGAAAGGTGATCTTCATAAGCATCAATGAAAGGGTTGACGCCGTAATTTTCGAAGAAGTTGTCAGCCGGAGGCGGCGCGGTGGGGTAAGGCGAAACGGGCTCACCTTCTGCGGATCCCTGAGGCGGGGGGGCGACCATGGTTGGAAGGGGCGTGGGGTGCGGATGTTGGGCGATAGGTGCAGTAGGCTGCGGAGCTTGAGGGATAAACACTTCTTGGGACTGCTCCCCTTCCTGCTCCTCCATGGGTTCCTCAATAACCTCTTCCACTGGACGCTCGATGACCACCTCTGGGGTGGGAGCCTCACTAGCTCGTTGAGCACAGGCACCAACCAAAAGGGTAAACAGCAATATGATGATTGTAAAGCGACGGGCGTTCATGATACTACCTCCTTGCTGGGTAATTCTTTTGTGAACTTGGTTGTGTCTATACGATACCCAAGAAAGAGGATTCCGTCTTGACAGGGCGCTGACGAGCTATTGACAAAGGGCTGACAGACGACTATAAAAGTCCCCTATGTCGGCAAAAGAATTCATTTTGAGAAGGGCAAGCCAGGATGACGAAACAGCGATCAAGGCGCTGGTACGCTCAGCGCGAATCAACCCCACTGGTCTTGACTGGGAACGCTTCCTGGTCGCGGAGTCACCCCAAGGTGAGGTGATTGGCTGCGTGCAGGTTAAGCCCCATCGGGATGGTTCCCGCGAACTGGCATCTCTGGTGGTCGCTCCGGATTGGCGGGGGCAAGGGGTCGCACGGGCGTTGATTGAACGCTTCCTGGGGGAACACCCGGGCGAGATATACCTAATGTGCCGATCGAGTTTAGGACCGCTTTACGAAAAATTCGGCTTCCGCGCCATTACGGAAGCCGAGATGCCCAAATATTTTCAACGCATCAAGCGATTGACACGTATTATGGATATGCTGCGAAGCGAGGGGGTTCACCTACTGGTGATGAAGAGAGAGGGGATTAGGAATCCGGAATCTGGCTCATAGCGTATTCCGCCAGAGCCGTGATGGTCAGGCTGGGGTTGACTCCAGGGTTAGCCGGCACAATGGATCCATCCACCACATACAAACCGGGGTAATTGTGAACCTGGCAATCCAAGCCAACCACGCCCTCCTGGGCATCCCGTCCGAAAGGGCAACCGCCCAAGATGTGAGCGGTGGTCGGCATGTTGAGTAGATTCTCACCCAGAGAGCCCATCGGAACGCTGCCAGTCTTCTTAGAGAAAGCCCAAGTCACTTCGTGTCCCGTCTGTACACGAGTGGGGACGTTGCGCTCCAGGTCGGGTTCAGCCACCAACCCACGACGGAAGAGGGTGTGGACGCTACGCCCTAGACGTAGGCGCATTTGGTTGTTTAACGTCTGCATAACCAGCAGAATAGTCGTGCGCCTGGCCCAACCGGGCAACATGTGGGTGCGTAGCGAATCGATGGGGTGGCGGATAAAAGCTCGCAAAGTGTGGAACAATCTCACCAGCACACCACCACGGGCATAAATCAGTGGTGCGCTGAGGTAACGCATCAACGAGGAACCATCCGGGTAGCGCACTGGCTCGAGGCGGGTGACATCGTCCATTTTTACGATCGAAGTGATGGCGATGCCCTCAGAGTAATCTACCTCGTCGTTCTTACCGACGGATCCCATCAGCGCTTCGCTGTTGGTTCGCACGATTTCACCCAGCTTGGGCGATATTTGCGGTAGACTTTCGGTCACGTCTCGACATTTGAAGAGCAGTTTCAAGGTCCCCAATACGCCGGCTGAGAGCACCACGTTGCGTGCACGCACCGTACCTTCAGGTTTGAGGAACCATGCTGTTTGGGAACGGTAAACGACCTCGTAGCGGGCACCATCGGGTTGATCGGGCGGCAGTTTGCGGATATCCGCAACTTCACGTTCAGCCCACACCTGGGCACCCCACTTTTCCGCAAAATGGAGATAATTTTTCACCAGCGTGTTCTTTGCATTGTAGCGGCAACCGATCATGCATGCCCCACAGAAAGTACAACCCTTGCGGGGTGGGCCCTCGCCATCAAAGTACGGATCGGGAACCAACTCGCCCTCTGGACCGAAAAATACGCTCACTTCCGTTGGGCGGAATGTGTCGGCGGTACAGCGCTCTTGGGCGATCTCTTTTAGAACCTGGTCAGCGTACCCAAGTCTGGGGTTGCGGGTGACCCCCAACATGCGGCGTGCGGTTTCGTAATGCGGGCGCAAGACAGTCTTCCATTCCGCCAGGTGCTGCCAAGAGGGATTGGCGAACATCTCGTCACTGGGAACCTCTAACACATTGGCATAACCCAAACTGCCGCCACCAACGCCGTTGCCGTGCAGAACCATGACTCCCTTAAGCAGGCTTATTTGTAAGATGCCGAAACAACGCAACGCAGGAAGCCAAAGGTATTTCCACACAGCCCAGTTGGTGCTAGCGAAATCCTCGTCCCTGTAGCGCTTGCCGCGTTCCAAGACCAAAACGCGGTAGCCTTTTTCAGTTAATCTCATGGCGGAGACGCTACCGCCAAATCCCGAGCCGATGATAACGTAGTCAAATGTTTGTGATGAGGATTCGGTCATAGTCTCCAATTTCTATTATCAAGTATGAATATATGATTGCATCCACCTGTATCCAACAGACACCAGAGAAAGCTCAACAAGGTGGAAGGGTTTACAGAATAGATTCGGGTAGCTGTCGATTGATGTTAAGAGTCACCAGCCAGCTGCTGCGACATCATCATTAACTCAACCCGCTCTGTCCAGCCCACCTTCTGCCAAAATTCGATGGCTTCTTCGTTGTCGCCAAAGACAAACAGGTGACATTTGGGGATACCGATGCGCATGAGGGCGAACATACAGCGTCCAACTAAGGAGCGACCAATCCCCTGGCGGCGATGGGACTTGGCAACAGCTAAGTGGTGAATATAACCACGGCGCCCATCATGGCCGCAGAGGGCAGCTCCTACGAGCTGCCCCCCATCCCGAGCGACAAAACTCAAATCTGGGTTGCGCTCCAGAAAATTGGTGATCCCGTCCCTCGAATCAGCATCGCTAAGGCCGATACCCTCGCTGTTCTTCCAGAGGTCGTAAACCTCATCGTAATCCTGAATGGTCATGCTTTCAATTTCTATACCCATTAGCTAATCCTTTGAAGCAATTTTGGAACGCATCTCCAAACTTAAAATGGTAAATATCTACGCAGTGAAATATCATGAATAGTCGTAAAAACCTTTTCCAGTTTTGCGACCCAGATGGCCCGCGGCTACCATTTTACGCAACAAATAAGCAGGACGGTATTTGTCATCGCCCATGTCGCGTTGGAGCACCTCCATCACCGAGAGCACCACGTCCAAACCGACCAGGTCGGCAAGAGTCAGTGGTCCCATGGGGTGGTTCATACCCAACTTCATGACAGTGTCAATCGCTTCTGGAGACCCAATACCCTCTTGAAGGGCAAAGATCGCTTCATTGATCATCGGGCACAAGATGCGGTTTGAGATGAAGCCCGGCGAATCGCTGGCCTCTACGGGAACCTTCCCCATCCGTTCAGAGACTTGAAAGGCAGCCTTGGTGGTCTCGTCCGAGGTGGAGAGACCGCGAATGATCTCTACGAGGCGCATCAACGGCACGGGGTTCATGAAGTGCATGCCGATGACTTTCCCGGGACGCTCGGTAGCAGCGCCAATCTTGGTCAAGCTGATGGAAGAAGTGTTCGAAGCCAGAATCGCCTCCGGTTGGGCGATATCATCTAGCTGGCGAAAAACATTTAACTTTATATCCACAACCTCGCTGGCAGCCTCGATAACTAAATCCGCTTCAGCGGCAGCCTCCAGTGAGGTGGTTGTAGGTATCTTCAAGGCAGCCTCTTTTTGCTTTGCAGTAATCTTCTCTTTGCTGAACAACTTGTCCACAGAACGGGCGATGGTTGATTGAGCGCGTTCAAGCTGCTCAGGGACGACGTCCATCAACGTGACTTGATAACCCGAAGTCGCTGCCACTTGGGCGATACCGTTGCCCATGGTGCCCGCTCCTACGATGAATATGTTTCCGACTTCCATCCCAGCCTCCTAATAACCACTGCGGTGTAATGCGGACAGTAACCGCCGATACAGCGCACTTGTTACAAACTATTCTATCTCAATCGCCATGGCGACCGCTTCAGCCCCACCTAAACACAAGGAAGCGATGCCACGTTTAAGGCCGCGATCTTTGAGCGCGAAAATCAAGGTTGTGAGAACACGAGCACCGCTCGCTCCGATGGGATGCCCAAGAGCAATTGCGCCACCATGGACATTGACTTTGTCCCAATCCCAACCCATGTCAGCCAGAGCAGCTCCATCAGCTAAAACCTGAGCGGCGAAGGCTTCGTTAAGCTCGATGAGGTCAACGTCATCAAGCGTCCAGCCAACCTTTTCCATCAATGTAGGGATGGCTTTGGCTGGCGCGTAGAACAGATATTTGGGTTCGACAGCTCCTTGGGCGTAGCCCACAATGCGCGCTAAGGGCTTGATGCCGATGGACTCAGATTTCGCACGGCTAGCAACCACCAAAGCGGCTGCGCCATCATTTAAGCCTGGCGCGTTCCCAGCAGTAACCTTACCATCTTTCACAAAAGCTGGACGGAGCTTAGCCAACGCTTCGATGCTGGTATCACGACGAGGCGTCTCGTCGGTATCGAAAACCGTTATCGCTCCCTTTCGACCCTTGATCTCCACTGGAACAATTTCGGCTTCGAATTTACCGCTGTCGATGGCGGCGATGGCTTTGATATGGCTTTGGTAAGCGTATTCGTCCATCGCAGCCCTGGTGACACCGTACTCGTCGGCGATGAACTCGGCGGCGTTACCCATGCCCCAATCCTCAAAAGGATCCCAAAGACCATCCAATAAGAGGGCATCGGTGAGCTCTGCGTGACCGAAGCGAAGCGTCCCTGTACGACTGTTCACCAGATAAGGTGCGCGGCTCATGCTCTCCATCCCACCGGTGACGTACAAGTCTCCATCGCGCGCTTGAATCGCTTGAGCAGCCAACATGACGGCTTTCAACCCCGAGCCACATACTTTATTGATCGTCGTGGCACCCACCGTGGCTGGCAGATCCCCAAAGATGGCGGCTTGCCTAGCTGGGTTCTGACCTAATCCCGCTGATACCACGTTGCCCATGAAGACTTCATCGATATCCGCAGGCTTAGGGATGCCGGCTCGCATTACCGCTTCAGTAACTACGATGGCACCCAACCTTGGGGCAGGTATCCCGCTCAAACTTCCCTGAAATCGACCCGAAGGTGTTCGCACCGCGCTAAGAATGACCGGTTGATGTTGATTATCGTTGTTCATGTTCGTCACTCCGTAGGTTAATATAAATATGGTTTATGGGGGAACTATCAACTCGTGTTCAAGTTATGTTTAGTTTAAAAAGTTATACCTGATTATTCATAGCTTTCCAGGCTTTTTTTAACCGTTGGTAAGAAATTAATAAAGCCTCTGGGATCACGCGTGTGCCTCCTAAGGTGGACATAAAGTTTGTGTCACCTGTCCAGCGTGGCACAATGTGCATATGAAAGTGTCTCGGGATGCCTGCACCGGCTGCATCGCCTATATTAGCACCGATATTAAACCCTTGAGGTTGATATATCGATCTTAAAATCCTAATACATTGAGTGGTTAATTCCATCAATTCGAAGCGGGTACTAGGATCCGATTGTTCTATTGAGGTGTAATGTTCAAATGGCACCACCATAAGATGTCCCGATGTATAAGGGTAACGATTTAGAATCACATATGCACTCTGACCGCGATGTACGATCAAGTTTTCAGGACCATCCGGTTGATCCAGAGCATTACAAAATATGCATTCGTCTTCACGATCGCTCATCATAATATAAGACATGCGCCAAGAGGACCAAAGATGTTCCATTTATTCTCAGTTAATAGGCTTATTTAGAGTAGTTTTTAATTCCTGTTTGTGTATGGACACTATTTTAACAGAGAATCATTAACTAGCTTAAGTAAATTGAACGGAAATTGCCTCTTGACAAAATCGAACATATGTTCTATATTTAAACAATCATCGCGATGTTCAAAAACTTCAGCCAGTTATCTGAACGAATAAGTGGATTTGATCCAAAAATATTCAAAACCATCACACTGTGTAAATATTTGATCTAACTACACAATCAGGAGGTTCGAAATGAACGCCAATAGTTTATCAGCTTTATCTCACCGTATTCGCCTCCAGCGCGGTGTAATGTTCGGACTATTAATCATAGCAGCTTTGTTCGCCTTCGAAACTTTCAATTACAGCACAACCGACTTCGCATTATCTGATCTACTAGGCGAATTGAAATTCTTAGGCGTTCGATGGGCTACGATCCTAGCTATCGCCTTTTGTGGTATCGATTTTGCAGGTATCGCTCGCTTGTTCACACCAGAACAAGGATCTGATGAACCGGCAGAGGTTTGGTATCTATTCGGAGCATGGCTCTTAGCTGCAACGATGAACGCGACCTTAACATGGTGGGGTGTCTCAATCGCTATCCTTAATCACGAAACATTGGGCAACGCAGTTGTCGAGCGTGCATTATTGCTCAAAGTTGTTCCAATTTTTGTTGCAGTGATGGTCTGGTTGATAAGGGTTTTGATTATTGGAACGATTTCTGTAGCTGGAGACCGTCTCTTCAGCCAGTCAGACATACACATACGTAGACAGCGACCAACTAAAAAATCCTACACTCAAAGAAGGTCACCAGTTCGCACACTAAGTGGTCGCCCCTCCACCAAAAATAGGACAGCGAACGCGTCTTCAATTAGACCTGCACCGAAACCTAATCCTTCAGAGGGAAGCAATACGGGCTATAACCGTCCAGAACCAACCTATCACCCGATCACAGCTGCGCCTCGCAAACCAAGAAATCCAAATTCAAATCAATCGTCAAGACAGGCTAGATTTTGAACCGATTTTTACCAGAAAAGCTGATGAACGAATTTGGATTTGAGAACGAACTGGAACAGGCAGCCTCATCATACCCGGTGAATGGCTGCCTGTCTGGGTTTCTTATTCCACCCTTAGCCGTAATCGCCATAGCAATTGTTATGATCATCACCCTAAGCCAAGTTGAAGTCGCATCAACTGCGCCAATGCATACCTCCACCCCCAAAGTACTAGCAGAACAAAACTCCAATATCTCGATTAATCCTAAGGACATTTCTATCGCCTCACTTTTCACACCCGAGATTAGAAGCTGGGAAGCCAAAATCGAGACTTGGAGCAAGAAATGGAATCTCGACCCGAACTTGGTCGCCACCGTGATGCAAATCGAGTCCTGCGGCGATCCAAAAGCTCTATCGAGTGCAGGGGCTATGGGTCTATTTCAAGTTATGCCATTCCACTTCGCCGAGGGCGAGGATCCATATCTGCCAGTTACAAACGCACAGAGAGGCTTATCTTATCTAAAAAGGTCTCTTGATTCAGGCGGCAGCATACGGCTCGCCCTTGCAGGATACAACGCCGGCATCACAGGAGCTACGCGACCCGAATCCGATTGGCCGGCAGAAACGAAAAGATATGTCTATTGGGGAACGGGTATCTATAAAGATGCAAAGCAAGGAAAAGGAAGCAGCGGGAGACTGCAGGAATGGTTGTCCCACGGGGGCAGTAGCCTGTGCAATCAGGCTTCACAACGCCTGAGTCTGTCCCCCTAAGATATATCAGATAACAATCTACCGATAACGGGCAAAATATAAAGTCTATAACAGGATTACGAAAGCGGTTGACAATCTCCCACAGCTAGGGGCAACCAAACACAGAATGTAGTCCCCTGACCGTCTCTCGAATCAACATCTATCTGACCACCGTGATTTCGCACGATCCAATAAGCGATCGAAAGACCTAAACCAAAACCTTTGCCATCACTGGAACGAGTGCGCGACTTTTCGATTCGGTAGAAGCGCTCAAAGATATATGGCAATTCTTCGGGCGGAATACCAGGACCTGTGTCTGAAACCGTCAAACGGGCACGATCAGCAACTTTCCCCAAACCGACAACAACTTCACCTCCCGCTGGCGTATACTTCAACGCATTTCCCACGAGATTTAACAAAACTTGTTTCAATCGATCACGGTCCCCACAAACTAAAACTTGGTCAATATCCCCCAAGCGCAGGTCGATACGATCTCTGGCTAAAACGCGAGTCTGCTGAAGGACTTCAAGAACAAGAGTATCCAGCTCAACGAGGCGGTTATCTAGCGGAATCTTTCCAGATTCAGCCTGAGCTAAAAGAAGTAAGTCTCCAACCATGCGAGTAAGACGGTCCACTTCATTCTCGATGCTCGAGAGCGCTTCATCGTCAGCAGTGCCCATACGGTGGAGTAAATCCACGTTGCCTTTGATGACTGTCAAAGGTGTGCGCAATTCGTGACCCACATCGGCCACAAAGCGGCGCTGAGTGTGGAATAGGTTTTCTAGGCGGCCCAAGGTTTGATTGAATGCGTTGATCAATTGACCAATCTCGTCTTCAGCAGGGCCTTGGTAGGGAATACGTCGGGAAAGATCATCGGCGCGGGTAATTTGTAAAGCGGTTTCTGTAACGCTTTCTAAGGGATTCAATGCCCGGTATGTTGTCAGCGAGACCGCTAAAGCTGTGATGGTCATTGCTGCAACCGACCCTACAACAAGCACAGTAAGCAGTGTGCCCCGGACAGCATCCACTACAGAGAGGCCGGTTCCCACTTGAAGTGTCCCAATAACACGATCACCGATGGTAAGGGGTACACTCAAGACCCGAAGATGAGCGCTTTCGATAACCGAGTCGCGAAATATCGGTTGGGTGGACTGTAAGCCTCTTGAATCCAGCGGATCCGTTAAACGACGAATGTTAGGAGACACCTCCCCCAGAACCCGGTTACGCTCCCATAGTTGAAAGTATACATTCGTACCAAGGTCAATGCTGGGGGATGGTAAGATGTACAATTCACCCTGGGTATTCATACGCGTGACGCTGACAAGATCACCCGCTGTCTCTGCCAGAGTGGCATCAACCTGCCTTATTAAAATCACGCTGACCAATTGGTAGATGACTACACCGAAAACTAACAGGACACCCCCCAGGAGTGAGGTGTAGAGAAAGGTCAGGCGTGCACGCAGAGACATCAATCTGGTTCTCGTAACACGTACCCCATCCCACGAACGGTGTGAATCAAACGCGGCTCATCTTCAGCCTCGAGTTTTTTACGCAGATAGCGGATATAAACCTCGATGATATTGCTCTCCCCTCCGAAATCATAACCCCAGACGCGATCAAAAATTACATCTCGAGTCATTACCTGGCGTGGATGACGCAAGAACAACTCTAAGAGTTCGTACTCTTTCGCAGTCAGGGAGATGACTCGATCATCTCTTTTTGCTTGCCGTGTCCCAGTATCCAAAGAGAGATCGGCGAATCGCAAAATCTGAGGGCGTTTTGTGGTTTGAGCGCGACGCAGCAAAGCGCGGATTCGCGCTAGAAGCTCATCCAGATCAAAGGGTTTGACCATATAGTCGTCAGCGCCCATATCTAATCCCAAAACCCGATCAGTTACGCTATCTTTCGCTGTGAGTATCAATATAGGAATCGGTCCCCCAGCTCTTAACCGGCGACAAACTTCCAGGCCATCAATACCCGGCAGCATCAGGTCCAATACAACCAAGTCCGGTGGCTTATCGCGCGCCATCTGTAATCCTTCTTGACCTGTGGTTGCTGTATCAACTTGATAGCCTTCATAAGCCAGGCCTCGACGGAGAAATTTAAGGATTGCTTCATCATCTTCGATAATCAGTATATGTGCATCCATGAGAACCTCCTCAAGAAAAAATATACCACAGGCTAGCAAAAGGAAAAAGGCCGCCCAAAGGCGGCATACAGTGGTCGTATTTCAGCGATCTCCGCCACGAATGCACATAACAGATGTGTTGGTGAATGGCGCATTCACCAACACATCATTGCCTGTGCTGTGAGGATAAATCCCCGATTTAGGCTATGTAGATATTGCCCTCTCCCAACAGCGAGAGATAGTTCTCTCTCGAGGGCGCTAACCTATGAACGAAAAAGAATGATCACTTTCTGGGAGATGTGTTTTCCCAAAAAAGACCGAAGTATTTCTTTACTGGAGCTCGACCTCTGCGCCGGCACTCTCAAGTTTGGATTTGGCATCATTAGCGGATTCTTTACCAATAGATTCTAATACTTTAGCGCCAGGGGTTTCAGCAACTTCCTTGGCTTCTTTAAGACCCAAACTGGTAAGTTGGCGAATCGCCTTGATGACCTCAATCTTCTTGGGACCCGTGTCCTTGATGACGACGTCGAACTCTGTTTTCTCCTCTTCAGGTTCTGCAGATGCGGCTGCACCAGGCGCTGCTGCGGCCACAGCAACCGGCGCAGCAGCAGAGACGCCCCAACTTTCTTCCAACTTTTTCACCAATTCCGCAGCCTCAAGAACACTGAGAGCACTTAACTCTTCCATTAATTTATCCAGATCAGCCATGATTAAATCTCCTTGTTATGATTAGGACTTACCCAGTTAAAAAGGAATGGAAGTGATTTGAAAATCATATCCCAGTAATCAACCCTCCCCCCTCTCAACTGAGCAAATCAAATTTTATTAAATCAGTCTAAACTTATTAACCTAATTTTGATGTATGCTTTTTCGATACAACCTATCAAGCGGGCTCCGGTGCTTCTCCTTGCTCGGAGTAAGCTTTGAGAACAGACGCAATTTGACGTCCGGGCTCAGAGATTGTACGTGCAAACCGAGTAGCGGGCGCCATGATAGCGCTCAACAGTGTTGACCGCATGATTGGCAAGGGCGGTAGTTCAGCCAAAGCTGTAACATCAGCCGTGCTCATCAACTCCTTTTCCAGGTAGCCTCCTCGGATCTTCAAGAAGTCCGATTCTTTGGCAAACTCTGAAAGCGCCTTTGCCATGTAGGGAGCGTCCTCAAAAGCAAAACCAATTGCCGTGGGGCCGTCAAGATATTCCTCTGGCATCGGCAACCCTGCAGCCTCGAAAGCTCTCTTCACCAAAGTGTTTTTTACGATATGGAACTCTCCACCTGCCTCACGAACTCTGCTGCGCAACTCGTCCATTTCATTCATATTGAGTCCAATATATTCAGTCACGAACATCGCCAGACTGCTATTCAACCAATCGCTGTAGAGTTCCACAAGTTCTCGCTTACGTTCTTTCGAAATGGCCAACGGTATTTCACCTCCTTCTATAAAAAAAGTCTTTGCCTCGCATATTCAGGCAAAGACTTTGGCGCACAAGAACAAATGCTTGCGGTTTCGAGCCTTCACCTGAGCAGGAGATTAAGCCGAAGGGCACCTGCTGTCTTTGGCGAAGCGGTATGTACGAATGCACGCGCTTTTTTATCGAGCTACAATTATACCCTAAGCGCTATGCTGATTTAGTCAGTCTCTCTCCTCCATCCCAAGAGCTTGCATGGGGTCTACATTGATACCCGGACCCATCGTTGTGCTAATGGTAACTTTCCGCAGGTAAGCACCTTTGGTAGCGGGGGGACGCGCTTTTTTGACTGCGTCCATCAAGGCTGCCATGTTGTTATAGAGCTCTTCTTCCTTGAAAGAAACCTTACCTATCGGGACGTGAAGATTAGCGGTCTTATCGATACGGAATTCAACACGACCGGCTTTAGATTCGCTTACCACACGATTGATGTCGTCTTCGGGCACCACAGTACCAGCTTTGGGGTTGGGCATCAAACCCCTGGGTCCAAGCACCCGCCCCAATCGCCCCACCTTACTCATCATGTCTGGTGTCGCGACAGCAACGTCAAAATCGGTCCAACCATCTTGAATTTTCTTAATAATCTCATCGTCATCCGCCACAAAGTCAGCTCCTGACTCGCGAGCAATTGAAGCAGCTTCTCCTTGAGCGAAGACTAATACTCGTACCGTTTTTCCAGTTCCATGGGGCAGCACTACCACATCGCGCACTTGTTGGTCCGCATGACGAGGATCAACACCCAGCCGCAAGTGTATCTCCACCGTGGCGTCAAAATTCTCAGGGGCGATTTCTCTTGCCAGGATAAGCGCTTCACCTGGCTCATAGCGACGCGTTCGGTCTACTTTTTCACGCGCTTCGATGTATTTCTTTCCACGTTTCGACATTTTAATCTCCTTTGTGGTTCCAGCGGTCAGCTACCGATAAATAAACTGAATGCAAATCAATCGGAGCCAAAGACCTCCCACAGATTTCAATCCTCACTCACAACAATGCCCATATTTCGAGCGGTGCCCTCAATTTGGCGCATCGCACCCTCAATATCAATGGCATTTAGGTCTTTCATTTTGATCTCAGCGATCTCGCGAACCTGGTCACGGGTTACCTTACCAACTTTATCACGATGGGGTTCGGAGGAACCCTTCTCAACTCCAGCAGCTTTTTTCAAGAGTACCGAAGCGGGTGGACTCTTGAGGATAAATTTAAAGGACCCATCGGTGAAAATACTGATCTCAGCAGGGATAATTTCACCCATCCTGCTCTGCGTTCGGGCGTTATACTCTTTGCAGAACTGCATGAGGTTAATGCCATGAGCAGCGAGAGCCGGCCCAATAGGAGGTGCAGGATTGGCTTTGCCAGCTTCTATCTGTAAACGAACAACTGCCTTTAGTTTCTTTGCCATAATTCTCTCCTTCGTGGTGTTAGCGGGCATCTAACGGATACCCTCCCACTGGTTTTGATATAGCGATAAATTGATCGCTATTGTCTATGCTTTCTCCACTTGTAAAAAGTCCAATTCAACGGGGGTTTCCCGACCGAAGAAGTTCACCATAACGCGCACTTTAGCGCGATCCATGTCAATCTCGGCAACTGTACCGCGAAAATCGTTGAAAGGTCCATCCACGATACGCACTCGTTCACCCGGTTTAAACGTGACTTTGATGCGTGGGGCTTCTGCTTCCATGCGCTTTAGTATCTGCTGGACCTCCTCTGGGCGCAAGGGAGTAGGCGTACTTCCCATACCAACAAATCCCGTCACCCCAGGAGTATTCCTGACCACGTACCAGGACTCTTCGGTCAGAACCATGTTCACCAGTATATACCCAGGAAAAACTCGCCGCTCGACGGTGCGCCTTTTACCGTCCTTAACCTCAATCTCCTCTTCGGTCGGTACGACGACATCAAAAATCCTGTCTTTCATACCCATTGTCTCGATACGCTGTTCCAGATTGTGCTGCACTTTATTCTCGTATCCAGAGTAACAATGGACCACATACCAAGCGCGATCATCCTCCTGCTCAGTTTCTTCGGAGCTTACCTGATCCAACTCCTCGGAATCGGATTCCATCTCCTCGGAGGGCTGATCAGATGCCTCTTGAGGAGCTTCCATTTCAGGGGCGCCAGAACCATTATCATCAGCCTGGGAATCTGCTATTTCTTGTTCCTGATCTTGCGCATCCATATTCGTAACCACAATTACCTCTATCAATCGCGCTACTTAGTTGGTAGCAAAAATGTAGTTATCTACCATATCTAAACCTTTCTCACAAACAAACTGATCGTGAGGATTTATGACCCCAAAATCAAACCAAACACTTGTGAGAAAAGGAAGTCAAATAACCAAAAGAAAAGGGTCATCGCCGTGATGACAATCAATACTAAACCGGTTAGGTTGAGGGCCTCACGGCGAGTAGGCCATGTCACCTTACGCAACTCACCGACAGTCTCGCGATAGAAACGCACGATGGCATTTTGTTGTTGCCGACTCCTGCGAGCGGGTCTCTTCTTTTTTCTGGCCACGCCTCTCTCCTTGTCAAACATCATCATAAATAGGGAACGACTTGGAATCTTCCATTCGCTCCTTGCATTGCTTACGGTCAAAACGCCGCCTCTTAGGACGGCGTCGAATTGAAGGCAGGCGAGGCAGGAGTCGAACCCGCAACCCCCGGTTTTGGAGACCGGTGCTCTGCCAATTGAGCTACTCGCCTGCGATATCAGTCTCAAACGCACGCAGGAGAGTATCTCTGCGCACGCGGGGTAATAATTATATCACCTGGTCTCACGATGCAAGGTATGGATTCTGCATCGCGGACAATATTTATTCAACTCGATACGACCTGGATCGTTGCGGCGATTCTTTTCCGTAGTGTAATTGCGTTCCTTACAATCGGTACAAGCCAGCGTAATAACAGGTCGAATACCTTTCTTAGAAGCCATAAACTTTCACCAATTCCCTCACGCTCAATAAGAGCGCGATGAACATCACTCAATAATCCTGGTAATCACGCCTGCGCCAACGGTGAGACCACCTTCGCGGATTGCGAACTTCGATCCTTGCTCCAATGCCACGGGTACGATCAACTCCACCTTCAGGTTCACGTTGTCCCCAGG
>JASFVL010000182.1:0-7738 GCA_050049875.1 Anaerolineales bacterium
TGCAGTTTCACCCAAGCAGCTTCTGAACATAGCCCCCCAGGCGCGTTGGTAGGGGTTGGTGAGCTTTTTGACATTCATGGTGTGCAAGACCTTCTTTCCTGTGTATGCTTGGTTAAGTTGCGACAAATCAGTGTCCGACTTCGCCCGGGCTGAATAGGCCTTTTCCTAAGAATCGGAAATTTTCGTGGCGCGGGGATCCAGGGTGTCAGTTCTTGACACGCTCAAGTTGGATGGCGTAATCCGTCATCACCGGCCTCAATCCAGGCCAGGTGCCGTCCCCGTGCGTGTTACATAGCCTTGGCGGCATTAGATTGCGTAAAAGTCTCTAACCGCCCATACCCAAGCACTCCTACCCGCCAGCGGTTACCGCCTAAGTGGGTAGCGACCAGAGCAAAGGTAGCAAACTGTAAGTCTTCCAGTGTGAGTGAGCGCAGAGAGAGTGGCTGGCGCTGTTGAATGACGGTTGCGTACAACGCCTGCTCCACAACGTTTTGAGCATGCCCAGCTATAGTTTCCATCAATCGCAACTGGTAGTTGTGTAGTAAAGCAATGTAGCGTAGTCTCTTCGGAGTGGGACCTGTCTTGGAAATGTTTGTCTTCACGCCACGCGCAAGGCTGGCTTTCACTAAGCGTTGTATGGCTTCCTCCAGAGTTGCATCAGCAATCAACGGCGGGGGAAGGGTTTCCTCATACGGGGCGCGTGACCATCCGCTACAGATGGTTGGGGACCCTTGAGCGTTGAGTGTCATGTATATATGTTTTCCAACGAGGATTTTCTCTCTGGTTCGTCGCGAAGAGAGTTTTTTGGTTCGTTGCCCCCATTCTAGTAAATCGCTAGTGAAAAATCGAGAGCCCTGGGTCTCGTCTCAATCCGACTCAAAGTCCCTTTTTCCGCGGCTTAATGTCCCCCAAGAAACAAAATCCATCACCTACTAAAAAGAAAACTCCAGGAGTCATCCAAGGAAAAACTAAGGCGTCTTCGCTCAGCATCTATTTTATGGAAAACAAGAAAATATAAAGAAGGCTACCTACCTGTACCTCGTGCAGCAGGACCCAAATTTTACATCGGGCAATGCGGAGGAAGATTAGTAATGCGCCAATGTGCCTCTTATTCGAGCACGGCGATATCCCCAGATAAAGATCGTCAATCCAAGCACGAGATATACAAGAGAGTGTAGTGCAAGGTATAAAAGTTCTCCATTTTGAATCAGGGAGGATAATACGACCTCCCCAGCCAGAGTTGAACGCATCAACGAAATCCCCCAAGTTAGCGGCAAGAGAAAGCGCAATACATGAAATACCCATCCAAAGCTTTCCAGACCAACAAAAGCTCCCGTTAAGAAGATCATCAAGCTAAACACTAAGTTGGTCAAAGCGGATACACGTTTGAAAACCATAGCAATTCCCCCAAACATATACCCCATCCCATACGCGCCAATCAAACTTAGGAAAAATAAGATAAACAGCACCGACAAAGAGGGTAATGGGGTGATGAAAAATATTATCACTGCCGCTGCTACAATCCCTTTTGCCCCTACTCCGAGGAAGTAGGCCACACTTCGTAATGCCAACACAAGTGACAGCGGAATAGGGTTTAGGCAAAGTTGTTCTAGTGTTCCAGTTTCAGCTTCGTTCGAGACTTCATCAGGGATTTCCATCATACAATCACCAGCCACTATCCACGTTATCCAACCTACCATAATGAGTAACTGTTCTTTGCTTCCAAGATCGCCTCCACTAACTCCATTTAAGATAACCACAATAGCAGCAAACATGAAAAATGTGTACGCGAACCAAGACAGATTGTCACCCACATGGGACCACTGTATAGCATAATACCTTTTCACCTCAGCCCGAAAAATGTATAAAAAGCTGAACATGATGGCACCTAATAATGAGCCAGCAATCCTAAAGCCCTGGCTCGCTTCTGACCCCAAGTAAACAGCACGACTCCCAGCGCTACGTAAAGAGTCGTGTTAAGCAACAGCCCACCCATTAACCCATTCTGCCACAGTTTTAAAGCTTCAGCACCCTCTAGAAAGATAGACCTTAAGCTGTCAATTCCCCAGGTTAGCGGTAGAAATTTGGACACTGTAGATAGAAACGGGTTATAAATCGGCGCCAACGCGCCGGTGAAGAAAACCAGCATTTGCCATGTTAAGTCTAAGAAACCATCTAACCGCTTGTAAACCATTACTAGCCCAGCTAACGCAAAGCCCAGACCAACCGCGCCCACAATCGTCAAAACGAACACAAATATCGCTACAGGCGGTATAGCTTGCAAGATACCCAGAACCATTCCTAGACCAAGACCCAACAAAAGACCGCGAATTACATAGTCAAGGATAATACCAACGCTCCGGTGGATAAAAATCATCCCCGGATGAACTCCGGACAGAAACATCTGCTCAAGGGTTCCTGTACGAGATTCGTTGGAAGATACTTCAGCAATTTCTACCAAGATGCTAGCGCAAATTTTCCATACAACATAGCCTATTAAAGAACTCAAGTACCCTTCTGGCCCATAGTTATCTGTAGCGGCGAGAAAAACGGTAATCAACAATAAAAACCCAAGTGTGTAGAGCACAAAATCGGAGATGTATTCCATCCAATATGATTTAGCCAGTCGAAAATTTCTTCGAAGTTCGGCTCCAAGAAGACTCAGGCTCATTCTGGTTGCTCCTCTTCGACGGTTAGCTGGACAAAGACCTCCTCCAGAGTTGATTCGCGCCGACCCACTCGTCGAATAGGAAGACCCTCTTCATCCAGTAGATTGAGAAGGTCAAGTATTTCACGCTGCGAGGTCCCGTTTAGCCAAAATAAGACTGTAGCTTCTTCATCTTCATCTGCAGATAGAGAAGGGAATGTGTCTCGCAATCGCTCAAATACATCACTACTAATCCTAGTTCCTAGGCTAATCTCTACAGTCTGATGCTGCCCGCCGAATTCCCTAACGACTTCCTCTGTAGGACCCGCCACGACCTGCTTACCCTTATTGATTACAAAAACACGATCACAGAGCCGCTGCGCTAAAGCCATCTGATGTGTTGTCATAAGAACGGCTTTTCCTTCCTCATCAACCAATTTCCGAATGGCTCGCTCAATTGTTTTTGATGCTTGTACATCCAGACCTAGGGTAGGTTCATCCAACAGAAGTACATCAGGATTATGCAACATAGCAACAGCCAAAGCCACCTTCTGTTGCATTCCCCGGGAAAAATAACGTGTCTCCTCATCAGCCCGATCCAATAGATCAACAAGCTCTAATACCTCTTTAATGCGCGCTGACAGAGTTTCCCCTCGTAAGCCCCTTAAAGTTCCGAAATACTCCAGATTGGCGCGAGTCGAAAGCCGCCAATAAATGTTACGAGCACCCTCCAAAATGGCGCCAGCATAACGCAATGCTTTGTGGTGGTATGACAGAACATCATAATCAGCAAGCTGTATCGAGCCAGAGGTAGGCAGTACCAAACCAAGGATCATCTTGATAGTTGTCGTCTTTCCAGCTCCATTCGGGCCAAGCAAACCAAAAACTTGACCAGATTGAACCTCGAAAGTTATACCATCCACTGCATTGGGGCGATCAGGTTGATATGACTTCACCAAATTAGAAACTGCTATGGCCGGTTGGTTCATAACTCAAACTCCAAGATAATCGTCGTACCCTCCCCTGAGCGTGCTGTAATGTGCAGTTTGGCACCGATCATAAGTGCTCGTTCGCGCATCCCAAGCAAGCCATATGGAGGCCCACCTATCCTCACTTGCTCAGATTTTGGCAAACCTATCCCATCGTCCTCAATTAACAATCTCATGAGACCATTTGGATCTTGCTCGAGTTTTACGTTAATGTACTCTGCTTTTGAGTGCTTTAACGCGTTATAGAGGGATTCTTGAGCAATTCTATAGACAGAAGTGGCTTGTTCATCCTTTAACCTTAGTCCACCTTTTGTGTTGTTTTGCCATAAGATAATGGGTCTTTCACCAGCCAACTTTTGCATATCTGCTATCAAGTCTTTCAATGCCAATGGAAGTCCCTGGTCAAGTAGAGCGGTGCGCTGACTCTTAATTGTTCGATACAAGTTTTGGATTATTTCATCAAGATGATCAGCCATTTCAATCTGATCCGGGTCCTGCAGCAGGTGCTGTTTAAGGAAAAACAAGTCCTGTAGTACTGAATCGTGCAGTTCACGGGCTACTATCTTGCGTTGTTCCTCATCAGCACGTACGAGCCGTTGTGTCAATCCACGCAGCGTCTCCACCAACTGCACATTAGCAAACGCTAGCGCACCCTGATGAGCTACATTAGCAATAATTTGGATGTCTCGATCGCTATATAAATCACCCGCTGCACGAAACCCAAGAATAAGAATACCACTTAACTGGTTTTCAAAAATCAACGGGACAAACAACTCTCCCCAGAGATATTGATTCCAGCGTTTCTTAGAATCGTCAGAGGTCAGACTCCACAAACGTTGGCCCTGCACGGGCATTTTCGCTTCAAGCAGAAATTGGCACAGCTTATCATCCGGAGAAACAGATAACCTTTCTCCATCGGACAATTGCAAGGCAAGCTCCTCTCCTTCGATTAAAAACAAAGCTGACTGCTGGACGCCCATTTGCATAGATAAACTTTGTGTCATCAACTTAATCAATCTAGTGCGATCAAGCGTCTGCGCTAATTGACTAGAAAGACTTGAAGCTACCGTAGAAAAATCATAGTGACTCCCGTAGAGAACACGATTTACTCCCTCTTGAATCTTCGTTTGAATGGCAGCGGAGGGAAGAGCTACAATAGCAGCCACCAGACCCCCTAACAGAGGGAGTTCTCGTGGTAGATCTAATACCAACGCAAGCAACCCAAAAATCAGAATGGAAATGATCATTACAAGTAGCACCAATACAAAAAGCACTACGGCACGATTGATTATGAAATCAATCCGCAATAACTTTCGTTGATAGATTACATAGGCATAGGCAAAGGGCACAATAATAAGAAGAAGCATTGTAACATTGCCATCAGCAAATTCTGTATCAAACAATAGAATCGGGAGTACTGATAAGATCAGAAATGGTCCCAGACCAAGTACAGTTCCCCAAAAAACAATCCCGACCTGTCTCTTGATATCTGGGTTCTTCGTTTGGTAATAATTGCGCAACAACAGGCTTGCGCTCGCTAATACGGACAACAAGAAAAGTCCATATATAAGCTCATAAGTTAGGATACCCCATTGTGAAAGCGATATTCCTCTAGGTATGAGAACCCAATTGTCCACAATGTCCACCCCAGCCAAGAACAAAGCTACAACAGTCGTTAGCCAGATAATATTTCTGCGTCCCTGTGTCGAAAAGCTAGTATCAGGGAAATATAGATGTGCTGACACAAGCACTGGTGCCAATAAGCTCCAAGATATTTCCATGATTGTGCTTGCTCCCCAGAAGCGGCTCAATATTCCTGGACCTCCTGTAGCCATAGCAATTCCCCCCAACAACCATATAAGGCCTACAAGCCGCGAACGAACATCACGGGGATGAGCAAAAAGACTAAGAGAAACACCGATGATCCAGAAAATAATGGAGAGGGACAGCATACCCAAGACCACCACGAAATCGTCCAGATTTTCAAGATAACTTTTCATTTCGACAGGGACGGTTAGTGTTTGATCACCTCGCTGAATATCGTAAATAACGATGTCACCTGCGCCAGTCCCGGGTCGATATATAGGTGCCCGCAACCAACGATCAATAGGGCGCCCATCAATCGCCAAGATCACGTCTCCAGGGAAAATACCTGCCTCATCAGCAGATCGTCCCTCCATCACATTAAATACTCTTCCACCATGCCCGGCATGGAGCCTGATCCCATCATTTGGAGCGAAGATATAGAAAGATGCCACATAAATAATGCTGATGCACAAACTGACGATGGTAAAAAATATTTGGACCTTAACGTCAGTGAGCAAAGAAATAATCAGGGGATGTTTTTCCTGATGTTCCACAGTCATAGCCATACTCTACTGAAAGCTCCAGTTAGACACTGAAACAGCCAAGTTATACTATTCCTCACTGGTTTCCAGTACGCTTTTCGCTATGTTCTCAAGAGCAAGCTTAGCATCCGATTCGTCTAAAAGCTCCAAACTCTTTAAAGCACGTCTCTGCAATTCCATTAGGATATCAGCGATCTTCCCTGGAACATCATAGCCATCAAGCATACCTAGTAGATCTCTGCTAGATGTGCCATAAGTAGTTAAATTTCTTAGTTCTGTCATTTGATCATCTGAAGCAGCTAATGACCGTAGCAGAAAAGGCAGAGAGATTTCAAAAAGTCCATTTGAGCTTGTCAACACATCACTACAGTCGTCTAAGATCTGTAAAATCGCCCCCAAGTAAGTACCATAATCACCCAATGCAGTTATCAAAGGTTCAGAATTGGTACCAACTACTGCCCCTCCGGTTGTGGCCGCTCTAATAGTGTTGCCAGATTTTAATATAACCTGTCGCCAATATAACTCCATTGCATCATCTATTTCGTGGTCATAATAATTCTGGGCAAGACCTAAATACTGTCCCTCCGAGGCAAAAAAACATAGCTCAGGGAACATTTTGGCAGTACGAGTGAACACCTTATTATTTTTAACGTCATTGACAAAACTGAATGCCAAAAATATCTGGCCCACTGCGATACTGAGAGCTGAGGCTGTGTCATCAAGTCCCACTCTTAAAACATCTTCATTATCCTGCACGGTATCTAATATTACGGCTGCTGAATGCAAAGCGGCCCATGTAGCCGCTACTGGAATAGCCTCTGTAGTTACTCCCCCAACAGCGCGGCAAGAGACAATAGGAAGAGCCAATAACCAGGGCTCTTCTTCAGACAACATCGCGATCAGCACCTCGCGACAATCAGGCCATTGCCGTAACAAATGTGAAGATTCAATATACCCAACAACTGCACTGGCATATTCAGCGTAGTTATCATCAAATTTCGATTTTACGGATTTCATTCCATTAGATGCTTTGCCGCATCTTTGGGCAACTCGTCTAGACAATATTCAGGGCGAAAATGAAAATTGTGCTACCTCCCATATTTTTTATTATTCTGGGGCCTTAGTCCAGCCTTTGCCTCTATTGGGTTTCATGCCCCCTCCAATCAACAGCGCAGCAAGAACAACTTTACGCACGTTTTTCATCGCTCTTGAGCAATGCTCAGCTGGCACAGAATCTTCAACGCGTTGCCTACAATAAAGAGCCATTTCTTTTGCTAATCTTGACACATTCTCCATTTTTTATTCCTCCAGTCGATTTGATAAAGATAATTTTAGTTTATATATCAGGTTAAAATCGAGGGACCTATGTCCCTATTCGGAAGAGACGTAAGTCTTGTTACTGTCTCACCCCTCCGGCAACAATCCCTTTTTTCTGGCCTCGATCACCACCGCCACTCGTGGATTGATCCCCGTTTTCTCCTGAATCCCCATCTTGGAATAAATACTTGTCAGAATATTCCGCACTCTACGCTCCGAAACTCCCAACACCTCACCTATTCGCTCATTGATCAACCCTTGAGATACCAATCTCAACACATCGAGTTCTTGTTCTGTGAGAACATCTTGCTTATCACTCCCCATGAGCAATTTATCCAAAACTCGACTGGAATAATAACGTTCACCCTTAGAAATCTTACGGACAGCTTGTGCAAGGTTCAATGAGAGGTCATCACTTTTGAGCAAGTAACCTCTCG
>JASFVL010000183.1:0-7709 GCA_050049875.1 Anaerolineales bacterium
AATGCTGGCGAATATATTCCAATTGACCCGCAAGGGAGTGGGGGACATGGACAGCGGGGCTACGCAGCATCTCAATCAGGGTTTGATTTTGGGGTCCAAAGGTCGCTTGGGTTTCAAAGAACTGATTCAATGAATCAATGATCTGGGTATACGCGCTATGCTTTTCCAGGGCAGCGTCATCGAATAATTCGCCGTAAGGTTTAAAGGCAGGGTTGACATTTGCCAACCACAGAAAAAGCATTTCTTCCAATGCAATCAAGCGGTTAGAACTTTTCTCGGATTCCCCATCCAGGTAATCGTCTAGCATTATTTCCTGTCTGTAGACTGCCACAGGTGGAAAATGATCGCTGAACTGTAATAAAGTCTGATCAACTTTTTCTTTCCCGACATTCACATGGAGCCATTCCAATGCCTGTTGCATACATTGCGGGTTGACTTGTTGATGGTACAAGCGGACGACGTAATGTAATATCTCGTCGATCAATCCCAGGGCGTTGATTCGCCCTGCCATCACTGCGCGCTCCGGATAATTGATCAGGTCGCGCTTTTTGTTCATTTTTTGGGCGAAAACCCGGGAAGCATGGAAATTTACGAAGATTACATTACCATTCAGGGAGTACAACGGGTCATCAAATTGGTAATAATCACGCGCCTCGCGCGAGATGTGGAATTCAAACGTAGCACAGTCTATTGGATATGAAATAATTCGATCCATACCACTTGCGATGACCTTGATATAGAGATCATTATTCTGTCTTGGGGGGTGATGATCGTGTTTCGGGATGGCCATAGGATTTCAATTTGATTTCTTTACAATAGTCGATTGTCCGTTATTTATGAATACGCAAAGGACTTGAGGGATTTTTTATAACTGATATAATAACTAGAGTGCAAACCCAACAGGCAGATTATTTATCCTCATCGATGTCTGTGAAAAGAGAAAAATCAAATCTTATTGGTTATGAGGTGGAAACCCTTACAAATCTGTAAAGGTATGTTAGTATCCCGCTCCTATTGACTTAGGAGCATTCCTATTGTACCCTTTTATTGAGATATTCCCTTTAGATAGTGGTGGTAGGTCGCATTCATCAAGACTTTGAGTGCGGGTCGAAACCGCGATGATTTCGCTTAAGGCGGTTAAAAGTGAAAACGAAAATGAAACAATTATCGAAGGAATTGAAAACCGCGGGTGAGAAGGTGACCGAGCAGAATCCGAAGATCAAAGCCCAGGGGATGGTTGAATTCGCACTGACCCTCCCCATACTGCTTTTACTTATCTTGGGGATTATCGAGTTCGGTCGCTTGTTGTTCATCTATTCTGCGGTGACCTCTTCCAGCCGGGAAGCGGCGCGCTATGGTGCAGCTACGGAATACGTCAGCGGCAGCGTGAATCGCTATGAGGATTGCGCCGGTATCCGGGCGGCAGCCAAACGAGTGGGTATCCTGACAGGAATTCAGGATGATGACATCGCCATTCATTATGATAATGGCTCGGTTGTGGTTGAGTCTGATTGTCAACCGAATGTGTCCGTAAAACGTGGGGATCGTATCGTTGTTTCGGTAACTGCCAACTACACGCCTGTTGTCCCTTTGGTGAATATCCCTCCTATCCCCATCACCTCCACGACGGCGCGTACTCTCATCAAGGCTGTAACGATAAGTGGATTACCCCCGGATGATTCCGATCCACCACCGTCACCACCACCGCCTCCTCCTCCGCCTCCCTTGGGGTGCCCTACAGCACCTTTGGGTCTTGAGAAACAGGCGGCTAAGAAGCTCAGGTTAGAATTGGTCAATTCGACACCAGAGAATCAAGTTGTTATTAGCAATATTATTGTTGACTGGGATTTTGATAGTGGGGGATATTTGAATTCAATCGCTTTCTTATCGTTGTCTTGGAATGGATCTTCACTTCCAACTTTTACTTACCCAACAGTACCAGCATGGAGCGGAACCTTTGATCAACAAGATATGATCTTTACATTCTCCGATAATCTTTCAGGTATTTATGAGGTTACCGTAACGTTTGAAGGGGATGATTGTGAAGCTGTTTATAAAACGTATCTTGAATAAACCTTAGTATCTCACTTCTTCAAGAGTTATGTTCATTTATTTGTGAATTTATGTCAAAGATCCGATCCACTTCAAAAATCCAAGCGCTTTTTAGCTTCTTGATCGTTTGTATGATCTTGTTCCAACTGCAACCCGTCTCAGCGGTTACGATTCCGGAACAAACACCGACTGCAAAGGAGGGTCATTCGACCACTCAAACCGGTGTTCAAGTGAGTGCAAGTCCTATTAGCGATCTTTTCGGATATAGCTATGATGACACAAACCCACCCAGTTGGGTTGACATTACCTCTGATGGTACAGAATTGATCTTCTCAGATACGGATGACAGCTTTTTTGGTCCCGTCGATATTGGTTTCAATTTCAAGTTCTATGAGAATACTTATACCCAGTTATATGTTAGCACGAATGGTTTAATCTCCTTTGGGATGGGGACCGATAATTATGAAAACGGTCCTGTCCCTTCAGATCTGACTCCACACAACTTTATCGCCCCTTTTTGGGACGATTTGATCTTGGATACTGGCAGCCAAGTCTTTTACCGCTTAGCCGACAATGATAGTTACTTCGTGGTCGAATGGTATCAGGTTCCCCGCATTGGCACCCAGGACCGATTGACCTTCGAGGTGATCCTCGAACCAAATGGGGATATCACTTTTCAATATCAAGAACTTAATGGTATTCTTGACCAAGCCACCGTGGGCATCGAAGACCAGCATGGGGTTGATGGCTTGCTGTATCTCTACAACGCACCAGGTGTGAGGGTGGATCAGGCGATCGAGATCATCCGCCCCACAGCATCCCCACGTGCGAAAGTCTATCCGCTTTACAATAGTGATTTCACGAGCCAGCGGAAAACCGTTCTGGATTTCACCGTGCGAAACAGCGGGGACGATGCAAATGATCAAGACACCTATGATCTGAGTTGGACTCCCAATGATTCAGATTGGTCGATATCGTTTCGTGATATTGTGGGTAACCCACTAGCGGACACCGATTCGGATTTGGTTGTGGATACTGGTCCCATAGATCAGGGGGCAGATTTCGAGGTTCAAGCGGTGATCGAAGCCTCGCCGGAGTACCAAGTAGGTGATTACATCCAATTTAACATTCAAGTTACGTCCTCAAACGACGGCAGTAGAAGCGCTTCTACGCACCTTCAAGCTGCGGCACCCGCTCCCTTCGTTCAAGTTCTACTGGATGATGTCTTGGGTATGGGTTTGAAGTTGCTTTGGAGTCAGAATCAAATTAATGCGCGCACATCAGAACTCCATTTAGTAGAAAGTAGTCTGAACGAGCCTGGGGTGATATCCTTGGCGAACGGATATTTCTTGTACAGTTGGGAAAACACACAATTCAAGGATGGAAAATTACTGACGAAATTGGAGTATATGATTTTTTACCCCTTTGGAGAGGTCTACCAGGCGATCACTGACTTAACCAATCATGACTCTGCTGAAGAGAGAACTCTGGATCAGGATGCAAACTTCATCAGTACTTCAGGCGGTTATATCGGGGGGGTCTGGGTGCGTTCGTTGAAGAAAGCGAAGCAAAATGATAATGTTCACCTGTCAATCCTCGATGCCAACGGGCAAGTCAGTTCTGATCAATTGAACTTGACCAGCAACAATGATTGGCGCGGTCCGGGAGATTTAGACATTCCTTATTACAACTCTCCTAAGATCTCTGCCACCGATGACGGACGTTTTGTAATAGCTTGGGTCGATGACCGATTGCTTAGTGGAGGCAGCACCTCCGACGTGGTGTACGCGGTTTACAATCAAAGTGGTGATCCGGTCTCTACCTCTCAAGTTTTAACTGGGAGTGAGCCGGGTGGTGTTCTATATACGAATCCAACATTGGTGAGTTTGGAAGGCGGACAAGCGCTCTTAGCATATACGATTGATGCTGGTGGGGCTTCCTCATCGCTTGGCTATATGATCATTACCAGTGACGGGACGATCGCTCAAGGGGAGACCCTCATCCCTGACAGTCAAGGCTCTTCTCCCGATGGCGTTAGGCTCTCCACAGGGCAGGTTTTGTTAGCTTGGCACGACACCGTCGGCGGTGAAGTAGGCTACGCAATTATTAATGACAGCACCCACACTCTGGAGAGTGGACCGCATAGTATCGCTCCTCCCGATGGGCGTACACCGAACGAGGTTTCTGTGACCTCGGATGAAGATGGACATGGCATCATCACCTGGGGGGATGAAATTCAAGATGACCACTTGTATTACGCCCTCGTGGATGGTGAAGGGCTTTTAGTGACACCGGAGATGATATTCCTAAAGGGGAGCTGTTCTGATCCGGAGGTGAAAACAAGTTCCTCAGGAATGGGCATCGCTCCATACCAAGGCTTTTGGCAGATGTTCATGCCAATGTTGATTCGTTAGACAAAGGCAGGCTGATTGCGATGAAAGCAAAGAAACACACATCCGACAAGGAAAAAGGCCAGAGTCTGCTCGAGCTAGCTGTGGTCTTCACACTGCTGATGCTCATCCTGGCGGGCGTCGCCGATTTGGGACGAGCTTTTTTTACCTACATCGCCCTACGGGATGCTGCACAGGAGGGGGCTGCTTTTGGGAGCATTTACCGAATTTATTATGACGATCCTATTGATTGCGATGCAATTGTGGAACGTACAAAAGGCACTTCAAATAACCCGGTGGATTTACAGAGTGGTGATATATTGGTAAATATTTTTTTCAACGGAACAAAAAGTTGTAATGAAGCGGCAAGTGAGGATGATTATCAAGGAACTTGTATCGGCAATGAGATATTGATTGAGGTAAAACATAACAATTTCACTCTGGTGACGCCTTTCCTTGGATCGGTTATTGGTACTCAAACCATTCCTATCAGAGCCTCAGTCAAAGATAGTATCCTGACCCCACCCTGTCCTCCCCCTCCGTGAAGACGACTTAGACGAAGTATCGCTTCAAGATATGTGTTGCATTATTGCTAGTTATAATATGCTTTATTGATATCGAATATTTGAGTCATTATGTTTATTTCTGGATGAGCTTACAGGAGGCTCAAAATGGAGACGAAAAACAAATTCGAAAGTGGACAAATATTAATTCTCCTGGTGTTAGGGATTGTCGTCCTTCTGGGATTCACCGCCTTAGCCCTCGATGGGGGCATGATTTATTCAGACAGGCGTTTATCACAGAACGTGGCGGATGCTTCTTCCCTAGCTGGGGGAGGTGAGGCTGCCCTGACAATGGAGAGTATTGGCTTAGTAGCTTGGCAGTGGGAAAATTGCAACCAGGCTGAACAAGCCATAACCGATGCAGAAGAGGCTGCGATAGCTCAAGCGTTAGATAATGATTTTGTCATAGATAATAACACCCTTGACCACAATGGTGCCAGAGCAGAATGCACATTTGAGGATTACGGTAGCTTTGTCGATAAGTATATCGATGTAACAACATTAATCTCCTTTACAACAGACACATCATTTGCACACTTTATCTATAATGGGCCGGTAAGGAATCAAGTCGAAGCAGTGACAAGAGTAAGACCCCGAAATTACATGGCTAACGGCAATGCCATCGTGGCGCACCGTGTAGATTGCCCCAACAGCAACACGGGAGGGGTCCATTTCGATGGTAATGCTGAGGTAGATGTCAATGGTGGCGGTGTCTTTTCAAACGCTTGTTTAAAAGCGGCTGGCAGTGTGGATGTTGGAGTGGAATACGGGGAAATAAATTACACAACTGATTATAGTGAAAGCGGTAACCCGACTATAGATCCCCCTCCTGGTAAGAGTGGTTCTGCCCTATTGGAACAATTTTTTGTGGTTGACCCAAATCCGCCCCAATGCGCTGACACAGATTATGTTGATCATACTGGTCCAGACACCATTTATCCAGGAAATTATTCCCAAATCAAGATTAACAACGGCGTATTAAACATGGAACCAGGTCTTTACTGCCTCTCCGGAAATTTTTCCATTAATGGTGGTGTAGTAAATGGTAATGGTGTAACCATCTATATCACTAATGGGGATTTCGACTCTTCTGCCAATGCTGAAGTTCATCTCACCGCGCCACCTGATAATCCAGATCCGCTTCCGGCAATACCAGGAAATGCAGGGTTATTGATATACCTTCCATTGGGTAATGATGGGGAGGTTTCCTTGTTGGGGAATGTGGATTCTGAGTATGTGGGAACAGTCTATGCCGCTGACCCCGATAGTATGATTGAGGTGGGTGGAACGGGCGGAGTGGAAACTTTGGAGACTTATCAAACCCAACTGATTGGTGGTACTGTGTTTGTACATGGTAATGCTACTATCGACATCACTTTTAATGGGGGAGATGTCCATGAGCCTCCAGCATTCATTGAACTGCACAAGTAAATACCGCTCAAAAGATGATTTAGATTGTGAGGCGATCCTCGATGGGTCGCCTCGTTTGTTTAAAAGGCTTATGGGGCTAGAAGAGGATCTTCAGTTTTGATCAGGAAAGACTTCAGTAGGGAATGAAATAGCATTGCTTACAGTTTATTTTCCGGTAAAAATATGTTTTGCATATATTCCTATCCCCTATCCATGCTCAGCGATGTAATGCAGCAGGGCGCTCGTCAGCAGGGTGTCATCCTTGGCGCGGTGTGTGTTAGGCAGCGGTAGCCCCGCCTGTCTGCTGGCTGCGTCTAAGGACTGCCAGCGATATGAACCATAGCGGGGATGGCGTTCGCCGTAGAATTGAGCGTACAGCTTCATGATGCAGAAAAATTGCGTCCCTTGGGGGTTATGCCAGCTCATCCAATGCCGTTGGTGAGTTTGTTTGATCAAGCGTAGGTCGAATTCAGCGTTGTAGATTCCCACAACTCGACCTTCAAGGGCGGCTTCCACCTCGGGCCACACATCCGGCCAACGCGGCGCGTCTTGCACCATAGCATCACTGATACCATGAAGGCGTGCTGCTCCTGGGGAGATTCTACTGATTGGTTTGACCAAACTGTCGACCAAGATTTGCCCGTCATCATCGATGACAGATATCTCGATGATGCTGTCAGTTTCTTTTGTTCCGGTGGTCTCCGTGTCAAGATAAACGGGCCGCTCAGCAAGCCACCTTTGAGCTAAAAGGATTGCTTCTCGTTGGGCTGAGGTAGAGGATTTCATAGTTCCCCTTCGAGCTGTGTTTTCAGGTCATCGGGGTGATTTACGGGAGAGAGGCACACGAAATCCTGACACACATAAGCGGTAGGTTGGTTGCCCAGCAAAGGGCGATCCTGTAAGAGGGTAGGCGATCCCTTGGTGGGTGGGTAATTGGATATGGCTGCTACCATCCGTGGGCGGTATACATCCCAAAGTGTATCAACCAAAATTTTGGTATTGTGATCATCAGGATCGCCGAGGATAACGACCTCGTGAATCTCGCCAAGGGCGAAATCCAAAGCGTTTAACCACTGTGCGAAAGCGGTAGGATGGCGGATGGCAATGCGTTGAAGTTTAACCAAAGAATCCTCAGCAATTTCGCGCCACTCCGTCTTACCCGTGTAAGCGGATAAATTTAGTAAAGCGGTAACAGCTAAAGCGCTTCCCGAGGGGGTAGCGTTATCTTGAATATCCTTCGGGCGGGTGATCAGCTTTTCGTGATCGTCACGGGTGTCGAAAAATCCTCCCTGCG
>JASFVL010000013.1:0-29742 GCA_050049875.1 Anaerolineales bacterium
TTCCCGCTTCAGCCCAATCGATGCAAGTAATTCTTCTAAAAATCGGCCTGCTGCACCAACGAAGGGACGTCCTTGTTCATTCTCATGGAATCCTGGTCCCTCACCGATAAACATGATTTCAGCATCTTTAGGTCCCTCTCCAGGAACTGCATTTTTACGGGAATAATGCAACTCACAGTTTGTACACACAGATACTTCATTAGCAACTTGATCTAGAACCTCTTTAGGGTTCACTTTGTCCTCCTGAGGTGGGTTATATACAATAATTATGTTTCCTGGCGAGTATGCTGATCCATGTAAGCTTCTCCCAGGTTGTTTACGGTCATTATAATGGCATCTTCGCCATTATCTTGATAATAGCGTAGACGACGACCAGCAACCTGAAAACCAAAATCTCGATAAAGAGCGCGGGCTGTCTCATTACTGGCTCGTACCTCCAAGCTGGCAGTATTTGCGCCTTGACGAACTGCTTCGCTCATAGCCTCTGCAACCAGCTTTCTCCCGATACCCTTTCCCCTGTAATAAGGATCGACAGCCAGAGTGGCAATGTGGGCTTCATCCTGGATCAACCAGATCACGATCACCCCCACAACCTCAAGTTCTCTGTTTGTATCAACAATCTCTGCCACAAATGAACGGGATAACGGATTGTTATGCAACTCGTAGCGATATGCATCATCAGGCCAAGGTTGGCTGAAAGATATTTGATCAATTGCACCAACCCGTGCTAGATCCTCATCCCGCATCTGTCGAATGTGGACATCATAAATTGATGGTGAGGTCATCACTCAGGAATAGCTTCCCCATGATGAAGGTAAATAGGTGATAAGGTCGCGGAGTTATCGAAATCTCCAGCTTGCCAACGTTTCCATGCAAGTTCTGCCAAGACTGCAGGCCGGCGGACAGATTGAGCCGCAGAGACCAAAATGACGTTTCTGTATTTGCGTTTAAGACGGCGACGGATCGGCTTTGTTAATTCCCCACACACCAAAGTTGGTTCCTTTATCCGGTTAGCTAAAGCTTCAAGTGTCATATTTTCCACATCGCCTGCTGACTCCCAAGCATCGTCACTAGCCTTATACCAACCCACAGCCAATCTCTTGCGCCCAGCTCGAAGAACAGTCGCTAAGGTAAGATCTACCCTCAATGGCTGCGCCGCAGCCAATATATCAAGCGTGGGAATACCAATCAAGGACAAATGGTGACTATACGCCAAGCCTTTTGCTACTGCTAAGCCAATCCGCAACCCAGTGAAAGATCCGGGTCCTATTGCAACACCCAGCGCACCCAGCATGGAGACATCAACATGACAACGTGTCAATGTTTCTACAATAGCTGGTGCTAATTCCCGAGTGTGATGTCCTCGACTAATCCAAGACATTTCACTCAATATCTGTACCCCATCGTACAGTGCGACACCCAACATCTGGGTTGATGTATCTATTGCTAATAGCATCATTAGAGTCGATAATTCAGCAATTCTTATGGCGATCCATCATAGCCTTCAAACAGGGCTCCCATAAACACTTTTACGGAAAGCAGATAGGAGAGCCAAGTGACGTTTTCCTTGAGCTGAGAATACCATATCCCTTTGTTCATCAGCGATCCAACGCAAGCCCACCCACAGTCGTTCTTTTGGTAAGGCAGCTTCAATACGATCGGCCCATTCTACCACCAACGGACCGTTTGCTAGTAATTCCTCAATATCTAAATCTTCTGCTTGGATCGCGTCCGCTAAACGGTAGGCATCCAGATGATAAAGCCGAGCACCATCGGGTCGTCGATAAACGTTGATAAGCACAAAAGTTGGACTGGTAACTGGATCTAAGGATCCCCATCCTGCTGCTAATCCCTGCACTAAGGTGGTCTTTCCTGACCCAAGGTTGCCTGCAAGCCCGATTGCATCTCCAATTTTCAGCAACCCCCCTAAGCGCATTCCAACACGACGAGTTTGATCTGCGCTACGGCTGATAAATTCTAATGAATGAGCGTCAAGTATGGGCATCTCGATTGCAGACAGTTAATAGTTATTCAAAGGTTACCCGGACTACCCTGCTTACGATCAAGCTTTAACTTCCAAGTTTGCTAAGGAAGCGACAACTCTCTTCAAGCCAATTTCTTCAAAGAAGACATCCACAATCTCATCATCATCTTGAAGTCTGCTGTTAAGTACAAGTCCCTCACCCCATTTTGGGTGCTCCACACGCATACCTGCTCTGTACTCAGTTGTTAGGATATGAGCGGTTTCAGCGATGGAGGATTCCCAGCTGTCAGGCCGAGAACGAGTATGGCGCACTGCTCTTGGGCGGCCATCCAGAACTAAATCCGAGGGGATATCTCCTAAAAAACGGGAGGGATCTGCAGGTTCGGCGTAACCGTAAGTGTATCTATGGAGAGGATTTAATAAATACAAACGATCTTTGGCCCGGGTAATCCCTACGTAAAACAAGCGGCGTTCTTCCTGCATGGCTTCAGGTTCTTCAAAGGATCGTGCATGGGGTAAGGTGCCATCGTTCATACCAACAATGAACACTTGTGGAAACTCCAAACCTTTGGCAGCGTGCAGTGTGAGCAAAGTAGGTGCGTTAGCGCTCTCATCCAGCGTATCTTGATCAGACACCAAAGAGATATCTTCTAAGAACTCCTCCAAATCACGCTCTCGATACTCGGCTGCTAGACGTCGGAGCTCCATAACATTTTCCCAACGTTCCTGCCCTTCTTCGGTTCTGTGGTCTAAATAAGATCGATAGTCAATATCCTCAAGAATACGATCCATCAGTTCAAGAGGAGATGCACCATCCTTAAATGAGCGCCAACTTCTCAATAATCGCCCGAATTGGGAGAGCACACCTGCTGCGCGCTTTGAAAAGGCATCCCTGTAATCTGATTCGTCTCCCTTACCCAAATCCAAGATCATTCTACCCGGGGTTAACTCCTTCTTTTGAGCGTGAGTCCGCAATGAAAAGAGAGTTTTATCACCAATACCCCTTGCCGGAGTGTTTATCACCCGCAGAAGACTGATCTCATCATCTGGGTTATGGGTCAAGCGAATATACGCCAAAATGTCTTTAATCTCTCTTCGTCCATAGAATCTCTGTGCCCCTACTAGCTTATATGGTAGATTAGCGGATAAAAATGTCTCCTCAAGGACGCGAGATTGAGCGTTGGTGCGATACATAATGGCAAAATCGCGAGGTTCCGATTCTCCAGAAGCAATCAACTTGGCGATGGTATCTACAACGATAGAAGCTTCTTCCCGATCATCGAATGTTTCTTTCAAAACAATCTTCTTTCCATCGCCTCGATCGGTGAAAAGGCGCTTGGGGGTGCGGTAGGGATTTTGGTCAATAACCGCCATAGCAGTGTCTAAAATGGTTTGTGTTGAGCGGTAATTTTGTTCCAAGAGGATGGTCTGTAAATCGGGAAAATCCTGTTCAAAACGCAAAACATTGCGGTAATCAGCTCCTCGCCAACGGTAAATGGATTGATCCGTGTCCCCAACTACAAAGATGTTTTTGTGAAAGGAGGATAAGTGCTTGAGCAAGATGTATTGAGCCATATTGGTATCTTGGAACTCATCCACCAAGATATGCTCATAGCGTCGGGCGTAACGCTCTCGAACGATTGACTGTTGCTCGAGGAGAAAAGCCGTCCATAGAAGTAAATCGTCAAAATCAACAGCATTACTGGAAAGAAGCATTTGTTGGTAGCGATGGTAGATGCGCTTTACTACTTCATCTCTATAAGTTTGGACAGGGTAATCATCAGCGAGAATAAGCTCATTCTTCGCTCTTGATATCGACGCATGAACGCTGTATGGGCGATAACGTTTGTCATCCAAGTCTAAATCTTTTAGCACCCTCTTAACCACATTGATTTGATCGTCGGAGTCCCAAATTACATAATCTGAGTTGATCGGTAAGTGCTCTGCTTCACGGCGCAATATACGTGCACATGTGGCATGGAAGGTTCCCAGGGTAAGCCCTCGAATCCTCTGCCCTAGTAGCTCAACCACCCGATTCCCCATCTCCCTAGCAGCTTTGTTGGTAAAAGTCACCGCAAGGATATGGTAAGGATGTACACCCAATTGACCAATTAGGTAGGCAATTCGATGAGTGAGGACACGTGTTTTGCCTGAACCCGGTCCCGCCAATACCAAAATAGGACCAGACCCAACGGTCACAGCTTGTTGTTGCGGCGGGTTGAGCTGAGCGAGGAACTCCATACAAAGATTGTAACGGTTGGGTAGATGGGTGTCAACGGGATATTTATTTTTGTTGCAATATAAGCGTCTCTACGCTACAATCAGAACATGCGCCAACACAGCGAAAATTGGGGATTGCTCGGGAACAAATGGGCTGTTGACCTTCTAAAGGGTCATTTAGCTCAAAAGCGGCAACGCCACGCTTATCTCTTCACCGGACCACAAGGTATCGGACGCCGCACACTAGCTTTACGTTTTGCCCAAGCTCTCAATTGTCCTCAGCCGTTAGCACCAGAAAGCCCATGTCGAACCTGCCGCTCATGTCAGCAAATTGAGCGCATGCAGCATCCTGATCTATCAGTCGTACAGAGCGATCAGGTTGGGGGTATCCTAAAAGTCAATCAAGTCCGGGAACTTCTGCACAATCTCGTGTTAGCACCCTATCAATCCCCTCATCGTATTGGTTTACTATTGCGATTCGATGAAGCCAATCCCAATGCAGCCAACGCTTTGTTAAAAACTTTAGAGGAACCCCCCAATCATGCAGTGCTTATTCTTACCGCACTTGATTCGGAGAGTTTATTGCCTACAATCGTCTCACGATGTGAAGTGATCCGGTTGCGACCATTGCCCATTGATGAGCTCATGGTGGGTTTACAAGAACGTTGGAAACTAGATCCAGAACAAGCTTTCCTGCTATCACACATCTCCGGGGGTCGTCCAGGTTACGCGTTATACCTACACCATGACACGGATCTCTTGAACCTCCGCAAAACCTTGCTTGAGGATCAGCGCCAACTACTCAAAGCAAACCGGGTTGAGCGTTTTGATTATGCAAATAAGTTGTCAAAAGATAAATCCTCATTTCAAATGGCAATCCAGATCTGGATATCCTTTTGGCGAGATGTTCTTCTACGCGCTGCTGGTTCATCGGCGCCTTTCACCAATCCGGATTGCGAAGATCAAATCCAATACCTCGCCGCCAGATTAGGTTCATTCGCGGCAAAACAGATGGTCACCAAACTGGAACACTCAGCGTATCTTTTAGAGCGATACGTGAACACTCGTCTGACAGCAGAAGTGCTGATGTTAGATTTGCCATACATTCAAGTCTAGATACCTACCGCTGCTAATAGATAAAACTTTGCACTCAATTATTTTCAAAAGGAATACCGTTTTTTAGGAATATAGGTTGTCTCGCTGCCCATACTCTGAAACAACTGCTCCTCTTTATCTGATAAATTTTGCTTGTATACAAAAAAGGACTTCAAGATAGTTAGTATAATGGTATACACTTGGATATCCTAAGCATATTTATAACCATTTCAAAATGAATCAAACAAATCATAATATCCAGCTGGAAAACCTCCATGGTGAATGAGATTGAAGATGAAAAAACGGATCGGTCCTCGCTAGAGCTGCTATACAACATCAGCCGAGAGATCGCCTCTGCATTAGATCTACCAACAGTACTAGAAAGAGTACTCTTGCTATCCATGCGCACGATAAAAGCAATTAGCGGAAGTATTATCGTTTTGGATGACAGTGGCATTCCCATCGATTCAACGATTATTTACAAGGACAAAATTTTTAAACATACAACCGAGCAATTGAAAATCACCCTCGAAAAGGGATTAGCGGGTTGGGTCGTAAAAAGACAAGAAGCAGCGTTGATTCCGGATACCAGCAAAGACGATCGCTGGTTACGCCGTCCGGATGATGAAGAATCCGCTACCGGACCCAAGTCGGCTGTCAGTGCCCCTTTACTAGGGCGCGAAAAGCCTGTTGGTGTTTTTACATTGGTTCACCCTCAGCCAAACTTTTTTTCCATTGAACACTTAGAATTGGTAAGAGCTATTTCTGATCAAGCCGGAATCGCTGTACTCAACGCTCGTTTATACGCTGAGAGCAACCGCCAGGCGAGGGTGATGACGGCATTAGCTGAAAGCACCAGGGCGATTACCGCCAGCTTAAGATTGGAAGAAGTACTCCATCGCATACTGGCACAAATCGATCACGCTCTACAAGTGGAGAGGGTCTCGTTAGCACTGATTGAACCTCAAAGCCAGGAATTAGTCTATCAAGCATCCACAGTAGCAAATCGAAAGATTTCTGGAATCCGGTTGAAGTTAGGACAAGGAATTGCGGGTTGGGTTGCCAAAGAAGGACAAGGGGTCGTTGTTCCCAATGTCCATGAAGATCAGCGTTTCTCTCCAGAAGTGGATCAAGCCACTGGCTTTCAAACCCGGGCTGTTACCTGCGTACCAATCCGTTTTCATGAAGAGGTTATCGGTGTATTAGAAGCGCTGAACCCAAAAGTGGGTGCTTTCGACCAGGATGCATTACCAGTTCTTACCGGGATCGCCAGTTTAGCAGGTTCAGCTATCCGACACGCCCAGCTTTTTCAAAACCTTCAAGCCACCCATAAACTTTACCACGACCTATTTGAAGACAGCATAGATTTGATTGTCATTACCGATTGGGAGGGACAAATCACAGAAGTAAACGATCAGACAGCAAATGCATATGGGGCTGACAAAAAGGAACTAATAAGCACAAAAATCACAGATCTGCACAGTGTTGATCATGACAAGCTAGGAGAAAGCTTTGTCCACCTTAACATTGGTGACACTATCTCCTATGAATCAATATTTTATACCAAGGACAAGCGTGAACATCCCATCCAGGTTTATGTAAAAGAGATCAACATCGATGGAAAGTCTCACTTACAATGGATTTTGAGGGATATCACCGAGCGCAAAAATCTGGATGAGTTACGTGACGATCTTATATCAATGATCTACCACGACTTGAGATCACCACTGGCAAATATCGTCTCCAGTTTGGACGTATTGGATAACAAGCTCTCATTAGAGGACCCAGCTATCCATTCCCTATTTCATATCGCAGTAAGATCGACCGAACGCATCCAACGATTAACCAGTTCCTTACTAGATATCAACCGACTCGAAGCTGGACAACCCATCGTTGATCTTCAGGAGGTTCAACCCAAGAATCTCATCCGATACGCAGTTGATGTCATCTTACCCATAGCAAATAATAAAAACCAAGATCTTATCGTCCAGATCCCTGATGACATTCCAACTGTGATGGTCGATAAAGAAATGGTTCAGCGAGTGTTGATCAACTTACTCGAAAATGCGGTGAAATTCACCCCCCCTGATGGCAAAATCCAAGTCACCGCCAGCCAAAAGAATCATCAATGGATACATATCTGTGTTCAGGATACCGGTCCTGGAATTCCTAAAAACAATCATGATATTATTTTTGATAAATACGCCCGACTTCACACCATTGATAGACCTCATGGTATAGGTTTGGGCTTAGCTTATTGCCGTCTTGCTGTTGAGGGTCACAATGGGCGGATCTGGGTGAAAGATGCACCAGATGGAGGCGCGATTTTCACCTTCACTCTACCTACAAATCAATATTTTCTACTACCCAAATGAGCACTAAATATCTTGAAAATCTTAAACCAATGGAAATAACCAAGTGTTATTAAATTATGGCCACCTAAAATCTCAATCCAACTGCAATGAGAGTTTTGGTTAAAGAATTGAGGATACCTAATGCAACAAATCGAGAACGGGATATTCTTTGAAAAAAATTTACCAGGAGTAACTTTAGGTGCAATCATTTTGCCGCAAGGAACTCTATTAATTGACGCCCCACTGAGAACAGAAGATGCTCTCTCCTGGAAAGCCTCCATGATCAATCGAGGTAGAGGATCCCACCGTCTGCTCGTAGTTTTGGATGCCCATCACGACCGCAATCTCGGTGCTCGTGCCATAGAGTTCCCAATTCTAGCCCATAATGAAACCGTCAAAGCTTTTCGCAGTCGCACTGCGGTTTTCAAAGGTCAGAATATCGAGATGGGTGCCGAATGGGAGCGTTACATGGAGGTTATTGGCACTCGTTGGACTCACCCAAGCCTCACTTTCACGAAATATTTACGATTACACTGGGGTGATCACGATATCCTTATAGAACACCGTCCCGGTCCCATGTCTGGTGCTATTTGGGTAAACATCCCTGATAAAAAAATCGTCTTCATCGGCGACGCTGTTACTGCAGATCAACCTCCTTTCTTGGGTCAAGCTAACATACCAGCTTGGATTGAATCCTTAAACCTTCTAAGTTCCTCTGCATATCGAACATACACGATCATCAGTGGCAGGAATGGGCTGATCACAAAAGACGTTGTTCGCGCCCAGCGATCATACTTAAAAAAAATCCTCAATAGGTTAGAAAAAATGGCTCAAAAAGAAGCATCCATTGAGGCTGTTGACAAGATCGTACCTAAATTGTTATCGAATTTCGAAATCCCGAGCAAATATGATTCTTTCTACGAACAGCGTCTGCGATATGGGCTGCAGCAATATTACAATCGCCATTATCACCCTCCTCAGCCGGAGGACGAGTAATAAGGGTATATTTAATTCACCTCTTTATAGGGGGAAATATGTGCAGTACACTTACTGAATTCGCCCATCCATCAGTCACTATTCCTCTCAATCAACAATCCCAACATCATGTCAAAATTATCTTATCTGCCCATTCTAGAGCTTGCTCGCAGCGGAGTGACCGAATCCGCTCATTACGGTTCAGTATCAGTCGTTAATGCTCAAGGCAAGCTACTAGCTTGGTACGGAAATCCGCTTGTGGTGACATTCTTACGTTCTGCTGCGAAACCTTTCCAAGCATTACCCTTGATCGATAGTGTTGGGCATGAAACCATTAACCTTACCCAGGAAGAAATCGCAATTATTTGTGCATCCCATTCTGGAACAGATCAGCATGTATCTGTTGTCAAGGCAATTCAATCTAAGATTGGTTTATCAGAAGCGGACCTAAATTGTGGCATCCACCCACCCATCCACAAACCAACCGCTCGAAAGCTAATTGAAAGAGGGATCGAGCCAAGTGCAATCCATAATAATTGTTCTGGCAAACATACTGGAATGTTGGCCCTAGCTCGAATACAGAATATGCCAACTTCAGACTACATTGACACAGATCACCCCGTTCAGCAGATAATTCTGAAAACTTTTAGTGAGATGTGCGATTTGAATCCTCAGGAAATAGGCTTGGGGATAGATGGTTGCTCCGTTCCTACCTTCGCCATCCCACTGCAGAACGTATCTTTTGCTTATGCCCGCCTCTGTGATCCCGCTGAACTCTCAATCCGCCGAGCTTCTAGCTGTCGGACGATCACATCAGCGATGATGGCTCATCCAGAGATGGTTGCTGGTCCAGGACGTTTCGACACTCGCTTAATGCAAGTTGCTCAGGGGCGGATTATTGCCAAGGGTGGAGCGGAAGGCTTCCAGGGTTTAGGACTCCTTCCAGGAGCTCTTAACCCCAACTCGCCAGGTATCGGGATAGCCATAAAAATCGCTGATGGTGATAAAGCTGGGCGCGCCCGATCTGCAGTTGCCCTAGAGGTCCTCCACCAAATAGGCGCCTTGTCCACAAACGAATTAGAAAAATTAGGCGATTTTGGGATTACACGCAATTTACTTAATTGGAGAGACATCGTTGTTGGTAAGTCCAGACCCTGCTTCACCCTTCAAATGTCTTGAATAATCATCTTATCGCTGATAATCATTTGAATGTAGTACAAACCACACTTGGAATTTCCCTCTATGAATCAAATTAAACGTGCTGAAGCCATTCACCAACGCCTGATAGACTTCTATGGAAAACCCACCTGGCGCAATCGTCTACCTCCTTTGGACGAGTTAGTCTCCACCATACTATCTCAAAATACGAACGATAATAATAGAGACCTTGCTTTCAATAGGCTTACCAGTCGATTCCCCACTTGGGAGCAGGTCAGAGATAGCCCAATAGAAGAAATCATCGACGCTATTCGACCAGCAGGATTAGCTAACCAAAAAGGACCACGAATTCAATCTATCCTCAGATCCATCAGCGATGAGAGGGGTTCTTTGGATCTCGAATTTTTACATGAATACTCACCTGAACAAGCTAGGGATTGGCTCCTGAATTTCAAAGGCGTTGGACCGAAAACCGCTGCTATAGTTATGTTATTTTCGTTGGATATGCCCGCTTTTCCGGTTGATACTCATATCCATCGGGTAACCGGTCGCTTGGGCTTACGCCCTAAAGACATGAACGCTGAAAAAACACACGCACATATGGAAGCAATCCTCCCTTCAGAATACTACTACGATGCTCATCTCAACATCATCCGTTTAGGTCGCGAGATCTGCCAAGCCAGAAAACCAAAATGCCACGACTGCCCCTTAAATGATCTGTGCGAGTACTATGCCGCTCAGTACAAATAGTACCCCTCTCACCTAGAGAGCTATGTTTTATATTTATCCCAAGTTTTCAAAGTTACCAAAGAGAAATCATAACAATATGGATAACTTTCTGAAAGTTTAATTCAGTGACAACATGTAGCAGTGAAAAAAGCGCTACAAAATGTCAATGGGATGCTCCTCTTCTGAGTGGAATATAATGATCGATCCCTCAAAGCATTGCAGATTCTTATGGAAATATCGTAAGAAATTCCATAAATGAGAAAATATCAAAGGAGATAAATAACTCATGAGCTACCAATTTCCAAGCTCAGAGTGGTTGAAAGCACTCGAGGATACTCTAAATTCCGATGAGCAATACGCTCAAATCGCTAGTAACTGGGAAGGTGATATCCAGTTTGTGATCACACCGGATGCCACAAATCATAAGGAAACTCGACTCTATTTGGATCTGTGGCATGGAAAATGTAGAAGTTCTTTTGTTGTAAATTCGGAAAATGCACTAGCCAATGAGCCAAAATTTACCTTGAGCGCCCCACGCGGAAACTTTATTCAAATCCTCAACGGTGAGCTTGACCCACTTCAAGCCTTGATGACCCGTAAACTATATGTAAAGGGTAATATGATCTATATGATGCGCAATGTTCCCGTAATTCTGGATTTTGTGCGATGTGCTAAGGAGATACCCACAAAAAACCTTAATCAGAACTAACATAATATGACGATGAAATCCAAGTATATATTTCATTCACTCCCACCTCTAGCAGTCAAGTTTTTATCGAATAGATTCTGCACTTAATTGAATGAGCAGAAGGTCTATCAACACCTTGTGAAAATTAATCACAAAATATGTTTGTAAAGTTGTTGTAAGGTGCCAGATATCAATTTCACGGCATAATTTAGGGTAAGTTCCTTCGATATCCCAGCGATCCATCTTTGGAATGGTGGGAAGGGAGATACTATTATGGCTAAGAAACAAATAGGCCAACAACATGTCCTCTTAATGTACCATCATGCCATGAACCGGCTCTGGAAAGTCTCGCTAATCTCAGGAATTACCTTCGCGGTTATCTGGTGGCGAACCAATACGGAGCGAGTTCTTGCTATTCAACCATCAAGAGACGCTATGGTTTTCGTTGGAGCAGTCGTGTCGGTGAGTTTCGCCATTTTCGCTCTTGTAACCAAAAATATGTGTTATATTCAAGCATTTCCCACCCATGTACGTTTGGTTACACCCTTCTTAAGGTTAAAAATCTCATACCGAAGACTTCGTAAAGTTCACCCCGTTGAGTTCCATAAGACGTACCCCCCTAACGAATTAAAGTGGGGAGAGCGAAAATTCCTGACTCCTTTTTTTGGTAAGACCGCAGTTGCAGTGGAATTGAATAGTTATCCACTTACTCCAGTGCTCTTACGCCTTTTTCTCCCCGCTAAGATGTTTCACCCCAGCTTGATAGGTTTTGTGTTCGTTGTGGAAGACTGGATCGCCCTCAGCACTGAATTGGATAGTCTTCATGGGACCTGGAGGGAAAAACGCCGAAATAGGAACAACAATCCACATCAACAAATACTCCATTCTTTTCGTCAGTCATGAACAAACTCTTAGATCCCACCAAACTATCGACAAATGTGGGTGAGCAACATCACCCCCAACTTGTGACCTTTGACAATCTACAATTAGTTTTATTTTTGGTATGATGATCAGGAATTAGGAACCACATACCCTCATTCATCGCTGTTTCCTCCTTTGGCGAAAGTCTCCACCGGGCCATCCTCACCACCCCGGTGGAGGCTTGTTTTATTAGAGTATAGACTTTTTTACTGTCTAATATTATGGACAAACGGATCTTATTCCCCGTTTATCTAAGACCCACTATTAGAAACCCCGTTATTGAACCTTTCATTCATAGTAGGGAGAACAACAGTGAATATCGTTCCTTCTCCCAGTGCCGATTCCACCCAAATACGTCCATGATGATTTTCAACAATGGACTTAACAATCGCCAATCCTAAACCTGTTCCCAAAATATCTTCATCCACATTAGCTGCACGAAAAAATTTATCAAAAATATAGGGTTGATCAGAAAGTGGGATCCCATAACCATTGTCACTTACCTGAATTATGATCTGATCCGTTTCGTGCCGGGCGGAAACACGTATCTCGCCGCCTACCGGTGAGTATTTACAGGCGTTACTCAACAGGTTATCAATCATTTGTCTCAAGCGGGTTTCATCACCAAGCACATTTGGTAAATCAGGAGGGATATCCATTGCCAAATTCTGTTCTTTCTTTTCCAACTGGTTTCGAATGTTGTCCATCGAATATCGCAATATCGTACTCATCGGAACGATTGTTTTGCGCGCATCGAAACCGCTCTCAATCCGTCCGAGATCAAGAAGATCACTGATTAAATCAGTAATACCACGCACGCTATATCGCACCCGATGTACATATTCCCGCTGACGTGTGTTGATTGATCCAGCCCTTTCTATCAAGTCAATGTAACCCAAAATAGCTGTCAAGGGAGAGCGCAGGTCATGAGATACCGTATTAACAAAATCGTTTTTAATACGGTCTAACTCTTTCAGGTGGGTGATATCTTGCATTGTCACCGCTAAACCAACTCCAGTAATGGCAGTAAGTTGAGCATTAAATATTCGCCCATCATCCAGGGTAATTTCACTCCTATAGGGAGGTTTAATATCCGCTGAGGTTAACAAGGACAATAATTCGGGATGATCAAATACATCCCCAATCATTTGTGATTCCACAGGTTTTTTATCCAATTTAAATATATCTCTTGCTGTGCGGTTGATCAACAATACTCGCCTATCTTGTCCCACAACAATGACCCCATCCTCAATACGAGTAAGGATTGTTTCTAACTTATTCTTCTCGATTTCGGTACTATGATATAAACGAGCATTCTCAATAGCTATCGCAGCATAATCTGCTAGTGCAGAGACTAATTTTAGATGGTGCTCTGAAAAGTGTTTTTCTTTTAAATGGTTTACGACACCCAACACACCAATCACGCGCTCATGAACTTTCAACGGAACATAAATCAAACTCTGCACTAAATATGTTGGGTGGTTTTGTTTGGTTTGCTTGTCATTGATTAGTACTGACTTTCCAGTTCTTATAATCTCACCTGCTAAGGAATCGTCCACAGAGGTATAGCATATACGAACAGGCTCACTGCCAGATTTCATCTTAGCACGCATATACAAATCACCGCTCTCCTCCTCGAGCAGCAACAAGGATCCTTCTTCCGCTTGAACGATTTTAACCGCCCCTTCCACGACAGCAGCGATCACATCTTTTAGATCTAGCGATGCTGTTACTGAACGCCCAACTTTCTCGAGCGTTTCCAGTACAGTTACCCGTCGGTGAAGCTTATCAGTATCGCGGCGGGCTTCTTTACGTACCCAACCTTCTAGCTTTTTCCGATGATGTATTCCGCGCTGTATTGCTTGTAAAACTTCATCTGAACTAATCGGAGGGTATATACAATCAACAACTCCCGATCGTAATATTTGTACAGGTGAGACTTGTGAGTCGAGTTGAGGGACAAAAATTACTGGTATAGCAGGATGATGTTCAACTAAATTAGTTGCGTAATTCAGAACATCCCCATTACCCAACCCCTCCTCCAAAATGATCAGATCCGGGTGAGAATTATTAAAATTAATACTTACAGGGTTCCGTCCCAGCATTGAAGTTACTTTGTAACCTGCTGGGCGCAGTGTATCGCGCTCCAATAATTCCCTTGATTGAGCATTAGCTAAAATGAGTAGGATTGTTTGGTCAGACATCGATTAATTTATATCCAATAGTCTCGTTATTAGTAGAGAAGTTCTGGTTATTTGGTTTATCTCAATTTGAAGTTGGTTGATAATCTCTTTTTGGTTAGGATTTAATTGATCATAATCTTTTCCCATGAAGACATCCAGATACCCAACAGCGGACTCGCTAGAAGCGACCAAATCGTCAACAATATTCACAACAGATTTAAGCCTTGCTCTATCTTCTGTCCGTTGTTTTAACATTTGTTCCATCTTTTCAATTTGACGAGTGAGCTGCTCCCGTTTGAGCCGTTCCTGTACTTTTTTCAGCGCCTTTTCAACCGTGAAGATCACTTCGGTCTCTCGTAAGGGTGGAATCAAATAATCAGAGGCTCCTAACCGAAAAACTTGGACCACATCCTCTACAATTTCATTTCCACCAATTACGATAATTGGCACATCGATTCCCTGGGATGAAAAAGCGATCAGTAAATCCTTACCACTCAGATCGGATAAATTTAGGTTAGTAATAATCACATCAGGAGACAGCTGGCTGAAATCGTGAAGAGCAGTCGTAGCCCTATCCACTACATTAATTTGGAACCCCAAAGGAGCCAATATCTGCCGCGAGATTAATTCTACAATATCGGGATCTTGCTCGACGAGAAGAATACGATTTCTCAAATCATCCATGTCATTAAGGAGAACTATAAATTTCGTGTACATCCTCTCAACTCTCTAGATTATTTCTATGAGTGAGAGAAAGGATCATTCGTATGATTTACACCAAATGTGATATATGTTACTGCCTAAGGTGCAATTTTTATGCCCTACCTCCGTCACATGATAAATCCTATTCTTGATCCATAGATCGATTGTGTTTCAGTTTTTCTGTAAATTACGGGTGAACCCCCGCTATTTACAAAAAAATCACTGCATAATCCATAGATCGTCTTACCATAGCATTTGAAGCGTATTCGCACTCTGTGTCAAGCATCTGGCTGGGAACCTTCGGCAAAAACGGACTCTGGCAAGCCATATTGTTAGCTTTCTCTTTATCATTCGTTTAAGGTTAGAATTACATAAATTCATCTTAAAATAACTTGACTTTGGATGCTATGCGCGCATACAATCATGATATCGGGAAGTCTCTAGACTCCTACGAAAGTCCAAAGGTCGAAAACCACATTATAGATAGGAACTTAGAAATACAGGAATAAATTTATGAAACCTGCTTATAGAACCTTATCGGTCTTAATTGTTCTCAGCCTAGTAACTCTGGCATGCGCAACAATCGTATCAGAACCGACACCTACTAATGCACCCGCAATTCAAGTTGAAAAAGCAACTCAAACTGAAGTTTCGCCCCAACCCACAGCCGAATCATCCATCATTACAACCCCAGATATCGATTATTCTAGCCAACAAGATGTGCTAGTAGAACTCTATCAACGAGCAAATCCTGGAGTCGTTGCCATTCGTGTCCTATCAGAAGAAGGCAGCGGGTTGGGATCTGGATTTATCATAGATAAAGAGGGGCATCTGATAACGAATTACCATGTAATACAAAGTGCTACAGATTTAGAAGTGGACTTCCCCTCTGGATTCAAAACCCGAGGCGAAGTTATTGGCACCGATTTGGATTCGGATATCGCAGTGTTAAAAGTTGACGCCCCACCTGAAGAGCTTCAACCTCTACCCCTAGGTGATTCGGACCAAATCCAGGTCGGACAGACAGTTGTTGCCATTGGAAACCCGCTTCGAAATTTAAGTACAATGACGATGGGGATCATCTCAGCATTGGGTCGCACCCTTGAATCTCTCCATGAGGCTCCAGGGGGGGGTGTCTTCACATCTGGCGAACTTATACAAACGGATGCAGCCATAAATCCTGGTAATTCCGGAGGCCCTCTTCTGAACTTAAACGGTGAAGTGATTGGCGTCAATCTAGCCATCCAAAGCACAAGCTTGGATATATTTGGGCAGCCGATCAACTCCGGTATCGGTTTTGCGGTCTCCATTAATATTGTTAAACAAGTCATCCCTGATTTGATCGCCAAAGGTGAGTACGAATATCCTTATTTGGGTATCCGCAGCCTAGATGAGATCAATCTTTTCATCAAAGAAGGTCTTGACCTGTCGCGAGCTAATGGTGTCTACATCACGGAAGTAACTCCGGATTCTCCAGCTGACATTGCGGGTTTACAGGGAGGGTCGCAACCATCAGGAATCCCAAACACTCCTGCTGGAGGGGATTTGATCATTGCTGTTGATGAAATCGAAGTTCTCAACTTCAGTGATTTTATAAGCTATATCCTCAAAAATAAAAAGCCAGGAGACACGATAACACTCTCCGTCCTTAGGGACAATGAGCAGATAGAAATTGACCTCACATTAGGTAGTCGTCCTTGATTTAATCAGAAGTTACGCAGTTGGGAGGTTTTTGGGGGGATTGGACAGACGCTACCCGCCCCCCCACATTCCCCTTCAAGTGCGTATGTTCTATTAATATTATTATTTTTACAGTGGTGTGGTGGTTGATGGGGTTTAACATCCACATCACATTCTATGGATCGTTCACAATCTATATGAGAGAGGAGCTCACCATGATAACGGATAGAGATCTGAATGAACTGCTTAGTTACAAATCTAAACATCCTGTAATAAGCATTTACCTAAACACAGATCCAGCCAAAGGAAATGCTGACCTCTACAAACTCAAGCTTCGTTCAATGCTCAAGGAAATTGAACTAGCTGATGACAATTCTTCTATTGAACGTTATTTCGAGCACGAATACGATTGGTCAGGTCGCAGCGTAGCAGTTTTTTCCTGCGCCCCTGAAGGTTTTTTTCGCGCTTACCCATTGGCTGTTGTGGTGAGTAGTCGAATTAGAGTGAACAACCGCCCCCATGTCAAGCCTTTAGCGGATGTTCTAGATTCTTACGGGGGATATGGAGTCGCACTAGTTGATAAGCAGGGAGCGCGATTGTTTTCGTTTCACCTAGGCGAATTACAGGAGCAAGAAGGGGTTATGGGTGAAGGTGTACGCCGTACCAAACGCGGGGGAGGATCACAAGCTATGGGACGTCGCGGTGGTGCTGTTGGACAAACAAGTTACAGCGATGAAGTTGCAGATCGAAATATGAGGGAAGCTGCTGAATTCGCCGCCAACTTTTTCGCTGACAATAAAATACGTCGGGTTTTGGTCGGTGGCACTGATGATAACGTCGCACTTTTTCGTAGCCTTTTGCCCAAGACTTGGCAGAGTTTGATTGTGGGTACTTTTCCCATGAGTATGACCGCCTCTCATGCTGAAGTGTTAGAACGCGCCATGGAGATCGGGGAAAAAGCCGAACAACAACGTGAGGGGCGCATCGTAGAAGCAGTAATCACTGGCGCAGCAAAGGGTAAGGGTGGGGTTGTGCGCCTAGATGATACACTAAGCGCTGTTCATGAGGGGAGAGTTCAGACTCTCCTAATCCAAAAGGGGTTCCGCGCCCCAGGTTATCGCTGTGCAAGCTGTACATACTTGACTGCCCAAGAAATAGAGAACTGCCCTTTCTGCGGAGGGGAGTTCGAATATATCCCAGACGCAGTAGAGCTAGCTGTGCGCAAAGTGATGCAATCTGGAGGGGATGTTGAAGTTCTACACGACGGTGAAAAGCTCACCGAGTACGGTAAAATCGGCGCTCTATTACGCTACTAACCTACCAAAATATAATCCAAACCCCCGGAGATCAGAACTATCCGGGGGTTTTGGATTTATAAAGAATTAATTCTACGGTGTCCGATCGTATAAACGACGGTAGATAGTAAAAACTTCGTAGATACCCCTTAGGTAGCGGCGCGTCTCCTCAAAACGGATAACCTCCAAGAACAGATCAGGATCCTCCCCGGCTAGTTGGTACCAAATCGCTGCATTGCCCGGGCCCGCGTTGTAGGCTGCAAGTCCAGCATATAGACACGCGCCAAGTGGTTCTGCAGCCCCATCACAAAAGAAATCTCGCTGGTCATCGAGATAATCAGCCCCAAAGGTCAAACTGACCTTTGGACGGTACAAATCATCAGCGGAATAGTCGGGGGGCCAACCCGCTTGGGTTGCGATACTGGCTCCCGTGCTGGGGATAATTTGCATCAAACCGCGCGCTCCTTTGGATGAGCGCACAAATCCCTCAAACAAACTCTCCTGGCGAACTACAGTGAACAAAAATAAAGGATGAAAATCGTATGCTTCAGCGACAGGGATGATTAAGTCGCGGTAATAACTCCCAAAACGTAGATGGTTAAAGTAAATCGGAGCATTCATTGTTGCTGCATCATCCATCCCAGCCAGGTTGAGCACTTGACGAGCAGCAAAAACGCCGGAACGGTATAGCCCAATCTTAACCAGATAATTAGCCAAGCGATAGGTACTCGCAGGGTCATCACTGACCTCCTGGCGCAAGTCCTCGAATTCCAAACGCGCTGCGTCATAATAACCCAGGTTCCAGAGTTCCGTACCACGAACGAGACGCGAATCAGTTGACAACTCACCAAGCCCTGACAGATTGACGGTGTCTGAGATACCGAAAGTTGTCCGTATCCATCTCTCAGCTTCAACCCGTTCGGCAGATGCGTCAAAACCTAAATCATAATTAAGGGGGGGTGTATACGGACTGCGCGAGAGCAGTAAGTCACGCGCTCGTTCACTGTAATATCCGGTCGGATCCAGATTAACAGCCTGACTCCACGCAGCCCTGGCAGAAACTGTGTCCCCAAGAAGCTGATGAACCTTGCCGATCCAAAATTGAGCTGCAGCCCTCTCACCCAGGGGTACTGCGTTGCCCAGAAATTTCAAAAAAGATGTCAGGGCTTCTTCGTAATTTCCTAGTCGATAACGCGAGACACCTCCCAGGAAAAGCGAACGTGAAACTAAATCATGGTTTGGGTACTCAGCTGGTAAACGATCCCAAACCATCGCTGCACCATTCAAATCCCCCGCACGTTCGAGCACGCGCGCGGCGTCGAATAAGAATTCCGGTGCCCGTGGGTGCCAGGGTACCTCTTCTACAAAATCTTGTAGTATTTGATCAGCTTCACCATACTGATCTAAATAAGCCCAAAGCGTGAAAGCTTTCTCTTCCCAACCTTCATCCCAATATGGATTATCGGGATGATTCTGAATTAGTTCATCCCAACTATCAATCGCGTTCTGTGGACTGTCCAAAGCAAGATACGCTAATCCTTTATAGTAGAGAGCTGTTCCAGAGTGTTCCCCTCCAACACTGAGGTAGCGGTCGAATGCAGCAATAGCCAAATTGTATTGACCGGCATGATAATCCACAAGGCCGCGGTCGAACTCGCTAACTGGATAACCTGCATTGACCAACAAGATAAGAGCTTGATAAGAGTCATTGGAGAGGGGATAATTCTCTACAGCATCGAGATAGCTCGCATACGCCTGATCGGATTGATTGAGTGCCATATATGCCTGGCCCATCAAATAATCCGCTTGCGCCTTGGTGTAATCGTTAAGGGTGCGAGTGTATACATCACGATAGATCACAATTGCAGTTGAGTAATCACCCATCGCGGAATAGTTGCGCCCAATTTTAATTTCAACATCGATTGTCTCACCAACGCGAAGGTTGCCCAGTGCAGATTGGTACGCCTCAATGGCGGTTTGATATTCACCCGCCGAGGCGAGGGAATCACCGCGCCATTCATAGACATAGGAATCGATCAACCCAGGATTCAAGTCTAGGTACTGGGCGTAAGCATCGGCAGCTTCATGGTGACGGGTCAGGGCGGTATAAGTCTGAGCTAATACAATATTTGCCTCAGGCAGATGGGGTGAATTTGGATAGTTAGCGACAAGATCGCGCAATGTTTCCAGTGCCTTGGGATAGTCCTGTGCTGAGTAATAGGTTTTCCCAATGCCTAACAAAGCTGCACTCCGGACATTGCTATTAACATCCCCTTCGAGGATAGAGTTGAATTCCCGCAGAGCGCCCTCCCAATCACCATTGAATAAAGCCCTGTCACCGCTCGCAACCCGCACTTCAGGAACTGGTGTTGGTGTGTGTGTAGGTATAGGCGTTGTAGTAGGTGTTGGGGGTGTAGTCGGACTCGGAGTTTGAGTTTGGGTAGGTGTAGGCTTATACAACGGAACAACAGGTAGATTGCATGCCAACAATATCAGGAGCAGTATCGGTATAAACAAAGCCTTTCGGGCGCTTAACATGACGTGGACTATACCCTAATTGCCAGAGACGTGTCAATAATGACTTCAAAAAATAACTATCCTCAGATATTTTATGTGGTGTAGGTGAGATTGGGTAGCAACCCCTAAATTGGTTTGCACACAAACCAAGAAATCGTTGAAGAGGTTATAATCTTCGTATATATGATTGTAAGCAAACTGGTCGATCACTACTACATTAATCACTCAAGGAAAAATACATGACCAGAACCTTCCGCACATTGATCGTTGCTATTTTCCTCCTGGGTTGCGCAACTGCCTTGACCTGGTATCGTTTTCCTGCCCGAGCTCAAGAATCTTCTTCCTCCGGTACGCTCTTTGGGGAAGTGCGCGATTCCCAAAATCAACCTGTGGTAGGAGCTCAAATCACACTGCGCAAAAATTCTGAAGATGATCCGATCGCTCAGACAAGTACGCAACCCGACGGTAGTTTTGCTCTGTCAATTTCAAATTCAGAACCTTCAGCAGAATCATATCAAGTTCAAGACGAGAGCTTATCCACGGAAGAAATCCCCAACGGTCTAATGTTAAATGTCGAACGAGCCCACTTTGATTCAACGTCTTTGCTATTGGAAAAGGGGGATGTACAAACTTTGAAGAACGGGCAACCAGTCGTGATACCAACCATCACGCTTCAGCGACATATCGGTCCAGCATTTTGGATCGCTTCGGTTATATTTGTCATCGTTCTAATCCTGATCGCAACAAGTGTGATGCACAACACATTGGCTGCACTAGTGGGGGCAACTCTCATCTACCTGATCAGCTATTTGGGAAACCCTCTGAATGAAAACCTGTTCATCTTCAACTTCCTAGACTCGCTGGAATATATTGACTGGAACGTAATCTTTCTTATCATGGGGATGATGATTGTTATCGCTGTGGTGGAGAAAACAGGTGTCTTCCAATGGATGGCTTTTTTTGCCTACCGAATCTCAGGTGGGCGTATGTGGCTGTTATTGCCAATCTTGATGCTGATAACCGGCGTAGCTTCGGCTTTCTTGGATAATGTGACGACCATGCTACTGATGACTCCAATATCCGTGCAGATTGCCCTTGCGCTTAATATCAATCCCCTTGCCTTGTTGATGCCCGAGGTGTTCGCATCGAACGTGATAGGTATCAGCACATTAATCGGCACTCCGACGAATATCTTAATCGGTTCCTTCGCTAATATCTCCTTCAATGGATTTCTCATAAACTTAACTCCTGGAGTTCTGATGGCATTCATCGGTCTGGTAATCTACAACGGCTTTATCTATCGCAAAGAGTTAGCTGAATCGAGAAGTGCTTCCCCCGCTTTAATGGAAACATTAGAGCAGCGTGGCCGCATCACGCAACCAGAACATCTTAAAAAAGCCGGCGTGATTGGTGCCGGTATGCTTATCCTTTTTATATTTGGGGAGCGGATTCATTTGCTACCAGCCGTTACCGCTCTGGTTGGTGCTACCGGATTGCTGGTGTGGATTCGGCCAGATATTGAAGAGATGATTGAAGCGGTGGATTGGACAACCTTGGTTTTTTTTATGGCGTTGTTCATTGTCGTCGGTGCCATTCAAGAAGTTGGCTTAATCAGCTTGATCGCTGATGTCATTGGACGATTGGTGGGTGACAACCTAATGGTCACCATGTTGGCAATCACCTGGCTCAGTGCAATTCTATCAATGGTTGTGGCGAACATACCCTTCACTGCGGCAATGCTGCCCGTTGTCGGCTTCCTCTCCGCAACAGTGCCTGGAGCAAACAACAAGGTTCTATTCTTCTGCCTTTCCGTAGGATCAGCAATGGGCGGTAATGGATCGCTGATCGGTGCGTCTGCCAACATGATCACTGCCGGCATCTCTGAACGGGCTGGTTATCCCATTACTTACATATATTTCTTAAAGAAGGGTTTTCCAGCCCTGGTGATTACGGTTGGATTAGCTATGATTTGGTTGTTTATCCACTTCTAATTTGATCATGTTCAAACCAACAAGAGTTAGAGATAGAAAACCTAATGACCAAAGAAAATAAAATTGAACACATCCTCTGTGCTGTCCGTGGGCGACCAGAAAGTCGAGAAACGGTAACCCGGGCGATTGATTTAGCCTTGCAACACAATTGTCTTCTCACGTTTGTCCATATCACCAACGCGGATTTTATGGGACTGGTAACCCCATCCCTAAGCTCACTGCGGATAATCAACCAGCAACTAGAGGAAATGGGGGAGTTTATAATGCTGATCTTGGTTGACCGAGCAACACGACGGGGTGTCTCAAAGGTGAACTATATTGTCTGCATAGGGAAATTCAAAAAGGAGTTGCTCAAAGTAATTACCCATACGCAAGCAGATTTGCTCGTCATTGGTCGTCCAGTCGGTAGACGCGGGAGCGACTTGTTTAAAAATGATGAGTTTGATGATTTCATGGCTGAATTGAAGAGAGAAAATGGTATAAAAATCGTAACAGTAGACACATCGAAGCTAGACAAATCCGATCTTTGACAAAGACACTCTCCCATGTTAAACTCGGTGGGTTGTTCAGGCAATTCCACTCATAAACAGCGGCATCAGCAACCATCATCAGATCCAAAATTATTTACCTCTGACCAATGAAAATCACGAGGCACTCCTAAGACGATCGAGATTTTATGAGAACAGTTGAATGGGATTTTAAGACCCAACAGCTGCAAATGATCGACCAGCGGCTTCTTCCAAGTGAGCTTAAAATCGTCACTTACAAAAATTATCATCAGGTAGCTGACGCTATTCGCAATATGGTAATTCGTGGAGCGCCTGCTATCGGTTCCGCTGCAGCTTTTGGCTTAGCCCTAGCTGCTCAGAATTCTCCTGCAGAAAGCGTTGAGGAATTACGCTCTGACCTTGATCAAGCAGCTGAAACCCTAAAAAAAGCTCGCCCAACAGCAGCGAACCTTAATTGGGCTCTCAAAAAGGTGCTGCATACAACCTCTCAAGTAGAACACACAGCTGGATTGAGAGAAGCTGTATTGGTCGAAGCCCAACGGATCGCCGACCAGGATGTGGAAATCAATAAGCAAATGGCTCGGATCGGATCACAGCTCATCGAAGATGGCGATACTATCATTCACCACTGCAACACTGGAGCGCTAGCCACTGTAGACTGGGGTACAGCATTAGGTGTCATTCGAATGGCTCACGAGCAAGGTAAAAGAATCCACGTCCTTGTCGACGAGACCCGACCGCGATTACAGGGTGCTCGTCTGACATCATGGGAACTATCGAGATATCGAATTCCCCACGAAATCATAAGCGATAACGCTGGGGGTTTCTTCTTGCGTTCCGGTCAAGTGCAGAAGGTTCTCTTCGGGGCTGACCGAGTAGCAGCCAACGGTGATGTAGCCAATAAAATTGGGACCTACATGCTGTCATTAGCCGCCCATGACAATGGCGTGCCTACCTACTCCGTCGTACCAACCTCTACTATCGATCTATCCCTACCCAGCGGTGATCATATTCCTATCGAAGAGCGCAGCCCCAAGGAGGTACTCGAATTGAACTTAATGGGAAAACCTGCAACACCAGACGGTGCTAAAGCACGTAACCCTGCCTTTGATATCACACCACACAGGTTGATCACTGGGATCGTCACCGAGAATGGGGTGGTTTATCCACCCTATCAAAAAAACCTTCAGAAGGCTGTTAAAAGTTCTCTAACCTAAAGTTTGAGAGATAATTACCCCTCAGCAGCATAAAAATAGATTTCACCAAAACAACATATGAATATCGTCCTAACCGGTTCTGTAGCTTATGACTATCTGATGTCCTTCCCCGGATATTTCCGGGACCATATACTTCCCGATAAATTGGATTCCATCAGCTTGTCATTCCTGGTGGAGTCAATGATTCGGCGACGGGGTGGCGCGGCTTCCAACATCGCGTACACGCTGGCGTTGTTCGGACAACGTTCTCGCCTGATGGCTACAGTGGGTGAGGACTTTGAAGAATACCGCATTTGGTTAGATAGCATTGGGGTGGACACTTCTGCAGTGAAGGTTATCCCTGGTGAGTTCACTGCGTCCTTTTTCGTCAACACTGATCGTTCTAACGCTCAAATCGCAAGCTTTTACCCCGGGGCGATGGAACAAGCCCACGAGTTATCAATTTATGACCTTAGGGATCAAAAACCCGATCTGATCATGATATCGCCCAATGATCCCAAGGCGATGATTCGGTATGTGGAAGAATGCAAAACTTTGGATATCCCCTATTTTTACGATCCTAGTCAGCAGATCTGTAGATTAGATGGGCAGACCCTGCGGAAGGGATTGGAGGGTGCAGCTGGTTTATTCGTTAATGATTATGAATTTGGGCTGATTCAAAAACACGCGGGGATGAACCCCACAGATATTAGAAAGGCGACCCAGCTCTCGGTTGTGACCCGCGGTGAGATCGGCGCTGACGTGTATGTTGGTGACCAAGTGCACCACATCCCCAGCGTGTCGCCAAATGAAATTGCAGACCCTACTGGTGTCGGGGACGCTTTTAGGGGAGGTTTCCTGATTGGGTATAGCAATGGTCTTAATTGGGAAACCTGTGGACGGATGGGATCATTAGCAGCAACTTACTGTATTGAACAAAAGGGACCCCAGGAACACTCCTTCACACCAGAAGAGTTCATCAATCGATATCGGGAGAACTTTGACGACCATAATAAACTGGATGTCTTCATCAACTGAATTAGTCTTATAGATCCTTCGGATGATAAAGCTGATCTGCTAAGTTTGAATATTATTGATCACAAACCTTAAATATGGAGATACAAATGACAAATTACGATATCAAAGATTCCGGACTCGCGGAAGGCGGGCGTCGGCGGATAAAATGGGCTGCTCGGGAGATGCCTGTTCTGCAGATAATCCGTGAACGCTTTGAAAAGGAAAGACCTCTTACCGGTATGCGAATTTCTGCCTGTCTGCATGTGACAACTGAAACTGCCAATTTGATGCAAACACTACAATTAGGAGGAGCTGATCTGGTTCTAACCGCATCAAATCCGCTTTCCACTCAGGACGATGTGGCTGCTTCCTTGGTCACCCACCATGAAATCCCCGTCTTTGCTATCAAAGGTGAAGATAATATCACCTATTATAAACATATCGATGCTGCCCTAAATCATCAGCCCCATATGACGATGGATGATGGCGCCGATTTAGTCAGCACCTTGCACAAAGACAGGCGCGAATTACTCCCGGGAGTAATCGGCGGGACAGAGGAAACCACCACAGGAGTGATTCGCTTGAGGGCAATGGCGATTGATGGAGCGCTCGATTATCCGATTATTGCTGTAAATGACGCTCTGACAAAACACTTCTTCGATAATCGATATGGAACTGGACAATCGACCGTCGATGGAATCGTACGCGCTACCAATATTTTGTTAGCAGGAAAAACCTTCATAGTGGCAGGTTACGGATGGTGTGGTCGCGGCTTAGCGATGCGAGCACGCGGCTTAGGCGCTAATGTTATTATCACCGAAGTAAACCCATTAAAGGCTTTGGAAGCCGTGATGGACGGATTTCGAGTTATGCCGATGGCCGAGGCTGCTCCTATTGGTGACATCTTTTGTACCTTAACAGGGGATATCAATGTAATCGACCGCCATCATATGGAAGAGATGAAAGATGGCGCTATAGTAGCCAACTCTGGACATTTCAATGTTGAGATCAACATTCCAGCTTTAGAAGAAATGGCTGTTAAGAAACGGCGGGTGCGACCATTCGTGGATCAATATGAATTAAGAAATGGACGCAGTATCTACCTACTGGGAGAGGGAAGGCTGATCAACCTGGCCGCCGCTGAGGGGCACCCTGCTAGCGTAATGGACATGTCCTTTGCTAACCAAGCTCTGTGCTTGGAATACATGGTTAAAAATGCGGAAAATTTAGAAAAAAGAGTATATAAAGTCCCTGAGGATATCGATAGCCAAATCGCTCAATTGAAACTAGAAGCCATGAACATTCATATAGATGAATTGACAGATGAACAAATCGCTTATTTGAACTCTTGGGAAGAAGGAACCTAAACAAAATATAAGTACCAACACCTTAAAATTTGTCTAAGTGATTGATGGAATTTACATTAAAAGCCAACCCCCCATTTTCGTTCAATTCGGTGGTTCGTTCTCACGGTTGGTCTAAGTTAGCACCATTCACGGTTGACGACAGCAGCGAAGAATTAACCTACATCGCCCATCTAACTTCAGACCGGGTGGTTGCAATATCCATCAGAGATGTTAAGGGCGGTGTTAAAGTTGTTTTGGACAGTCCATTGATTGGAACGGAACGGTCTGAAACTGAAACTGCGGTCAATTGGATGCTGGGTTTGAAACAGGATTTTTCCAAATTCTACGCCTTAACGCAGCATGAGTCAAAACTGAAACACGTTAGGAATAATGCTCAAGGGAGGCTTCTCCGTTCTCCTACTCTTTTCGAAGATGTAATAAAAACAATTCTCACAACTAACACAAGTTGGAGCGGCACAATCCGCATGGTCGAGGCGCTGGTTCACAACTTTGGTAAACCTCTGCCAGGCGATAACTCCTACCATGCATTTCCCGAGCCTAAGCGTTTAGCTCAAGTGGATGAAAAAACTCTGCGGTCAGTGGCGAGGTTGGGGTACCGAGCGCCGTATGTATCTGAAATCGCCCGCCAGGTGGCTTCTGGATCCTTAGATCTAGAACTCTATAAAGTAAAAGATATACCTTCCGAAGAACTCCGGAAAGAATTGCTAGCGATCAAAGGCATCGGCGAATACGCAGCGGCAAATTTATTGATGATTCTCGGTCGATACGATTTTGTCCCTGTTGATTCGTGGGCGCGCAAGCTGGTCTCCTATGAATGGCACCGAGGTGAACCAGTCGGAAAGAAAGAAGTGGAAGCTGCCTTTGAAGATTGGGGGAAATGGAAAGGTCTCGCTTTTTGGTTTTGGGATTGGTCCTACAACTCCGAAAATACGCAATGAAAACAGGCAAGGGGGCTAGTTAACATCTTAATTCAATCTTCTAAAATCACCGCCATATTGCCTAATACATTCCAAGAATCGAGGAAATCGTTCAAACGGCGACTGTAAACCCAACCGCCATCCAGAACTGTCACCCGATGATCCGTATAGCCTATTACGATTACCGTGTGCTCAAAGCGCGATACCACTGTTTCATGCCCATCAGTGGCCGTATAGGGGACTGGAGTACCTAGACCTACATGTCCAATCACCCAAGCAATTACCGGACGACCGGATGCAATTTCCAAGCGCAAGACATCCCAAGTCATTCCCCGAACCGCTTTGGCATTAAGACCATAGGCTCGCAAGAGGTTTGCAACCGGCTTGGCATGAACGCCATAATCTCGAGGCGGTATTTGTCCCCATGCACCATGAACGTTGCCTACAAATCCTTTATCTGGATTGTCAGATGAGGGCAAACCCTGAAGGAAATTTATCTCGTTTATTTGGACGCCAAAATATGCCGCCCAATCTACTGCCGACCTAGATTCGCAACTTAGGGAAAACGCGGGCAACCGCCCATAGATGTTTTTTATATATAATTCAGCGGGCAATGGTGTTGTTGGTGATGGAGTATTGCTGGGTTTAAGAGTTGATGTCGCTGTGGGAGCAGGAGTCTTTGTTGCGGTTGAAGTTGGCAACCAGGTAGGTGTTATCGATTGGGGCTTAAATGGCGTGCGTGTGGGCTTAATCGTTGACGTGAGATTCAAATTATAAAAATGTTCGGGTTCATTTTCAAATGCAGGTGTTAATGTAGACAATATACTAGCTTGGCTCAGTTCAATTGCCGAAATCTTATTACGAATCCATTCAAGGTTCGGAGAGAATAGATCAAACTTAATCCAAGTACTTAGAGCACTATACAATGCAAGACTAAAAATAACCCCAATACCCATAAATAATAATGAATATCGAACCTTTGATCGCTTCACAATCTAATAGGCACTCTAGCAAAACGCAGAATTATCATTACTAGGGAGTTGAGATCAATCATTCATGGTGAACTGGCTCCCTCTGAAACTACCACCTCGATAAAAAAAGGATCACCAAAGGGATTTCCTTGAGGACTATAAGCCTGCCAAGCGCTACGATAGGTTCCGGCTGTTTCAGGGGCAGTAAAAATCATCCGAATGATCGCTTGCGTACCAGACAAAGCGGGATATAATGCCTGCTCCGTAGGTACGCCCATCGCAGGACCTGCAACCAACCTTACACGATATTCTTGATCCCAATTGCATGTGCCGTTATTCTCTACTTGCCAACGCTTGTCAAGCTTCTCACCTGGTGAAACGATCGTGCCATCGGGAATGGATAAATCGGAGATAAAGCGCAAGTTATGAACGCAGGTAGGCGTCCCTGTAGGAGAAAATTCTACTACAGGTGTGTCTTCCTTCACGGTAGGCTGCAAAAGCGGAGCTGGAGATGAGACAGGGGTTGGAGGTCTGTAGATATCCTCAGTTGGTTCTGATTCCCTTCCTTGACAAGCTGTTAAAACAAGCAACATAGATAAGAGAATCAGGACATAAACTTGGCTTTTTACCAAGACCCCTCCCCACTTGACCTCACACATCGTATACCAATTTTTAGCAATTCTAGGCTCTTCAGAGAGTGTCTCTCAAACAGAGGGATTAGGAGAAGAGATTTTATCGCTGGCGTATAGCACGTGCAATAAAACCAATAAACTTGAAGATCGCACCTCCAAACTGAAATGCAATAACGCAAAATTGCTGTGTTTATTTTCCTTGCGATCTCAATTACTATGATACCTCAATATCTCCATTCGATCCGAACGCTCCGCCTAGTATGTCTTGGCGTAGAGTCAGCTCGATCTCCTCTGTCAGATCTACGTTCTCTTGTAAGAAATCCTTGGCGTTTTCACGACCTTGAGCCATACGGATATCCCCGTAGGAATAGTACGAGCCGCGCTTAGTGACGATTTCCCTATCCACAGCTAAGTCCAACAGATCCCCAACCTTCGAGATGCCTTCGTTGTACATGATGTCAAACTCAGCTGTCTGAAAGGGCGGCGCTACCTTGTTCTTTACCACCCGTACTCTTGTGCGATTGCCGATAATCTCCGATCCAACCTTGATGGATTGGATGCGACGCACGTCTAGTCGCACTGAAGAATAGAACTTCAGCGCCATCCCCCCAGTGGTGGTTTCCGGGTTGCCGAACATCACG
>JASFVL010000184.1:0-7676 GCA_050049875.1 Anaerolineales bacterium
CGAACTGGAGACCCACTTCACGCATCCCCAGAGCGGTAACCCGGTTCAGGTCAGTAGCGCTTGGGAGCAGGATGCGCGCGGCTATAACCTGTACTGGCACTACGACCACCTGCTTCCTGACGGGCAAGTGGAGCGTAGGACGATTTTCAACCTTCATTATCCCGTTCCGGTGGAGGTCCATTTGGCGGAGGCTGAAACGGCGGGCTTGACCATCCGGGCGGTGTATGGGGACTTTGATTTCTCGTCCTACGAGATGGAATCTTCCTATTTGATCATTGTAGTGGAAAGGGAATAGGGAAACGCCTTGGCCAGGTCAGCGACCTGACCTGTGGTCGCGAAATGTGAACGCATTGCATCTCCCTTTCTCCTAGGCTTAGAAGAAAAGGGGGTCAGGGGGTATCAAGGACCTCACTCGATCGTCGTCAAGAACTCCTCAGCGATGGCGGCTACGTTCGCTTGGGTGCTGATGCCTTCCCACTCGTCGCCTGGGTGCACCAGGTTGACTACGACAATGTTGGCGCCGTTGAAGATGGCGCTGCGGGCTTCCTTCAGGTCCACGCCACCCGCTGCGGAGATTAATACGCTGAACTTGCTGCGCACCCGGTTGACGTGCCGGTATTGGATCACCTTACCGCGGGTACCCTCCTCGTCGCGGCCGCGGTGCAGCACCACCACATCAGGCGGTTGGCGCATGCGCATGACTACCTTGAGCGGGTCATGTACCCCGATCATGTCGATCATCGCCACCATGCCCAAATCGTGGCAGCGCGCTACGAAAAGGTCGAGGGTTTCCGTGGGGGAGTTGCCCAGTACAGTTGCCGCTGTGGCTCCAGCTCGTCGCGCCATCTCCACTTCACCCACAGCGCCGTCAGCGATTTTTAGGTCCGCCACGACGATGCCAGGCCAATGGCGCCGTATAGTGCGGATTCCCCGGGCGCCCTCTTGCTTGATGAAGGGCGTCCCAGCTTCCATCAGGATGCGCTCGCTGTAGCCAATTTCAGGCAGCACCCTTTCCACCAGACTGATATCGTAGTTAAAAGCGATTTGCAGGTAACGATTTTTATCATCCAGGATCACGACTGTTTATTCCTTCGAAGTCCCGGTGACACTGCTCATCACCGCTTCCAGGTTGGAGGGCACGAACAGCACGATCTTCTCTGAGGGGTCGGCGGCGATGTCCCGGATGGTTTGTAGGGTGCGCAGGTGCAGCGCGCCTGGGCTTTTTCCCAGGTTCTCCGCTGCTCGCTGCAGATTCTCTGAAGCGGTCAGCTCACCTTGAGAGGCGATGATCACCGCCCGCCGCTCTCGCTCGGCTTCCGCCTGCTTGGCCATGGCGCGCTTCATCTCCGCTGGGAGTTCGACCTCCTGGATCTTAATGGATTCAACATCCACACCCCAGCCGATCGTCTCCGCGTCGACGATCTTCTTGATATTCTCGGCGATGGCTTCTCGTTCGGTGAGCACAGTATCCATCTCCTCATTGCCGATCACATCCCGTAGAGCGGCCTGAGTGTACTGCTGCACAGCGAAGACGTGATCCTCGATCTTAATGATCACGTCCTCCGGGCTGACCACCTTGAAATACACCACCGCATTGATCAGCAGCGGGATGTTATCCTTGCTCATCACTTCCTGGCGGGGGATCTCTGCGGTCTTCAAACGCATGTCCACTTTTTGCATGGATTGGACAATGGGAAAGATGAAGGTGACGCCCGGTTGACGGGTGCTGGTGTACTTCCCCAGGGTGAAGACCACGCCGCGCTCATATTCGTAAAGCAGGCGCGCCGAGCGAACCAGCAACAGCAGAACGATCAATCCGACCGCGACCAGGAAACAGCTTCCCAAGGTTGAGATGGTTAAGAAATCTTCCATGTTAATCCTCCTCGAATCGATGAGATGGCGCTTTTACAAATTAAACCAATCACGCCTCTTGCCTGTACCTAAGTATAGAGAATAAACTCCCTGAAGGCAATAGTTGAAAAGTTTCACAATAGGGCAATCGCATTTGGGCGATTAGGTCCAACCAACGGATGTAAAGGGGGTGTGCTTGTTGGGTTTTCCCTAACTGCCACACCTCTATCAACTCTCGTTTGGGTAGCAAATAGAAATTATGGCAAATGCGAATACCTTAAGATTGATGATTACTGGATCTATGCACTGGTAATATGCAAACCCGTAGCGCTTCTTGATTGCCAAAAGTGCGCGAATTCGGATATACTAAAATTGAATTGTCGCATATACCCAAACCGTATACCTGTTCGCTGGAATCGCGCAGCGAATAGCTTTTTTATCACGTCGAAAGACGTGAACACAAGGAGAAGACAATGGCAGAACGAATCAATCTAAATACAGCCAGTGCGGATGAACTGACCACCCTAACCGGGATCGGTCCTGCCATGGCTAAGCGCATCATTGCGGCGCGCCCCTTCGATTCACTGGAAGAGTTGCGGCGGGTGGAGGGGATTGGCCCGGTGCTCGTGAAGGGATTGGAATCCATGGTCACCTTCGAGGCTGCAGAGCGAACTGCTCCCCTGGAGGATGAACCCGAAGCCCCAGAGCCAGAAATACCGGTTGAAGAGATGCCCAGCGTGCCAGAGCAAGTTGGGGAGGTTCTCCCTGAGGAGGAACCAGCGCCGGAGGTGGAAGAGCCCCTCGCTGAATTAGAGCCTTCCCTCTCCGAAGAAACTGAAGCGAAGGAGGAGCCCGAGGAGGAACAGCCAAAAGTAGAGGAAGCGCTTGAAGAAGAAGTCGTTCCCAGCGAAGAGGTTCCCTCCGATGAAGAAGAAGTTAAAGTGACCGAAGTTGATATCCCAGCGGAGGAAGCCCCTTTGCCGGAGGAGCTAGAGGTCGAGCCCGAACCCGAGGCAGAACCCGAACCTGAACCTATTCCAGCCATCGAGCCCGCAGCGGCTCCGCCAGAGCCGAGGATGTTGACTCGCCGGGGAGGGGTGATCATGCTGGTGTTGGGCGGTTTTGCGGTTCTGATCCTAGCCTTGCTGCTCAACTTAGGCATCCTGGCTTCGATTAACGGAGGGCTGCGCTTTGCCCGCCCGGCGGAGATCTCGAGCCTCTCCCGTGAAATGGACGGGTTGAACGCCCGAGCTGACATCATCTCTCAGGATATGGATAGTTTGCGCGAGCGGGTGAACAACTTGGAAGTGATCAGCACTCGCGTCGCCGAGTTAGAGACTGTAACCGGGGAACTGCAAGCTGATGTGGACGAGTTGGCTGTCCAGAGCGACACTTTGAGTGGGCAAATCAACGATTTGAACGCCCAGATTGAAAGCATAGACGGGCAGATCAGCGAACTGGCTGCCCAAACGGAAGAGCTTCAAACTCTCACCCAACGCTTCCAGGATTTCCTGGATGGTTTGTTCGAGCTGCTTGGGAATCTGGGACAGCCCTGAGGAGGTACAGATGAGTATAGAAGGTAACACCCCTGCTAAACCATCGTTCAGTAAACGCTTGGGCAACGCTTTCGTTAGTTTTTTGCGCGCATTCCTACGCTTGCTGCTGCTCGTGGTGCTGATCGGAATCATTTGGGCGGGTTTCTATTACGGCGTCCCTTGGCTGTACCGTATGTATATTCAGCCTGTCCAGGAGAACACCTCCCGGTTGGAGGATTTCCAAATGGATTACCAACAGGACAAGGACTTGATCACAGATCGCCTGGACAGTATGCAAGCCCGGTTGGAAGATCTGGAAATCCAGAGCGACAACGTCAAGCTGGCTCTGGCGGACATCCAAACTCAGCTGGTAGATATTGATAACACCTTGGAAGATCACAACTCAGCAATTGGGGGGATAGCTGAGCTCTCGACCGCGCTGGAGGAAAAAGGAACTGCTTTGGAATCTTTGAAAACCGCACTGGACGAGCTGAGCCTCTCCGTGGAGGCTAATGCCGAAGAGATCCAAGCGTTGATCGACCAACCAGGGGAACAGGACGAGGTGTTGGCTGAGCTGCGCCAAGAACTGGGGCTGCTCAAAATCATGGACCTAGTCGCCCGGGCGCGCCTCTCCTTGATTCACAACAACCTGGGTCAGGCGGAGGCGGATGTGCGCACGGCCCGTGGTCTGCTGAGCGATCTGCGCTCTCAAGGACCGGCTGAGAATGCTGAGGCATTGACGGAAATCCTGCTGCGTTTCGACCTGGCGATTGAGGAGTTGCCGGACGCACCTGATTTGGCCACTGACGATATGGAGGCAGCTTGGGGGTTGTTGCTACGGGAACTGTCGGTGGAGCCAGTGCTGATCGTCGAACCCCTAGGTGAAACAAACGCACCACTCACCTCGACACCGACCCCCGCTTCTGAAGGATCAGCCATCAGCCCCGGTGAGGAGAGCACGGCAGTCCCTACTGAGGAAACGACTGCCACTCAGACCCCGACCCCTACGCCGGAGACCAGTCCCTAGGCTGTGGGTCAACGGCTCGAAATAGCTGAGTCGGAGGCACAACATTGAACTGGATAACCCAGATGATACAGGAGTACCCACCGATCTTGATCTTAGAGACCAGGAATATTTGGAGATGACAATGATGAACAATGAGAATGAAACCCCGGCACCTGAAATCCCCCCGGTCGAAGAGCCCGCTGAGGAACTGGATGTTGAGATGCAGCCCCCAGAAGGGATCCCTGCTGAGGAAGAAGAGGCTCCCTTGGAGGAAGAACCCGCATTCGAGGAGGTTGCTGAACCGGAACCTGAAAGCCGCTCCCAGCGCTTTGCCCGTCTGGCTTTCCGCTGGACGTTGGGTGTGTTGGTCGTATTCGGGTTGGGATTCGTGACTGCTCTCCTGACCCTTTACCAACCCGCGACAAAGAACTTAGACCGGACCAGGAGCCAAGTGGCGGAATTGGAGGCTGAAGTAGACCGCTTGAGCCCGCTGGAAGAAGTCAATCAAAGCTTGCAAGATGAGTTAGAGCAGGCTTTAGCCGATTTGGACGATGCTGAGGGCAGGGTAACGGAATTGGAGGCCGAGGTGAGCCGATTGACTCCGCTGGACGAAGCCAATCAAAGTTTGCAAGCGGAGCTCGAAGACGCCGTATTGCACGTGCACATCCTGAGCGCCAAAACCGACGTGGCTGAGGCCCATCTGGCACTGATCAAGGAATCGCCCGCCGATGCTCGAGTCATCTTGAACGAAACCGCTACCACGCTGGAAGCGCTGGTCGATATGCTCGCTAGTGACCAGCAGGCAGTGGTCGCTGACATGCAGGAGCGCCTGGAGTTGGTGTTGAGCGAGATCGGAGAAGACCCCTTTGCAGCTCAATCCGACCTGGAGGTCTTGGCGGTCAAGCTGACCCAACTGGAGAACGCCTTCTTCGCCGGACCGTAGAATCGAATCTGGTTGGATTCCATGAGGTAACCAGCCCGGCGATCAGGAGCGGGCTAAGGAAGCCTACCGCCAGTCCTTGGATATGTTCACCGAGATGTGCGCGCCGGGTTACGTCAAGGTGCTCGAGGAGCGCTTGGAAACAGCTCAATCTCACCTTGGTGTTTAAAGAATGCCTGGAATGCAGGTCGCTCCATGCCACTGGAGCGTGTCTTTCATTATGCGCTAGAGCAGATTCCTAATAATCTCTGATGATCATCCCTTTCAGCTCACCGCAGGCGGACCTACAGACAGCGGGAGGCAAAGGCGCCAACCTGGCGCGCCTATCACGTGCGGGTTTCCCTGTCCCGCCAGGATTCATCATCCTAACAGACGCTTATCGCCAGTTCGTGAATGTCAATAAATTAGAGAAGTCGATCATCGCATCGATCGAGGATATCTCCGCGAATGACCCAGCCGGACTGGAAAGAGCTTCTACCCACATCCGCTCAGGGTTTTCAAGGGGGGAAGTGCCCCTCGAAATGACCTCCGCCCTGCGAAAAGCTTATGCGAATTTGAGTTACGTACCAGTAGCAGTGCGCTCTTCAGCCACGCTGGAAGATTTACCCGATTTATCCTTCGCCGGTCAGCAAGATACCTATCTCAATATCCTGAATGAGAAGGAGTTGCTTGAGGCGGTGGTCAACTGTTGGAGCAGCCTCTGGACGGCGCGCGCCATCGGTTACCGTCTCCGCAACGAGATCAACCACAATGAGGCCGCGCTGGCAGTTGTGGTGCAAAAGATGGTGCCAAGTGAGGTCTCGGGTGTGCTCTTCACGGCTAATCCGGTGACGGGATTATTGAGCGAATCGGTCATTGACGCTGTTTATGGGTTGGGTGAAGCGCTGGTATCGGGTCAGGTTGAGCCGGATCATTTCGTTGTGGATCATCTCAACGGGTCGATCGTTGAAAAGAAACTGGGGGAAAAGAAGCTCTCGACGCGGGCTAAAGAGGGTGGTGGGGTCGAGACGGTCGCGGAGGATGCCGAATTGAGACGTACGCTCTCCGATAACCAAATCCACCAGCTTGCGGCACTCGGTCAACAAATTCACCAGGAATTTGGCACACCCCAAGATATCGAGTGGGCTTTCGCGAATGACGATCTCCACCTGCTACAATCGCGCCCCATCACGTCTCTGTTTCCAGTTCCTGAGGTGTCATTCGACCGATTGGAGGTCTGGATCTCCTTCGGCGCGGTACAGGGGCTGGTTGGTCCGATAACGCCCCTTGGCCGCGATGCAATCCAGTACGTGGTAGTGGGTGCGGGTAGGATGTTCGCTCTGCAGCTCACGCCGGGCGAGGTTGATGTGTTTGCACCAGCGGGCGAACGCCTGTGGGCCAAAATCAGTGACCTCATCCGCAACCCCATCGGCAATCGCGTTCTTGGTTCGGTGTTCGGGTTCATCGAACCTAGTGTTGGACAAATCTTGGAACCCCTCTCAGCGGACCCAAACCTGGGTGCGGGGACGGGCAAGATCAAATTCCGCACGCTGCTTCGCCTGGCTCGCTTTGCATTGCCGGTGCTAGCCCGATTAGTCTATACCTTCCTGCGCCCTGAAACCGCCCGAGATGATTTCAACGCCAAGATCGATACCTACCTGGCTAAAGCCAGGATCGCCCCCGCTACTGACCGCTTTGAGCGCTTGGAGAACACCCTCACGCACCTGCACGATAACTTCGCCAATGTCTTTCCATTCTTACTCCCCCGCTTCATCGGCGTTTTTGGGCCCAGCATGGCCTCACTGAACGTCCTCAACCGCATCGCGGCCGAAAATCGCTCGTTGGCACTGGAGGTGACCCGCGGGCTCCCCAACAACGTAACCACACAGATGGATTTGGAGCTTTGGGAGGCCGCGCGTCAAATTCAGACGGACGCGGAATCCGCCCGCCTATTCCGTGAATCCGACGCCCCATCCCTGGCACAACGTTATCTGGATGGTGCCCTGCCTTCTGCTGCCCAAGCCACTATAGCCCATTTCATGGGTGAGTATGGCATGCGAGGTGTGGGTGAGATTGATCTCGGTCAGCCGCGTTGGCGCGAGGACCCTACGCCCGTAATGCGAACCCTGCAAAGTTATATGGACATTGAGGCTGAATCGGGGCCAGATGTCCAGTTCAAACGTGCTGAAAAAGCAGCTCACGCTGCAATCCAAGAGTTAGCCGCCAAGGCACGTAAGCAGTCTGGCGGTTGGCTCAAGGAAAAACTGGTGCGCGCCGCCGCCCGGCGGATGCGTTTGTTGATTGGCTTACGCGAAAGCCCTAAGTTCCTCATCATTCGCTTGATGGGAATCGCCCGACGAGCGCT
>JASFVL010000014.1:0-29310 GCA_050049875.1 Anaerolineales bacterium
AAGTAAACAGGATAACCATGGATGGTGGAATTTGGAATACACATATAATGGGAAAACCTGGGTAGATGTGGAAGAAAAAGGACAACCAAGCAAGTGGGTTACCCTTAGAGCTTTGCGCGTTCTTAAGGCTGTGACTTGAGGATGAGGATATAGATAGATTTCGCCTCAATATATAAATGATCTCTCACCATGTAAAAAGGAGATTGATGTGTTCGCTCTGGTGTTAAGTGGTGCCGCTAATTACGGGGCCATACAAGCGGGTGCTCTGGAGGTTCTGCTCGAAGCAGGTTTCAAACCATCGATGACAGTTGGAACTTCAGCAGGGGCCTTGAATGCAATCTTCATCGCATCAGACCCCACCCCCGGAGGAGCGCGCCAACTTGGTCACATTTGGGAAGCTGCAGGGAAAAGTCCTATTGGTGAATCGGGCATGTTCACCGGTCTGCGACGTTTGATCGCCCAGCAAGACAGTTTGTTTAAAAATATGCCCCTGGTTGATTTTCTAGATGCCAATCTTCCTCCTAACGTTGAGACATTCGGTGAGCTATCTAAGATGCACGGGGTAAAAGTATATGCAATCGCTGTATGTATGGAAACTGGAGAACTTGTCTCCTTTGGCGACCAAGATGATGATCGACTGATCGACGGGGCTATGACCAGCACTGCCATTCCGCCCTATTATCCCCCATGGAAGGTAGCTAATTACCGTTATGTAGATGGTGGAGTCGCTGCCAAACTCCCAATCCGCGCCGCAATTGACCGAGGTGCTACACAGATTGTAGCGATCAACGTGGAGGGGGCATTGAATTCGATGCAAAATGTGCGCGGTTTAATTGGCATCAGCGGATATGCGGTCTCACTCATGACAGATCACCAGGCGAAATTAGAAATCGATTGGGCTCGTCGCACCGGGGTTGCTCTTCGAGTGATAAACATTCAAACCCCATCCGAAGTACCTTTCTGGGACTACTCTCAAGCAAAGACTCTCTACCAATTGGGACATCGAGTCACGCAGCTTAATCTGGATTCAAAACCTTTACAAATTCATCCCGAGTGGTTTATCAAACTGCGAAGTCGGTTATCAAAGATCATCAAAACCAGATGATCCCGCATAACTGTTAACAGATCATCTCCACTCGTGAAATTCTTGACAAACTCCCAAATCTTTGTATAATAATAATTGACTGACCAGTCAGTATAGTTTGGGAGTTGTGATGTCCCCACGTCCGGATGTGAGTGAAAAAAGAAAAAATCAGATTTTGGATGCTGCCATGTCCGTTTTCGCCCGACTCGGTTTTAACCATGCGCGCATGGACGACATCGCTCGAGAAGCGGGCTTGAGTAAAGGCTCCCTTTACTGGTACTTCGATAGCAAAGACAACATCATTATTAATATCCTTGACAACCTCATAGGTCGTGAAATCGACCTCATGAAAGAGGCGATTGACAGCGACCTACCAGCTAAAGAAAGGTTGCTTTCTTTTACAGAACTTGTGATCGCTGACCTCGAAAGGATGAAACCTTTGATGCCTATTCTTTTCGAGTTTTGGTCTCTGCTAGCTAGACGAAAAATTGTCCAAAAGACAGTAAATCGCTATTACCACAGCTACATGGCTGCTATTATTCCAATCATAGAACAAGGGATCAAGACTGGTGAATTCCGATCTGTAGACTCTCAGAAAGCTGGAATCGCTCTTGGTACAATCTTCGAAGGCACGATCTTACTTTGGGCTTACGCGCCAGAGATGGTATCCCTTGGGGAAAATATCGATTACAGTGTACGCTTGTTGATCGAAGGCTTAGAAAACAATGCAAAAGAATAAAAGGAGCACATCATGGATATCCTCATATTAGTCTTAGCAATGATTGTCGTCGGGGTAATTATCGGGGTGATCGCGGGGTTCATCTGGAAGGATAACCGGCCGATTGGCATTGGAGGGGATTACCTTGTTGCGGTGATATCTGCGATTATCATCGGATTAATCGATTGGTATGTCATACCTGCCATGGGTTTCAGCGACACCATGAAAATCCTTGGCGTAGCACTCGAGCCGGCTCTTGGCGCCCTGTTGGTGTTATGGGTCATACGACGAGCGAAAAAGTAGGTCTAAATCCCTTGGGAACGACTAGTTTGATAAGTACATCTCAATGCCCACAAACCACGAAAACGGATAACGAATGGATAGAACCCCAATTATCGAAACCCACGAACTAACTCGTGATTTCGACGGAAATCGCGCTGTGGACTCGTTGAGTTTATCCATCCAACCTGGAGAACTTTTCGGGTTGGTTGGTCCGGATGGGGCGGGAAAGACAACCACGCTGCGTCTGTTAGCTGGCCTATTAGAGATCACAGAAGGATCCGCGATTATCGGGGGAATTGACCTTAAACACCAGCCCGAGGCGATCAAACACAGGATTGGATACATGGCACAGGTGTTCAGCCTCTACGCTGAGCTATCTGTGGTGGAAAATCTGGTTTTTTTTTCCGAGATCTACAACGTCGAATCGAAATCGCTGCAAGAACGCATGCCACGCTTACTCTCTTTCGCCGGCTTGACGGATTTCAAAGACCGCAGAGCAGCTCATCTTTCTGGGGGTATGCAGAAAAAATTGACCTTGGCTTCGACCCTGATTCACCAGCCTGAAATACTGCTTCTAGATGAACCCACAACAGGTGTGGACCCAGTCTCTCGGCGAGAATTTTGGAATATCTTAAACGAACTGCACCTGGATGGCACCACAATCATTGTCAGCACACCCTATATGGACGAGGCTGACCGCTGCTCACGGGTTGGATTGATGTATTCGGGACGTCTGATTATCTGCGATACACCTAGGGAGATACGCGAACAAATCCAAGGGGAACTTCTCGAACTCCACACCAACGATTGGCAAAAAGCACACGAGCTCATCACCCGCCTACCTGGAATCCTTGAGATCCAAACCTACGGAAATGCGCTTCACTTGTTAGTTGATTCAGCCAGAAAACGTGCACCCCAGATCAAGAAAGCTTTGAAGAAGGAGGGAATTACTTATCGCGGCATCCGCCCGGTGCCCGCCCGTATGGAAGAAGCGTTTATATCCCTTATTAGAGGCTTGGAGGCTTGATTTGTCAATCCGCCATATTTGGGCTGTCACACGAAAAGAAATCCATCATATTTTTCGCGATCGTGCCACCCTCTTCCTTGTTTTGTTCACCCCAACAGCTTTACTTTTGTTGATGGCCTATGCGCTCACTGTGGACATCCAGAACGTCCCCATCGCGGTTTTGGATTACGACCGCAGCTTCACGTCGCGTCAATTCGTCCAGCAAATCAGTGCAGGGGGTGATCTGGACCTCTATGCCCAAGCATATTCAATTGACGAAGTTGAATCAATGCTTGTTCGCGGGGAGATAAAAGCAGCCCTGGTGATCGATCCCAATTTCTCGAGGAAGCTGCTTGGTTTCCAAGGGATGCCACTCCAAGTTATCATCGATGGAACAGAACCAGAAAGCGGCGCTTTTACTGTTGACCATGTCGCTTGGCGCGCCGAAGAATTCGTCAATAACCTACTATCCAATCAAATTCAAGCCTTAGGGGTTCCGTTGGACTCCCTGCAGCCCATCGATTTGCGAGTCCGCACATGGTTCAATCCGAGCTTGAAACCGAGAAATGATCTGATACCTGGTCTGATCTCCATGGTGCTGGGCATGCCAGCGCTTTCTGTAGCATTGACCTTAGCACGTGAACGCGAGCACGGCACCCTGGAACAATTGATGGCATCCCCCATCGGTCGTGCTGAGCTGTTGGTCGGGAAAATGGTGCCCTACATCATCGTTGGTCTGATTAACGTGATCATGATACCAGCTCTAGCAATAGTTTGGTTCCAAATACCTTTCAACGGGAATTTTGGCCTCTTTTTCGCCCTCTCAGCAATATTCTTGTTCGCTGTACTCAGCATGGGGATCATCGTGGGTGTATTCATGCGCACCCAGGCAGCTGCTCTGGCGTTATCATTTCTGGTGATCTTCTTCCCGGGTTTCTTCTTAACAGGGATTTTCTTCCCCATCGCCTCCATGCCTGAGGTCATGCGTTTAGAAGCTATGGGGCTACCAGGAACTCACTATGCTGTCATCACCCGCGGTATTTTCCTGCCAGGGATTGGCTTGGATGTTTTATGGCCTTACGCCATTATGCTGATCGGCTTGGGTATCGCCTTCACGGGAGTGGCAGCGTTATTCTTTAAAAAGAAACTCGGCTGATAGGTCTTTTATGCTTTCACGCATCTGGTCTCTGGTAGTAAAGGAATTCATCCACCTGCGCAACGATTGGTGGCTTCCAGCTTTTATGCTGTTTGGCGGAGCACTTGAGCTATTGTTGGTCGGTTGGGCAACATCCCGCCCGATTACCAATCTACCCTTAATGGTATTGGATCATGACAAAAGTGCAGCAAGCCGAGCTATCATAACCTCCTTGGAGAACACGGGAACCTTTGAAAGTGCAACACCCGTCGACGATATGGAGACAATCACGAGCGCCATTGAGCGCGGTGATATATCCGCCGCAGTAATCATCCCACCAGACTACGGGGAAGAAGTTTCCTCAGCCAACGGCAATCCCACCCTACCGGTGATTCTTAACGGGGCAGAAAGTATCCCTGCAACTGCTGCTTTGCGTGCAATTGAAGGTGTCGTTAGGAATCTGGGGGAAGAGATTGTTGTCCAGCGCTTGGGTTTGAATTTAGAGCAGTTCGAAGGTTTTAACTTCAGCTTGAGAGTATGGTTTAACCAATCTCTCAGCGAAGCGTTATATACAACTCCTGCAGAACTTGGTCTGATGTTGGAGTTCACCGTGCTACTCTTTGCCGCTCTTTCCCTGTCCCGTGAAAGGGAGTTGGGAACGATGGAACAGCTATTGGTCATGCCATTTTCATCCTTAGAGATAATTGTTGGAAAATCCATCCCAGTCATTCTGGTTGGTTTCTTCGATTTCTTCCTTATGTTGGGTATGGTGCACTTTGCTTTCGATGTGCCCGTACGCGGTTCGCTCATCCTGTTGGTCCTGCTAGCTATCGGCTACCTTTTGGTGGAATTGAGCAAAGGTTTGGTGATTTCGGTTATCGCCCGCACCCAACATCAGGCTTTTTTATTGGTGATGTTGGTTGGAATGGCTGATTTCATGTTCACGGGATATGCCGCTCCTGTAGAGAGTATGCCCCAAATATTACAATATTTGGCAAATGTAATTCCAGCTCACCACTGGTTGACAATCTTACGTGGAATACTTTTGAAAGGAAGCGGTTTAGACGTGCTCTGGCCTAACGTGGTCGCATTAGCAGTTTTAGGAGCAGTGATTGGTACGTTCTCTTGGAGATATGTCCGTCGGGCATTAGACTAAGAAGAATATGAACGATCAAGAAACGACTATCAAAGCCATAGGCCTCACCAAGCGATTCGGTGATTTCACAGCGGTTGACGGTGTTGACTTCCATGTAAACCCAGGTGAGATCTTTGGTTTCTTGGGACCAAATGGCTCTGGTAAGACCACGACCATTCGCATGATACTCGGCTTACTGCAGCCTACCGACGGTAACGTGTATGTTTTAGGGACCAGAGTTGATGGAAGTACCGAACTATTCCGGCAACGAGTCGGTTATATGTCCCAGCACTTCAGCCTGTACAACGATCTCAGCGTACTTCAAAACCTGCGCTTTTATGGCAGGGCTTATGGACTGAAGAACGAAGAATTAGAACAGCGGATCGGGGAGGCTTTGAAGATGGCCAACCTGGTGGGGCGGGAAAACACAAAAACTAAGAATCTGTCCGGAGGATGGCGGCAACGATTAGCGCTCAACGCTGCGATACTCCATCGTCCCGAGGTGCTCCTCTTAGATGAACCAACTGCTGGAGTTGACCCAATCTCTCGCAGAGAATTTTGGGATCTGCTTTATGAACTGATAGCAGAAAATATCACCGTGTTTGTAACAACCCATTATATGGACGAAGCCGAACACTGTCACCGATTAGCCTTTATCCAACGGGGGAAGATCATTGCTTATGGCTCTCCTGAAGAAATAAAAAGGGAGATGATGCACGGGCAAGTTCTGGAAATCGCACCTTCGGACACTGTGAAAGCTGTCAAGATTTTGCAAGCAGCTCAGCAATCCGGACAACTCTCGTTAGAGGAGGTTGAATTATACGGGTCTCTTGTGCATGTCGTCGCTAAAGAGATGAAGAAACAAAAAAAATTCATTGCCGCCGAATTGCGCAATGCTGGTATTAACCCCGGGGAGATGGCGATCATAGAACCTTCCTTAGAGGATGTGTTCATTGCAAGTATGAAGCGATAAACATATGAATAAATGACCGACTTATCATCATCATAACGATTAGTTTAATCGATTCTGGCTGTACTAAGTGCATTTTATCGGAGGTCACCATGAAATTAATAACAAATAAAAGAGTATTTGCAGCTCTGATGATGCTCATACTGATCCTTGTTGGTTGCGATAGCCTCTCCACGGACGGGCTGTTAACAGGCAGCAGGGATGATAGCATTGAAGCCTCAGGGGTCGTGGAAGCAACTGAAGTGGCTATATCTTCAGAATTTGGAGGACAGATTGCTGAGGTATTCATATCCGAAGGGGATGAGATCCAAGATGGTGACCCGCTGTTCAGAATTGATGATCAGTTGCTAGCAGCTCAACGCCAACAAGCCGAAGCTGCTTTCGAAGCAACTCAAGCAAACTTGGAAGCGGCAAGCTCAGCCCTCGCCCTAGCCCAATCAACTCTGGAAGCTGCTCAAGCGAACGTGAAAAGCGCTGAAATTCAATACCAGCTAGAACTCTACGCTGCTCGTTTACAGGAACAGCCAGCTCGTACCACCCTATGGGACCAGGATGTTCCTGACGAGTTTGACTTACCAGGGTGGTACTTCGAGACCTCTGAAGATATTGTGGCAGCGGAAAAACAGGTGCAAACAACCAGAGAACATCTCGAAATCGAGCGTCAAAACTACCAGAAGGTTGCTGAAAACACCAGCAATGCAGATTTTCAAGCGGCAGAAGACAGACTATCTGAAGCACAGGCTGCATTCTTGATAGCTGACGAGTTGATAAACAGAGAAGTTGGTCAGGGAGATGGAAGAGAAGAGATCGACGATACCATTCAGACTCTGTACGACACTGCAGAAGCGGAGTTAGAAGCCGCTCAACTAGCTTATGACCAAATCCTCTCCGACCAATCAGCCACGGATGTCCTTGAAGCCAGAGCGCGTCTGAGTGTGGCTAGAGAACGCCATGAGATTGCCCTAGACAATTACTATGCTCTCCTAACAGGGGAGTATGCCCTTACGGTCCAGGCAGCAAAAGCTGCTCTCTCAGGGGCAGAAGCAAGTGTTCGCCAAGCTCAAGCAGGAGTGGCTCAGGCAGAAGCGGGATTAGCCCAAGCCGAAATGGGTATTAAACAAGCGCAAGCTGCACTCAATTTGGCTAACCTCCAAGTGGAAAAGTTGACCGTATACAGCTCAATTTCAGGCGTTGTTATGACCCGCAATGTGGAACCTGGTGAGGTTATCCAGCCGGGTTTAACCGCTTTGACCATCGCTCAAATAGAAAAACTAACCGTCACAGTGTACATTCCAGAAGACAAGTACGGTCGTATTGAAAGAGGAGATCGCGCTGAACTGAGTGTTGATTCTTTCCCTGATGAAACTTTTTACGCCACTGTTACACGCATTGCTGACCGCGCTGAATACACCCCTCGCAACGTGCAAACCAAAGAAGACCGCCAAACGACCGTATACGCTGTTGAACTCTCCGTGGACAATCCTGCTGGTAAGTTAAAACCGGGCATGCCAACAGATGTAAAATTCGAAAATTAATTACGGACTATAGGGGAAGGTTTAGCTTGGTTTGATAAAGGTTGAATACTGCTGACTGTAGACTCATAATATATTCAACCCTCACCAGATGAACTTCATAAGAATAGATCCAAATATCTGGGTATTTCAAGCTCGAGATGAGACCATCTCGAGCTTACTCTTCAATCCCCTCTATTAATGACTTGCGCGCACCAATGCCTGCGATCAGTAGCGCAGCAGCATCAATGATGATCTCATCCAAACCCCCGGGAATCGTACCCCCAAAGAAAGTGTAAATCCCAGCACCCAAAAGCGGCAGAAGAATCCATTTGGGTGTATTTCTATCCTTTCGAATTGCAAGAGCGAAGGATATTAATCCACCTAATGTGGTTACAGTTGCATCATCTACCGAGAATGGGATGAAATCCGGGATGAAGCTGTAAATTGAACCGGATAGAAAAGGCAAAAATATCGTTAACCAAGTAAGATCTTTCACCGAGAATAATATGAAGCCTCCCGCCAAGAAAAGAAGCACAAAAGTGACTAGCATGACGACCAACCCCCCTTGAATATCCCACTTGTTCCACCCAACCGCAAAACCAACGAGGGGTAAGGTAAGAGCAGCGATCAAGAAGAGAACAGCCAAGATGATTTTGATTCGATCAGACACTTTGTTGCTCCTAATTGATTAAGATTTGATTTCGGTCGGGGTAACGAGAAGCCTCATGACCTTCCCAGACCCCGTATATCGCTCGACCACAATGAGGGCAGTTCCCTTCATGAATATCATTTTTCGTCACCATAAAGCCCAACCGCTTGATGAGCAGCTCCCCACACTCAGGGCAGTAAGTATTCTCTAACCGATGACCAGGTATATTCCCTAGATAAACGTATTCAAGACCTACATCTTTTCCAATCTCCCAAGCCCGCTCCAGGGTGCTGACAGGTGTGGGTGATGCCTTATAGCGGTAAGCCGGCTGATAAGCACTTATATGCCATGGAATCTCGGGTCCTAATTGCTCAAACAATCGTTCCGCAATACCATAGATGACTTTGTCTCCATCGTTTACTCCAGGGATTACCAGCGTGGTGACTTCCAGATGAATATTTATCTCTCTTGCTTGTCGGCACCTCCGCCACACCCACTCGACATCCACACCTTTACATAGCCGACGCACAATTTGGCTCTCTCCCTTGATGTCCACGTTCATCGCATCCAAACCAGATTTGGACAACAAACCCAGTGCTTCCGATGTCATATAGCCGTTGGTAACAAAGGTATTATACAAATTATGTTCCCGAGCCAGTTGGAATACATCCAGCGACCATTCTAGTGACAAAGTGGGTTCGTTAAAACTGATAGAGGTTCCTTGGCAACCTGCATTATGGGCCGCCTCAATGAAGTCTTTTGGCGATAAAAACCGCACTCGGGCGGGGGGTTCCGCTTTACTGATCTCCCAGTTCTGGCACCAAGGACAACCGAAATTGCAACTCCAACTCCCAACCGTTAAAGCCCGGCTGCTAGGAAAGAAATGGTAGAGAGGTTTCTTCTCGATTGGATTGGCAGACAAGGATGATATTGCCCCATAGGTCAATGTGTAGATCGTCCCTGCGCGATTTTCCCGCGTACGACACCATCCTTTTCCTCCAGCGACCAACAAACACCGACGTTCACACACCAGGCAGCGAATCTTTCCGTCGACCGGTGTTTGGAATAGGCCTTTTTTAATCCATGGAGAATCTATCTTGCAGTGCATTACTGAATTATGGGTAACACAGATAGCCTCACGATTACAATCCAATACGCTCGTATAATCGATCAAGATCGACGTTTTCTTTCAACAACTCTTGAAACTGGTCCAATTTTGAAACCTGACCCAAACGAGTCTTGCCGAATATACCCTCGATGGTTTCCACGGTCTCCATTGTGTTCATCCCAACCAGCAACACTGGCACCCTTAATTCATCAGCTTGTTTGACGATGAGTGGGCTAGGTTGTAAATTTCCGGTCAAAACCAAGCAGGAGGTGGAAGTTTCCAAAGCGGCCAGCTGAATATCGGTGCGATCCCCCCCGGTGATAACCGCTTTGTTGCGTTGTTTTCTGAAGCGCTTGAGGGCAGCTTCAGCGGTCATCGCCCCAACAGTTAAATTCTCAATCATTGCCCCGGTATCCCTTGTTTTTGTGAGCACCTTGGCTTCGAGCACATCAATGATCTCTCCAATTGTTAAAGCGGCTAGCCCGCGCAATTCTGGCAACGCCCCGAAAACAGCGACCCCTCTTTTTTCAAGGAAAGGGCGGGCTTTCTGCTCGACGAATTTACGAGCATCCGCTGGAACTCGATTGATGATCACCCCACTCATCGCCTTTCCTAATCGAAAGTGAGCGGTTAAAGAGTCGTCCATTAAGCGGACATTGTCACGATATTTAACCACAACAAGCACATCACTGCCCATTTTTGAAGCAACTTCAGGCGTAGGCAACCCAACGACATAACCCTCTCGCAAACTACCACCTCCTTCGAGCAGTAATACATCCTTCCCTTTGGCTGCATCCTCGCAAGCAGCTTGTACCTTTACGATCAAGTCGGCCTCCACTTCCCCGCTGAGGTAGTCAATCAAGAACTCTGAGGTCAGTACAACTGGTGATAGTTCCCAAGGGTCAGCTTCCAATCCGAGCATCCCTTTAACAAAAGCCGCATCTTCGTCTGCAATTCTACCGGCTGTGCGCCAAGGTTGAAGGCTAAGCGGTTTGAGATAGGCGACTTTTAACCCCTTTGCTTGTAGATTTTTGCCTAGAGCCAAACAGACAGCTGTTTTTCCAGAATAACGCTCCACTGAAGTTACATAGATGGATTTCATCTCGATCTCCTAGAAGTTGGACGGTTGATAGGCAAGGGAGAGATTGATCTAAATGCGCCCACCCTTACCCTTGAACTGCGTAAATCTTAATATGATTAGTGTAGATTTCATAAACAAATCCATCTCAAAATTAGATTTGTTTTGGAGATTACTACTCGTCTAAAACGAGACGCATATCGATAGCGATCGCTCCCTCCCCTTGTGCGTAAACGATCAGCGGGTTGATATCCAACTCAGTGATTTGGGGGAAATCAAGGACAAGTTGACCGATCCGCAGGAGCGTATTAACGATCGCTTCTTTATCCACGGGAGGATTGCCGCGCACACCATCTAATAATGCATGAGCCCGAATCTCATCTAACATTTGCCTTGCCTCTTGTTTGGAGAAGGGGGCAACCCTAAAAGTTACATCTTTGAGGGTCTCCACATAAATCCCACCCAATCCAAAGGTAACCAAGGGGCCAAATTGGGGGTCACGGTTCATGCCTACTAAGACCTCTAAACCACCAGATGGTGCCATCTCCTGCACTAAGCACCCCCACAGCCTGGCTTCGGGGAGATAGCGCTGTGCACGGTAGGTCATTAACTCGAAAGCATCTCGGACATCCTCAGCGTTCTCAAGATCGACTTTTACACCCCCGATATCGGTCTTATGCAGGATATCCGGAGAGGCGATCTTTAAGACCACAGGATATCCAATCCTGCCAGCAATTCGAACAGCCTCCTCTGGGCTCTCTGCCAATTCCGACTCAGGGATGCGTAAATCGTAAGCTTTTAGAATAGATCGGGCTTCCGCATCACCAATAGACAAACGTTCATCAGAACGCACCCGATCAAAAACCTGCTGAACAGCATTTCTATCGACATCGAATTGAGCGTATTCAGGTTCAGGACGAGCTCGAACCTGACGGTATTCAGCCATCGATCGGAAAGCCATAGCGGCTCGTTCGGGAAAGGCGTAATTGGGTACGCCGAATCCAGCTAGAATATCAATCCCCGCCTCTACTTTGGCCTCCCCCATAAAACATGCCAGCACAGGTTTTTTAGTCTCTGCCACCAGCTCACCAACCGACTGTGCGGTCTCTTTAATCTCGGTCATCGCTTGAGGGGTAAGCACTACCAACAACCCATCCACGTTAGGGTCCTTAACTACTTTTTCCAAAGCAAAACGATAGCGGTCGGCCCGCGCATCCCCTAACAGATCCACTGGATTGGCCGCGCTGGCTGCATCGGGCATATACTGTTCCAATTCATGAATGGTCTCCACTTCAAAGCGCGCCAATGACAATCCGGCATGCTCGAGAGCATCGGTAGCCAATATCCCTGGTCCGCCTGCATTCGTAATGATCGCGATACGGTTACCTCCTAATGGAGGTTGATATCCCAAAGCGAGGGCCATGTCGAACAAATTCTCCATCGACTCGGCTCGCAACACACCGGCTTGACGGAAAGCTGCCTGGTAAGCTTGCTCCGACCCTGCCAGTGAGCCTGTATGGGAGGAAACCGCCCTCGATCCCGATTGAGTGACTCCAGACTTTATCGCCACGACAGGTACTTTCTGGGTGACCTGGCGAGCAACTCGAATAAACTCCTCACCATTAGGCAATCCTTCGCTGTACATAAGGATGACTTTAGCATTCTTATCTTCAGCCCAAGCCTGGAGGAGATCAATCTCACTTACATCCGCTTTATTTCCTAAACTGACAAATTTCGCCAAACCAAGTCGACCTGCTTGAGCCCAATCCAATATCGCTGTACCAAGAGCACCGGATTGAGACATAAATGCCATAGGTCCTTGAGGTGGGGTCCCTGCAGAAAACGATGCGTTGAGGGGAGTATAAGTATCAATTACGCCTAAACAGTTCGGCCCAATCAAGCGGATGCCATACTCTTGGGCAATGGAAACCAGTTCTAATTCCCGTTCCAAGCCATCCATCCCCGCTTCACGAAAACCTGCGCTGATGACGATGACGGCTGGAATCTCTTTCTCCCCACACTCCTTTAGGACATCCGGAACATATGGGTAAGGTATTACAACTACAGCTAAGTCTATACTTTGAGGAACAGCGAGAACAGAAGGATAAGCTTTTAGGCCTAGGATTTGCTCCGCTTTTGGGTTTATCGGATATACCTCTCCACGCTGTGCATATCCTCCTTCAACTAGATTCTCAAGTACTGCGTATCCAAGCTTGGAAGAATCGGTAGAAGCGCCAATCACCGCCACAGATTTTGGTTCAAAAAAGGCATCAAGCATAAATTTAGTATCCTTAGGACAGACGCGGTTGAAGGGGACCAGTGGAAATCAAGATAGAATTATCTACCAAATCCTGTTCCTCCCTCAGCTGGGTAAACTCTAGACATTTGTTTTTCGAGTGCTTTTCGACAACTTATACTTCTCTTTATGTCGGACAATCCAAAACCCTCACAGTTATGTAGAAAAAGATTATAGCCTGAGAGGCGGAAATTTCACTCTTCTTGATTCTATCCACTTTCAGACATAATCTCATCAATAAACGTTTCCATGCGCTCGAAGTGGGAACCCCGCCAATAAACCTGACCACATTCTTGGCATATGCGAAAGTCCTCGAAGTAAAGCTTCGTCTTAGGTTCTAACTGATCAATGACTTGTTCTTTTGATACCGGTTCCAGAATTCCATTACAACGTATACAACGGCGGAAGGGGTCGACAACTGAGAAAAGGTCAAAGCGCCGTAGAACCTCCACAAGCTGTTCGCGGGGGTCTTTGTCCCGAATCAAATAACCATGAGTAACCTGGTTACGTTTCAGCAGACCCCGGTCGCGGGTGAGCAAGATACGATCGTGGTTTTCAGAGATTTGAGCCAACTCATCATCATCAAAATCGTTGCGGTAAAGCGCATCCAAACCTAGCATACGCATATAATTAGTCAATTTGCCAAGATGATTATCCAGAACAAACTTCGGCTCACGAAGCGGTTCAGGTCGCACACGCGCCAAAGAGGAGATATCGATAGACTCAAAGACCGGGTATACACTCACCAATTCTCCGCCCTGCAATTGTCGATCAAAGTCCACCGATTCACCCATCACCAAAATGAGATCAACCTCAGTATGGGGGACGCCGAAGGATTCCAGTAGGTGTTTCACAGTTTCATGCCCATTAAATTCATAGGCAAAGGTGACCTGCCGGCGCTCTTCCGGAAGGAAATCATTCAATTCTCCATAAAAGCGGAAATAAGCTCTCATATGAACAATCTTTTCGAAATACCGACCATCATGGTTGAACCTGTACTACTCCAGGGTGCCCTAACTGCCCTCCGATCACGATCTCGACCGGTAAAAAAGCTCTGATAACCTCGGCATTGGTGAGCAGATGTTGGCTCACCTTTGAGGTCTTAATTATTGAGGGACCCGAGGCGAAAACCATAGGCAGCAGGAGTTGATCCGCTAGATATTGATCAACGGTTGCCTGGGTATCCATAAAGGCCTCCATTTCATCTATTGCATCATCTGCCACTCTTTCAGCGGGCTTCCCGATCTCACCTAAAGAAAAATAACAACTCCGACCCTTTTCAAACTCGGCGATCAATAACAAAAAAGTACCCTTGAATCTAGCTGGCAAGTTAACGATACGAATATCGTTCAAGTAATAACGGTCACCCAAGCGTCGGAGGACCTGGGAGCGCTGCCGCTCTGCGATGCTACGTTTGAGGTTAGCTACTCCTGAGAGCCCGCGCACTTGTTTGAGCTCCCCGCGATCCGTCATCTGCAACGGTGCTATCTTAACCGCTGGTCGCACAGTTGCAGAAATACGCCCACCTCCCTGAGGGTAGAAACCAGCTAGCTTGAGACTCAACTCTGCGTCGAATCCCATTTGATGCATAAACAAGAGCCAATGTTGGTCCAGATAATGGAAACAAGGGCTCCAAGACACATGAGTTCCACCAGTAATAGTCACGCTTGAATCACCTGCTGCCTTACTTAATGGAAGAAAGATGGTTTGAAAAACCAACGTGGTCGCCCCCGCCGTGCCAATCTCGAAATGAAAGTTACCTGCTCGTATCTCACCAGGTCGAAACAGCAACCTTTGCGATCCCATTTGAGCAGCCTCAACTTGGGCGTTACACACCTGCGCAGTTGCTCGCACTGCTTGAAGGTGTTGCGCTCGCAGTCCGGGTTTCGAACGTTTGGCTCGAATATTGGTGATCTGCAAATCCTGACCCGTCATTGCTGAAAGTGTTAAAGAACTACGCAAGACCTGACCTCCCCCTTCACCTAAAGAGCCATCAATTTTGATCATCATCTCGTCAAATAAATACTACCCGGATATTGGTCATAGGTTAACAAGAGGACCTCCAGCTACATTCCAGCTTGTTCTATAAAGCTCTATTCACTGAAGATCCCTTAATACAATAACCCAATAAAATGGTTCTCAGTCCCCTCCATAAATCTCGGGACGCCGGTCATTAAAAACCGGGATCCACTCTCGAACCTGGTCAACTTCGGATAGGTCAATCTGGGTTGTGAGTAAAACTTCCTCAAATCCTGCTTCCACTAACACCCTACCCCAGGGATTTAGTACGGTACTGTTCCCCCCCAGTTGGACCCCCTTGGATTCACCCACCTTGTTAACTGCAGCAATAAACATCTGATTTTCGACCGCTCTCGCTTTCAGTAAAACCCGCCAATGCTCTACCCGCCGTTCGGGCCACTCAGCAACCATCAGAACTAAGCGTGCGCCATCAACAGCGAAAGATCGAAACATCTCAGGAAAACGTAGATCATAGCAAGTGCTCAAACCAATCCTTCCCCAATGGGTATCAGAACACACGAGGCTTTCCCCAGCACTAAGCCAGGTATGCTCATCAATTAAACGAAATAGATGGACTTTTCGGTAAACCCCAAGTCGAGTTCCTTCTGAGTCGAATAGAACAAAGGTGTTATATGCCCTGCCATTGCTTTTCTCCAAAAGAGAACTTCCAATGGCAATACGATTCTCTCGAGCCAATTCAGAAACGCGTAGGAACAATCCCTCATCCAGTGATGTTGCGTGAGTCTCCCAATTTTCCAGATCGTATCCGCTAGCCCACAGTTCAGGTAACAACACAAGGTCGCTACCTCGGCGAGCTGCTTCAACAACCCATTCCCTAGCGTGAGCGAAATTTGCCTCCGGAGCGCCCAATTTAAAAGCCATTTGTGCCAAAGAGATAGTTAATTTCATCACTTCACCTATCACTATTTAATAACTCTCAGGGTTTTCTAGCCAAAAGGCTTGCTACCGTTCGAGGAGTCCCTCTACGGCTATTGGTCATGCCTTCCCGGTAGCTCAGAATATCCATGCCCAACTCTGCAATAGACAGTCGTAATTCTTGGGGTTGCAACAAGTAAATCGGATCAATATCCGGTCGAAAGGCTCGAGTTCCAAGGGTCATGGTTTCAACAACCAATAAGCCTGCGGGGCGTAAGGCTTGAAAATATCGAGCCCATAAATCTCGCTGGAGATAATAAAAATTCAGGATCACATCAAAGTACTCTGCAGGTAGGTAAAAATTATTCAAATCAGCGACCACAGCCATCAAACCAGGATTGCGAACGTTTGCCTTACGGACACCAATTTCGGAAATGTCCACCCCCACGACCCTTAAACCTCGCGCTAACAATATTTTGGCATTCCCGCCCAATCCCATTGCCGCATCCAGAGCCAAGCCTCCTTCTGGTAAATCATTTAATATCTCTAATAGGAATTTCCTTGGTCGTGTATATGTAGGTCGTGCATTCTCCCGGTAGCGTCTATTCCACTTTTGGGCATCATCTTGGGTCATGATTGTTTATCTGCTGGAGCAGTTTGATAAGAAGTAACTCTATAGCTCCGCTTTACTCCTCAACTGTGGCGATAGGTCGCTCAGGATCATTGATCCATTCGCTCCACGATCCAACATACAATCGCCCCTCTTCCAGACCGGCATGTACCATGGCAATCAAATTATGTATCGAAGTCACCCCAGACCCGCAGTAGAAGATAGCCCGATCTTCGGGGATATCACCCAGGAGAGAACGAAAGCGCTCACGAAGTTCTATTTTAGGCAAGAAATATCCGTTTTCATCTAAATTGTCAGGATATGGAGCGGAAACCGCACTCGGAATATGCCCAGCAACCGGGTCGATGGGCTCTTTCTCCCCACGGTAACGTTCCTCAGTTCTCGAATCGACAAGTAGGTAGTTGCCATCTTCGAGCAGTGACTCAACCTGCTCGGTGGTGACCACTAACTCAGGCTGCTGTTGAGCGGTGAATGGCCGCGGCTCTGGTGCGGGAATTATATTGCTGGTCGGATATCCTTCTGCCACCCAGCGCTGCCATCCCCCATTCAGCAATGCCACAGACTGATGACCAAGCCAGCGCAGCATCCACCATAAGCGCGCCGATATCGCTCCACCACGATCGTCGTATCCCACGACCTGTAGACCATCACCAATCCCCCAGGAAGATAAGCGTTCAACAAATACATCCACCTGTGGGAGTGGGTGTCTTCCCGTCAAACCAGAGATGACCTCACCAGAGAGATGCTCATCCAGGTGTGCGTAGATCGCTCCTGGGATATGCTCATCCAGATAGTCACGCCGTCCCTTTTCCATGTCATCTAACCAGAAGCGACAGTCAATAATGACCCAGTCAGGGTCATCCAGATGTTCGAAAAGTTCACTCACCGTGATCAAGGTTTTATAGTTCATGGATCGATTCTATCACGCGAATTCGATAAGCATACAGTAAAGCCATAAGCCATAGATACGGATCGGATTTAAATCAGCAAATTCCTTGATAGATCATCCATCAACCAACAGTAATCAGGCTAACAGCGAGGCACTAAACCCTTCCACCGTAAATCACTTGATTGACAACATCACTCATGGGATAATCCATACGAGACAATCCAGCAAAACACCACGGTTTCGTTTCCGTTATTAAACAAAACCCAAACCCATGTTAACCGTATCCAAGAGCGCCATAAAAAAGTACCGTGCTGATACCTACTTCCTAAATGATCCAATTTCCAACCTGAAGGAAGCTATTAATTTCGTCAAAAGGCGTGGGTTCGTCTTCTTCTGGCCTATAAAGGGAATAGAATTGCCCAGTCTGTGGGTAGCAGTCGCCGGGGATCGACCAGTACCAGCCCAACACGATGACCCAGGTCACATCACTTGGCAGTGGAAGGATTCCCAATTAGGGGAGCGCGTCTGGTACTATGCCAAGGTTCTACGCAAGAAAGCAACATTAATCGATTTGGAAATAGCCCCCTACTTCTATGCGCTTTCCGAAAATTATGGCTCCCCAGAAGAAGATTACCTAGCTCAATACTATGCGGGACAATTAACACAAGAATCCAAAGCCGTCTATGAAGCCCTGCTCTATGAAGGTCCCATGGACACGATCAGCCTTCGCCAAGTCTCACGTATGACCAGCTCAGAAAGTAGCTACCGTTTCAACAAAGCATTGAGCGAACTACAAGCCGATTTCAAGGTTTTGCCTGTGGGTATCAGCAGGGCTGGTGCCTGGCGCTATGCGTTCATCTACGAACTGGTACCCCGTCATTACCCGCAATTACCTGACCAAGCGCGTATGATCACTCGTGATGTTGCGCGCCGTAAGTTGGTTGAACTCTACATCCGCTCAGTAGGATTGACAAAATTCCGGGATTTGACCAAACTATTTGGTTGGAAAAAGAAAGACACGGAAAAAGCCATCAATGCTCTTATGGAAACTGGCACAATCATCGAGACTAAAGGGAAAGAAACTCCATCCGAAATCTGGTTTGTTTTACCAGATCTGATGAACAATTTATGATCTTAATCAACAGGTTTGACTCATGCTAACATCTATTGTACACTTCTAGTAACTTGCTGGAGGGAGCCTCTCTTGAGATCAAAGATTGCTGAACGCAGAGACAAAGACCAATAGTTCATATACCAAGAGCTAACCTGCTCAGCGATGAGCCGCTTAAGATAGGCGACTCAATAAATATATACACCTGCCTCTGACTTCAATTATCCAAAAAGTGACAGATACGAGGACCAACTTCATCATATGAAGAAGCTAAAATCTCGTCCACAACTGCAAAAGTTGCGCCGTTTCAAACGGGTTTTACAATTTTTAGCTATCCTCATCTTTATCCTATTCGAAGCTTATTACATATACATCCAAAACCAACCGCCAGCAGAAACTCTCATCGATCTATCAATCGGTATTCTGGTTGCACTTCTTTTGATTGAGTTCGGTTTCCGATATGCCGAGAAATACCAAATCCAACTCGATGAGCAATTGAAAGCCAGTCAGGCTCAATCGCAACGTTATGCAGCGCTAGCTCAATTAAGCACTGAATTAGCTGCGATATTGGTAGAAGAAAAAATCTATCATAAGCTGATCCAAGAGTTGCACAATAAGTTGGGCTATGATTACGTCGCCATATTTTTAGTAGACCAAAAAACAGGGGAACGAGTTTTGCCTTCTGGTGGCAGCATTGGGTGGCCGGATATTACCCCCAATTGGCGGATTCCACCTGGAGAAGGACTAAGTGAACGACCCCTTCTAGATGAAAAGCTTCATTACAGCCCAAATGTAAAGCTAGAACCTGGCTATATCCCTGGGTTAAATCAAGGTTCAGAAGTCGATGTGCCTCTAAGAGTGGCGGATGAGGTCTTGGGTGTATTAGTTGTCGAAAGTCGTGAAACTCACGCATTTGACGATGATGACTTCAGAATACTAACCACCGCTGCAAATCAGGCAGCGATAGCAATTTACAATGCCCGACTTCTAGTTGATGAAAAGACTCAAAAACGCCAAGCTGAGACGCTACGTGCCGCCACGATAGCACTCACAGCCGCGTTGAACCTAGACCAAGTTTTAGATCAGCTTCTAGTACGTATAAAAGAAGTGGTTCCTTATGATAGCGCCTCGGTCTTCCTATTAAAGGAAAATTCAACTCACCATGGGGTGAATCGTTTACAAGTTATGGCTACCAAAGGTCTGCCCTATCCAGAAAGGATTTTAGGGCATGATTTTCCCGGAGATGACCCTCTTTTCTTGGAAACCAAACAGAGAGCAAACCCAGTAATCCTAGAGGACGCGCAAAATGACCCCCGCTACCGAGGATGGGGAGATACAAGTTATGTGCGAGGTTGGATGGGAGTTCCCCTCATCGCTAGAGGGGAGGTAATTGGATATCTCAGCCTCGACAGCCACAAAGTTGGTACTTACTCAGAAAATCAAGCGCACCTAGCCCAAGCCTTTGCCAACCAGGCTGCCCTTGCTATCGACAATGCGCGTCTATACCAATCAGCTCGCCAGGCGGCCGAGCGGCGGGTTATCTTGCACCAAGCCAGCCAAGAGATAATCAGTGCCAGTTTAAAACCCGAGAAAATTTACCAGGCAATCCATCAGGCAGCCAGTGAGTTAATGCCCACTGAAGTGTTTATTATCTCAATTCTAGATCGCAAAGAGGAAATCATCGACCTCCTATACCTAGTAGATCGCAAGAAACGATCCCCACCCATACGCATTCCAAAAGACCAAGGTCTCAGTGGACACGTAATTGGGAGTGGCGAAAACCTGATGATCAATGATTATCGACCTGAGACTCAAGAATTCAGAGTAGTTCGCTTCGGTTCGCTAGAACAAGTGCGATCCATATTAGCAGTTCCAATGCGTTTAGGCGATACTGCATTTGGCATGCTTTCAGCACAGAGTTATCATGTCAATGTATATGAAGAGGAGGACAAACACCTATTAGAAATGCTGGCAGCACATGCCGCAATTGCCTTAGATAACGCCAGACTATTCCGGGAGGTTCAACGATTAGCCATCACCGATGATTTAACCGGTATCCCCAATCGACGGCATTTCTTTGAACTCGCGGAACGCGAATTTCTACGCGCTATCAGGTATGGACACCCAATTTCAGCTATAATGATTGACCTGGATTATTTCAAGCTAGTCAACGATTCTTATGGTCATGCTGTGGGTGACCAAGTCTTACGTATCGTCGCAAAACGCTGCCAGGACAGCATTCGTATGACCGACATCCTGGGCAGATATGGAGGAGAGGAGTTCAGCATCATCTTGCCGGAAACAAAGTCCGTACAGGCCTTGGAAATCGCAGAACGATTACGCACAAACATGGCACAGCAACCCATCAAGGTAGATCAAGACACTCAATTAACCATCACAATAAGTTTGGGAGTTTCTGAATCAACGGATGAAATCACCACACTTTCCAGCCTGCTTAACCGAGCGGATTCAGCATTATACGGCGCGAAGCAAGCAGGTCGCAACAAGGTGATGTTAAAATCTTAATTTATCCAAGCGTTTAGCAAATTATTCACATGATTTGTGATAATTTAGGGGTTGGTTATCCTTATGAAATAGTTGAATGAACTTAAGCAATCTGTCATTGAGCTTGATTATCAAGCTATTGGTCAAAATTTAAACCAAGAGGGAGATCGATAAATCACACTATCAAAAATTAAGGAAATGAAAATATGATTGAAGTCGCAATTATGATAGAAGGACAGAATGGGTTAAATTGGGCACGCTGGCAGCGCATCACACAGTCTGTGGAAGACCTGGGCTTCACTGGTCTTTACCGCTCCGATCACTATACAAACGCCAATCCCCCGGATCGGGATTCACTTGAACTATGGGTCTCCCTAACCTGGTTGGCTAGCCACACAAAGCGTATAGAATTCGGACCTTTGGTTTCCCCCGTCTCTTTTCGTCACCCAACGATGACGGCACGAATGGCGACCGCTGTAGATGACCTATCAAATGGTCGTCTGACTCTAGGACTCGGTGCTGGATGGCAGGAAAGAGAGCATAAAAATTACGGTTGGGAACTTCTTGATCTTCCCAACCGCTTCGACCGGTTTGAAGAAGGGGTCAAGATTATCCATCATTTGATACGGGACGACACTCCGCTAGATTTCAAAGGTGAGTTCTACGGCCTTCAAGAAGCTGTCTTGTTACCGCGCCCTCAACGCTCTACTGAGTTGCCTATCCTGGTGGGCGGAAATGGTCCGAAACGAACCTTGGCGATAACAGCACGCTACGCTGACTGGTGGAACGGAGTTTTCCTAACCCCAGATCGTCTTGCCAAACTTAATGATCGTTTGGATGAGCATCTTAAAAATACCGGACGGAGTCCAGAGAACATCAAACGCTCCGTAATGGTCGGTTGTGAATTTGGGCTAAATCAGATGCAAGTGGAACAAAAGGTTGAAGTGCGTACGAGCGGCAGGCTAACCCCCGAGGAGTTACGCCAGCGTGGGTTGGTAATTGGTACACCCTCCGAAATCGTCGAACAACTGGGTGAGTACTACGATGCTGGAGTGCAGCGTGTTATGCTTCAGTGGTTGGACCTCGATGATCTGAAAGGATTAGAGGCCTTAGCAAAAGGTGTGTTACCCCAAGTTCAAGGTTAGTGGGACCCTAGTAGGGAAATTACTCTCAAAAGGCATGTCGTAAAAGAAGTTATGGGGAGATTGGGCGTTCTTTCCTTGAGATGTTACCGGCTCAATACCTTCGCCAAAATAGTGAATAAAAAGGGTTTCTTGTAGTAAAGTTGTAGTCCACCATGACACAACCCACACAAGAAACCCATGATGAACATTTTAGCACTTTTACAATGTATACAACCAGCAATATCTGCGACGAATGTGAAACGGCTGAGCCGGATCGTGATTGCAATGATCGCTATGACAGGTCGAGTGACAATGTTAGGTCTATCTCGGTGGTCAGGGAAAGGCGGTAGCTATCGGACCATTCAACGATTTTTCAATACCATCATCCCCTGGGAGCAGGTCTTCAAGTTATTCTTTGAAGCGCATTTGAATGACACGGATGGCGAATACGTTTTGGTGGGTGATGAATGTGTCGCCACAAAGTCAGGAAAGGAGACTTATGGTCTCGACCACTTTTTCTCAGGGCTTTTGAGCAAAGTTGTAAAAGGCATCGCCATCTTTACCTTAGCGGTAGTGGATGTCAATGAGCGGCGTTCTTATCCGCTCAGAGTTGAACAGGTAATCCGCTCAGAAACCGAGAAAGAAGCAGTCAAAACGAAAAAGAAAGCGAAGGCCAAGAAAGGCCTAAGTGCGCCAAAGAAGAAAGCAGGGCGACCAAAAGGCAGCAAGAACCGTGACAAAACGCAGGTTGACCTTACACCGGAACTAAAGCGTATCCAAAACATGGTGCAAAAGCAGCTTGAGATGCTTCAAGGGATTGTAACTATTCGTCATCTTGCACTGGATGGACACTTTGGCAACAACAATGCTTTGCAGATGGTTCTTCAGTGTGGCCTACACCTGATCTCGAAACTACGCTGCGATTCAGCTTTGTATTTCCGCTACGATGGTCCCCAGAAGAAAAAGGGACCTCGCAGAAAGTATGGTCAGAAAGTCGACTATCGCAATATCCCGGACAAGTATTTGGTCGAGCAGAGCACAGATGGTGACATCGAAACTCGCATTTATCAGGCCGAAATGCTACATCGAGAATTTGCTCAACCACTCATCGCCGAAGGCATACAGAGTAATGTGGTCATCATCACCAAAACCAATCTCAAAACCGGTGCCTCTGCCAATGTCAATCTGTTCTCCAGTGATCTGGATCTCTCCTGGGAGAAAATCATTGACTATTACTCTCTGAGATTCCAAATCGAGTTCAATTTCCGGGATGCGAAACAATATTGGGGTCTCGAAGATTTTATGAACACCAAAGAAATCCCACTCACCAATGCACTCAACCTGTCACTTTTCATGGTAAGTGTTTCTCAAGTCCTTTTACGTGAGTTCCAGCAAACCAATCCTGATAGTGGCATTCTTGACTTGAAAGCTTATTTCCGGGCGGCGAAATACTTCGAAGAGACAATAAAAATGCTTCCCGAAAAACCGAAACCAATTTTATTGGACCAGATTTTCACCCATGTTGCATCGCTTGGCCGTATTCATCCTGTTAAAGTTCTGATTTCTTCGCCGTAAATGGCGAGGGTATTGAATTAATATCGCCTCATTTATTTCATCACTCTCAATAAGACTGGAACCTGTAATACTATATTATGAGATAATACAACTGCTATAGCTGCACCCACTCCACCCCCTATTCTCACACCTACATAGTTGGCTGTCAGATTTATAACGAAAGCAATTACCGCTAAAATGAATAAAAAGCGGAAGTTCTTTCGGCTCATTAAAATATTTACAAGGGGGCTAAACATCAAACTGAGCCAAAAGCCTATTGTTAGTACACATAAAATGGTAAAAGACCTCTCGTACTGGATGCCATTGATAAATAAGAAAATCGGTTTACCGAAAAAAATAAAGAGCATGGCTGGTACACCTACCCAAATAGAGTTGTGTAGCCATGTAGATAGGAAGCGGGTCTGCTTGTCACCATTTTGCATTTCGATGCGCGAGAACTTTGGTCGCAAAACAGCATGAATGGAACCTAATAGCAGTAATGCCATGGAATAATAGTTAAATGCCACACCGTAGTTGGCAAGCTCCACCTCACTACTGTATCGTGATAACATAACTACATCCAATCTGCTGAATGCAGCGAGAACCACAAAGTACGCGATTAACCACCCTGAAGCATAGAGAAAGTCAGTGACTAAATACCGTTCTCGTTCAATCCTCTTCTTCCAGGTTGTCGTCAAGATACCGGCGATACCGGATATTGCAATGCCACCTCCCACCAGAAGCTGAATAATTGTCAAACCCCATGCTACCAGTCGAAAGTTCAAAGACTGGGAAAACCATAAAGCTACTACAACCAATAGAGTTAACCCATTCTTTAACCATAAAGACCAAATATATTGATTGAATCGTTCTTCAGTTTGTAATATACTCATCCCGATTGCAAGCAAAAGACGCCCCAGTCCGAATAGAGCACCGATTGGTATTATGTTTGCGAAATCTGGTTTGCCAAGAAATAAAGTTGCGATCTGTTTGGGGAAGACAAGCATAAATAAAAGTACAATCAAGAAGATAGTTAGTTCAAACCCCAAGGAAAGTAAGTAAAGTGAAAATGGTTTCTCCCCTGTCCGAGATATATGTTCCGCTGAAAAACGCACTAACGCATTGTTGATCCCATTCCCTATCAATGAGGCTGATAAAACAGCAATACTGGTGAAAGCAACATACGATGCGTAGTCGAGTTTAGTCATCCCCCTTATTAAAATAAGCATGACTCCTGCACTGAGGATTTTGGAAACTACATCCCCCACATAAACTTTAGATATATTGCGTGCTGTGGGTGATTCTACCCATTTACGCCATAAAATCTCGATTTGTTGCACAATCCTACCTAATTTTGCCTACAATTGATCTCACAGCTCTCATTAACAAACCCAAGCAGAAGAGATATGTGGATGGTCGAAATAACCATTTAAACATTGCCACTGCATGCGATAATCCATAGTTCTCTATTCTGGTTTTAAATCCTCTGAAATTGGACTGAAAATAAGGCACTGAAGCGTGATCAAGCCAAAACAGGTGAGGTATTCTATCAATTAACTTGATTGATATTTGTTCAAGGTAATGCTTGAAATCAGATACCTTAGAGTCTGGCATTAGCTCTGGTTGGTAATTCGAGTTCGTCCAGGTAGGTACAATTTCATAGGAAATTCCTATGTTTCCAAAATTGATTAAAACAATCATGCCCCACTTCGTTTTTGGGTAACCTTCGTCAAAAGGCGTATAAAAATTTAAATTCCCCAAAGAATAAAAAACGATTCCTTGTTTGTAGTGCTCTATACCTTGTATCATATGGGGATGAGAGCCCAAGATGATATCTGCACCAGCATCAATGATTTCCCTAGCTAAACGCTGTTGGGATGGGGAAGGGAAAGCCGTATACTCAACCCCCCAATGTAGGTTAACAAGTATCCAATCCGCTCCCATTTTTTTGACTCTATGAATGTCTTGTATTATTTGAACCTCATCAATTGTGGCAACACCTATACCATTGATAATTTGGTTTCCTATTGTATAACCAATTATTCCTAACTTGCCACTGCTCAATTCTATGAAAGTTGGATCTTGTGGTAGGGAATTCACCACAACTCCTACATGGCAGATATTTAATCGTTCGAGATTCCTTACAGTATCCTGCAGTCCTACTTGTCCGCAATCTAATGTGTGGTTGTTTGCGAGATTGGCGATTACTCTATGACCTATATCATTTAATCTTGTGACCATATTTGGATTAGCTTGAATAGGGAAAGCTTTCTTTTTGGGGTAATAATAATCGGTCAAAGCAGTTTCTAAATTTACCAACTGCACCTCTGCTTTATTAAAACACTTTTGGATGCTATCCGAGAAAGGTTTTGTATTAGAATTAGTTTTTAAGAAAACGTCACCGGCTGCAGCCAATTGATAATCCCTGGCTTCGCGTAAAAATTTATTAATTTTTGTCCTCATAACGAATGTTTAATTTCTGTTCTAAAAACCTATACTTACCGCGCTGAGTTCTGTTGATACGATCAACGAGCTTTACTTGGACTTTCAACTTACCATTGACAGCTGTTTCTATCTTCTCTTTAATCTCGAAAGCATCAGACTTAGAAAATCCTTCTGCAGGTATTACTCTTACTGTTACTTGTCCTTTTTTATCTTGGTAGAGTTGCATGTTTTTTATTACTCCAAATGCGTGAAAGTGTTGGGCAAAAATCAACCCAGTCAGGGTAATGTATCTTTCATCACTTGTTACCACATAATCTTGCATCCTGCCTTCGATATTATCCAGTAGCTGAAATTTTCGACCACATTCGTCACAGCGGCGTTTCCCCTTTAAAGCCAAATCATTTGTCCGATACCGAATAAATGGGGTTCCATAATTCCAGAAAGAAGTACCAACCAGCTCTCCAACGGTTCCCAATCCCACATCGTCTCCAGCCTCATTTAGTATTTCTGTTAACCCGTAAAATGGCCACAAATGATAGCTATCTAAATACTCACACATTGGTGCCAGAATAACTTGCTCGGATTGTCCGTACCAGCCAAACAATTTTGCCTCAGGAAACGCTTTTCTGAGTTTTTCCTTTTGCCATTCATAAATATTTTCTGATCCCAACAATGTAGTTTTGAAATTAATGTGACCAACGTCTCCATGTTCAAGTATGAGATCAGCTAAAATTGTGACAGCAGAAGGATATGCTTGCAAGTGCTGGGGTTTGAACTCCTCAATCTTGCCAACGTACTCACTATACATGCGATTATCTAGATGATATATCGATAGATGGATTTTTCGATTGGCTTTGTCATAATCCCAGAAGTGATCCTCCGTGCCTGTAAAAGAACCCCGGAGTACTATCGACGTGTCCTCGAGTTGCCACCCGACCTGCTCCCAACCATGGTGCATAAACGCATTCTCTACCCATCTATTTACTTCAGTTTGGTAGAAACCGAATGGTGTTCCCGTGGAACCTCCTGTCGTCACAAATTTAAGCTTCCTGGAAGGTATGTTTTTTGCTGTAAAATCTTCCAGGTTTTCCCTAAGTAATTCCTTCGTTATGAAGGGGAGTATTTTAACTTTATCTATAGCAGTGATGTCATCTGGCGCAACGCCCGCATCACGATAGAGAAGATGGTATCCAGGCACATTTTTATAAGCATACTTGACGATACTCTTAAGTTTATTAAGTTGCCAAGCTTCGATGCGTTCTCGATCCCACCATTGGGCTTCTTTGAGAAACTTTTTCAACTCCCAGTATTTCCTCCCCATTCGCCACCTCAGGGGAATAAGAGGATATAAATAGCGTTTGATGGGCGTTTGTATCTTTTCGGGGACGAATCTGCGTGTTAAATCAAACATTGTCATTCGTCACGCTCTATGGCTGCCAAAAAAGTTACATGAGTGGTTTCATATAAGGATTCTATATCCATTCCTGATATGTTTTCTCCGCGCACACAACCAGCCATCGCTATTAGTTCTTGAAGGTGACCTTTATCCTGTCCTCGCGATTCCCATCCTTTACCTGAAGCACCGTACACACGCAATGCTCGATAGTCGTCAATCACAAGCGTTTTGTTATCAGCGTAGATTTCCACGTACTCCTTAGGGAAATCCTTTGCCCCCAAGGAAGTGTAGATAAGTGTAGCCATTGAGCCATTGTCATAACAAACTGTCGCTGTTACGTTGTCCGTCGGCAAGATGTGCTCCACCTGGGGATCAATCGCGGAGCTGGAAACCTTCACTACCTTGGCCGGATTTACCAGGTATTGAAACAAATCGAACATATGACAGGCCTCGCCGATAAACCGCCCCCCACCCTCCTCGGTTTGTGTCCAGTGATTTAGAGGTAAATACCCGGCGTTTACACGATATATGATCATCAATGGGGTCTGGTGCCCTTCTAGAATTTCCTTTGCCCTTCGCGCAGCTGGTGAGAAACGTCGGTTGAAGCCGACCATGAAAGGCACCCGAGTCTCTTCCAAGACGTTCACTAAATCATCCAACTCGTCTTGATTCAAGGCCATCGGCTTCTCCAGGAAGATTGCTTTTTCTGACCGCGCGGCTTTGATCGCCATTGTTGCGTGTAAGTTGTGCCGCGTACAAATCATCACCATGTCTACCGTCTCATCTTCCAATACCTCATCGTAGTCGGAGGTAGCATAGTCAGCTCCGAATTGCTTTGCGGTGGCCTTGGCATTACTGCCCGTACCACTAACGATCGCTCGTAGATAGTACAAATCGGTAAGTTTTTTCAAATTTGGCAAGTGCATTCCTTTTGCAAACCCACCAGCTCCTACTAGGGCCACATTGATCTTGCCGGAGGGTTTGAAAGGTTTAAGCGAGATCTTCTTTATTAACTTATCTACCTGATTTCGCTCTTCGTGTCCGTAAGAGAGAAGAACTCCGAGGGGTTTATCCTCAGCGGTTTTCAATATCTCGTAGGCCTTTTCTGCCTCGGCAATAACATATTCTCGCTCTATGACGGCTTTGATGTCAACTTTGCCATTGGCCAGCATCTGCAAATAAGCTTGCATATTACGGTTTTCAGTCCAACGCACGTAGGCATAAGGATAATCCAACCCCCTTTTTTCATACTTTTCGTCATAGCGCCCCGGCCCGTAGGAACAGGAGATCAAAAAATCAATCTCCTTCTCATAGAATGGTGATCGTTTTAGACCTAACCCTACAGCGCCAACTACCACACGTCCTTTCTTTCGAGTTATCTCCATCGCATCCTGTACGATGGTGTCGCTCTCTGATGAAGCTGTGATGATGGTGATATCCACGCCATGATCCTCAGTCAAATGGCGCACTTCGTTATTTATGTTTACCTCGTTAGAAATAAAACCGTAATCAAGGCCTGATTGAATGGCCAATTCTACCCTGCATGACTCTAGGTCGAAGCCGATCACCCGGCAACCTGCGGCTTTGAGTAACTGGACTGTGATTTGCCCTAATAAGCCTAGTCCAATGACAGCTACAACCTCTCCTAATTTTGGATCTGCACGACGCACCCCCTGTAAAGCGATACTGCCCATCGTCACCGATGCAGCGTCTCGCATGTCACAACCACTTGGCACCTTCACTACTAGGTTGCGTGGAACCATCACAATCTCAGCATGGTTGGCA
>JASFVL010000185.1:0-7580 GCA_050049875.1 Anaerolineales bacterium
GCCGAAGACAGCCCCATTCAGGGCCTCTTCGACGTATCACCCCTACCCGCTGGCGCAGCCGGTCATGGCTCCGCCACATTGGGCGGCTGGCAGTTGGCCGTCTCCAAGTACAGCGAAAACCCCGAAGTGGCTGCTGACCTAGCGCTCTTCATGGCTTCTTATGACGAACAGAAGACCCGCGCTATCGAAGGTAGCTTCAACCCCACCATCATGAGCCTGTACCAAGATGATGATGTGTTGACAGCCACCCCCTTCTTCGGCAGCCTATACGATGTCTTCATCAACGCTGTCGCCCGCCCATCCACCGCCACCGCTCCGGACTACGCCGAGACCTCCAGGATCTTTTTTGAAGGCGTGCACTCCGTGCTCACCGGCGATACGGATGCGCTGACGGCTTTCGAGGAGATGGAATTGGACTTGGTCGACCTGCTTGGTTTTGAGGTCGGTGTACCCTAAAAAATACATCTCCAAACATCGAAAAGTAATCAGGTCGAGGGGCATACCCCTCGACCTGAACCCTTATCTTCACGTGATTTGACCAGGAGTGAAAACAATGGCAAACAAAAAATCACTCACTGAATTACAAAAACGAGAAGAGCGTTTAGCTTACCTCTTGCTCATCCCCACCTTCGTCATATTGATAGCCATCGCAATCTACCCCCTGGGATCAGTATTTTATAACAGTCTTACCAATCGCAGGTTTGCAAGCGCTCAACCGGTAGAATTCATCGGGCTGGATAACTACAAAAATTTGCTCAGCATGACCATCAAAGAGTTGCCCCCAGTCATTGACGAAGATACGGGCCAACCCCAAGTAGATCCCGAAACCGGAGAAACTGTTTACGAGAGGGCCATCAACATCTTGCCTAGGGAGCCTGTGCGTTATCGAGAGATGACACAATTTAATTTCCTTAGTAACCGGTACGTCATTGGCGCCACGGACGATGAATTTCTACAAGCTGTCTGGGATACGTTGGTTTTTACTGTCATAACTGTAATTTTTGAAACCGTATTAGGTCTTGGGGTTGCCATGGTGGTGAATACAAAATTCCCTGGTCGGGGAACCATGCGCACCATCATGCTGGTTCCCTGGGCTATACCCACAGCGGTATCCTCTAGGATGTGGGAATGGATGTTTAACTCTACCAGAACCGGTCTTTTTAACGTGGTCTTTCAGAAACTGGGTCTTGGAAACGGGCAAATCCCTTTCCTCGTAGACAAGTCTTGGCAACTACCCGCCATGATCGCGATAGATGTATGGAAGACGGTCCCCTTTATGGCTTTGTTGCTGCTAGCGGGATTACAACTCATTTCGAAAGAACTCTACGAAGCAGCTGATGTCGATGGAGCGAGCAAATTCCGTCAGTTTTTCTCCATCACCTTACCCATGCTGCGCCCCACATTGGCGGTCGCGCTGGTGTTTCGCACCCTGGATGCAGTCCGCGTCTTCGACCTGTTCCAAATCGTGCTTTCGAACACACGTTTCTCCATGGCTAGCTTCGCCTATTACAATCTGATCGATAACCAAACCATGGGATACTCATCCGCCAGTAGCGTTTTTATCTTCGCCTTGATTTCCGTCTTCGCGATTCTGTATATTCGCCTGCTAGGAGTTGAACAAGAATGAATAATCAAGCAACCTACATCGTCGGTCGAATCCTGTTTTGGCTCATGATCATCGTCATTGCTGGGTACATGCTCTTCCCGTTTTACTGGGCGATTAACTCATCCCTGAAAACAGAAAACCAACTTCAGATGACTCCTGCCACATTTATCCCACGCGATCAAAACACTATGGAGTTTGCGCCTACTTGGCAGAATTATATAGCTGTCCTCCGCAATGAGAAATTCCTCACTGGGTTAAAAAATAGTGTCATTGTTGCCGTAACAACCACTGCCTTATCCTTGGTGATCGGTTCCTTTGGTGCCTTTGCATTGGGAAAATTGCGATTTCGAGGCAAAACTCCTTCTTTGTATGTAATCCTGGCGATGACCATGTTCCCTCAGGTAGCTGTACTGACGGGTCTTTATGCAGTGATCCGCGTCCTCGGGATCCCAGCCATACCCAGCATGATTCTCTCTTATATGCTCTTCACGCTCCCATTTACCGCCTGGGTGCTGACCGCCTTCTTCCAAGGGCTTCCATCTGAGATCATGCAGTCAGCTGAAGTGGACGGGGCCACCCCCTTCCAAACATTCCGCATGATCCTTCTTCCTCTAACCGCCCCAGCTCTGGTCACAACTGGGTTACTGGCTTTCATAAACGCCTGGAATGAGTATCTTTTCGCCTTGACCTTTACCTCTATCGAGATTGATGCCCGCACCGTACCTGTTGCGATAGCGCTGTTCACTGGCGAGATCTCCCGCCAGGAGCCATTTGGTGAAATCATGGCGGCGGCTGTGTTAGTCACCATCCCGTTAATTATCCTGGTGCTCATTTTCCAGCGCCGCATTATTGCAGGTCTGACTGCCGGAGCAGTGAAAGGGTAATGTCAAAAACTAAGCTTCGAGTAGGCTTAGTACAGATCGATTGCCGCCCCAACGATAAAGAGCACAATCTTGCCCATGCCATTAGGTGGTTAAAATCTATCCCAGAGGGTGTTGATGTCACATGTTTGCCGGAGTTTTTCAACTCTGGGTATCATCATGACCTGATCGGTAGCAACTTCTTCCATCTGGCTGAAACCATCCCAGGAGCCACAACAGATGCTTTGGGCGAGATTGCGCGCGATAATGGAATGACAATCTTGGGGAACATTCCCGAAGCAGACCCAAAGCAGGCTGGTGTCCTTTACGATACGACCTTTGTCCTGGATCATCGCGGGGAACTCATCGGACGCTATCGTAAAACCCACCTTTACCCGAATGAAAATCGCTATTTCCGAGCTGGAGATGATCTTCCCGTATTTGATCTAGGAGGCGTTCGAATTGGAACCGCAACCTGTTTCGATCACGCCTTCCCGGAAGTCTTCAGCTGTCTAGCCGTGGGGGGCGCAGAAATTATCTTCATCCCCTCCGCCGTCCCAGTTAACTACGAATACCTTCTCAACCTACGCACACGGGCACGTGCCCAAGACAACCAACTCTGGGTCGTAGCCGTAAACCGAGTGGGTACAGAAGAGGAGGTTACCTACTGTGGGCTGAGTAAGGTGGTTAACCCACGCGGGGAGGTGGTAGCTGAAGCTTCATCGGATAAGGAGGAGATCCTAACCGCGGATGTTGATTTGACAGCGATCCTGCGTGAGAGAGAACAAGAACCCGTTTTGCGAACACGACGACCGAAGCTCTACAATCGTTGAAAAATTTCCTATATAAATCACTTATCAAGTCACAAAAGACTTAAATTCACAAGAAATATACCAAGCTCACAATCTAAAAACATAACTGAGGGAACTATCCCCGGGAATCTTTGCACATCCTTTCCAGCGCAATCCAAACAACGATGACTGTAGAATTAAAGAACAATCTTTCAACTGAGACAGGCTGGGAAATCATTGAAAACCCATTTGATGAGAATCAAATGGCCACTCCAAGATGCTCGACGCTGGTTAAATTGTGGATTTTCCAATGGAATATATTAACAAAGCGACCTATAAAATGGAACTCAACTTGAATATTTTTTACTTTGGAAGGACAATAAGGAGTAAATGAATGAAATATCGAAAACTCGGTAATAGTGGGATGCTAGTCTCCGAACTAGCCCTAGGAACGATGATCTTCGGTGAGAAGAGCGAACGCAGTACGCCACCTGCTGAAGCGAAAGACATCATCCACCGATTTCTCTTTGCTGGAGGAAACCACATCGATACCGCCAATGTCTACGCTGATGGACGCTCAGAGGAAATTGTGGGTGAGGCGATAAAAGGTCAGCGCGATCAGGTGGTTTTAGCTACGAAGGTGCGATTTTCCATGGGCGAAGGTCCTAATGATCAAGGTTTATCACGCTACCACATCATTAACGGCGTTGAAGGTAGTTTACGCCGCCTACAGGTTGATACCATCGATTTACTCTATATGCACTGCTGGGACTCAGCTACCCCCATCGAGGAATCGCTGCGCGCCTTCAATGACCTGGTGACTGCCGGAAAGGTGCGCTATATCGGCGTTTCCAACTTCAAGGCTTGGCAATTGATGAAAGCGCTTGGGGTAAGCGATACAAACGGATGGGCGCGTTTCATCGCCGCGCAGTATCAATATAGTCTGGTGGTGCGCGATATCGAGCACGAGTTCACTGATCTATGTCTCAAAGAAGGTGTTGGGATCACGCCGTGGGGTCCGCTGGGAGGTGGATTTTTGGCTGGAAAATACCAACGTGACTCTCCTCCCGAAAAGCCTTCAGAAGGGCGCCTCGCCACAACACCTGCGGATAGCGAAGAGGCTTGGCATCGCCGGGCCAAAGAAAGGAATTGGCTCATCTTAGCAGCCATGGACGAGATAGCTGAAACTCACGGAGGAATATCCCATTCACAAATCGCTATCGCCTGGCTGTTGGCTCAACCCGCTGTTGATTCAGTTATCATCGGTGTGCGCACAATGGACCAACTAAATGATAATTTGGGCGCTGTTGAGCTTAGCCTAAGCGCCGAAGAAATAACCAAGCTCAATGAAGTAAGCATGGTCGAACCAGGATATCCTTATCGTTTCATCCAGAACTTTAATACCCGCCTTTAATTCTCGATTGGCTCAAAGGAGAGTAAAGGTGCTGGCACCCATCCTTGGCTATCCGGACCTTGTTCGCCGACGACCTGCACCATATAGTAATCAAGTACTGGGTTCGACTGGTAGAGGATCACCCGGACTTCGCTTCCGTGAGGTGCTTTTGCCTTGATGTTTAAACGCAGATGACTGTCATACAAGAAAACAATGGGTTGAATGAGGTCACTTTCATAATATCCATTGAGCCACGCTTTACCATCCTCTCCCCATTCAATCGGAATCCCACACTGATCCGGGTCAGGGTTGTCAGGAAAAGGTAGCTTGGGAACTTCAGGGCTTCGCTGCGCCAAGATTTCCGCTTCGATCGTCGCAGATCTATTTTCCTCATCTTTCGACGGTGTCTTATTTTTATTCGGCGCAACTTCTTGAGGGACATTTACCTCTGGAGAAGATATGCCAAATAAGGGCGAACAAGCAGTCAGCAAGCCAAACAATCCAAAGACAAGTGTATGAATAAATTTGGTTAATTTACGATGATCTGGGTTCATAATACCTTCCATTTTGAGCTTTGGTGATCTGTATTATCGACGTTTGAACAGGCAAGAATCTTACTGAGAAACATCGAAAGGACAATTATGCAAATATTGGTAATAGCACATCAATGGGTTCGTTGGGTAGTATTGTTAGCGGGTATTATCGCCCTCATTAATCTGATTATCAAAATCATGACAAATGCGCGCGATCAAGATCTTGACCGTCGGTTAATCACCATTTTTCAACGTACCCTTGAAGTCCAGACAGCTCTGGGTTTGATACTCCTCGTCCGTGCAGTGATTGTTGATGACCCAAGACTATCCCGGATATTTCTACACAGTTTGATCGGTATTATTGGAGTTGGTGTCTTATTCGCCGGTCGGAAACGAGAAACCCGCTGGCAACAAAAAAGTAAGAGTCGTAATCGCCTGATAATTACCTCAATCGCACTGATATTTATCCTCGGTGGGATGTTTTTAATAACTACAGCATCTAGCACAACCTTTCAACCTATCAGTGTCCTAGAGGGTCACCAAGATGCGGTCCGTAGTGTGGTCTTTTCACCAGACAGCCAGATATTGGCATCAGGTTCCTTCGATAAAACGATCCGCTTGTGGAACATCAGCGATGGAACTTTGATAAACACATTAGAAGGTAACAATGAAGCCATCCGGGGTGTGGCATTCTCACCAGATGGTTCCTTATTGGCTTCGGTCTCTTTTGACCAACGCTTGAAAATATGGACCATTCCAGAGGGAAACCTAGTCCATGACATCAAAGCGCATACAGCCTCCATTAACAAGGTTCTCTTCCTAAAAGATGGTTACACAATCATCACTGCCTCTTTGGATAATACGATACGATATTGGGATGTCAACAACGGCGAATTGATAAAAGAACTATCCGATGGGCACACTGGAGGAATTCTCAGCATCGCTTCCTCCCCAGATGATCGATTCCTTGCCTCTGGTGGTATCGACTACTCTGTACGCGTGCATAACGCCGATGGAGATCTTATGCCCTTCTTTGGCACCCATGCCAATTGGGTGTACGATGTAGCTTATTCTCCTGATGGTGCCACACTGGCTTCTTCGTCGACGGATACCACAGTGGAGCTCTGGGATGTAGACAATGGTGAAAATCTAGGCACCTTAGTAGGTCATGAAGGCGCGGTACAAACCTTGGCCTTCTCTCCTGATAGCAAGTTACTAGCCTCTGGTTCAGGTGACAGCACCATTAAAATATGGAAATTAGACACAAAGCAACTTCTAACCACCCTGAACCAACACAACAAAGGAGTACTGAGTATCACCTTCTCTCCTGATGGCAAGTGGTTCGCCTCAGGTTCTGCTGATCAAACTGTATTGCTGTGGAAATTGACTCCCTGAAGGCATTTTTCTGAGCAGTTAACAATATATTGGATGGACATATGTTGAAACAAAAACATCTTTGGTGGCAGACTGGCGTAATCTATCAAATTTACCCGCGTAGTTTTAAAGATACTAATGCAAATGGTGTGGGGGATCTGCGTGGGATTATCTCGAAGTTGGATTATCTCAGCGAGATCCTCGGGGTAGATGCCATCTGGCTCTCTCCCTTCTATCCTTCCCCAATGAAAGATTTTGGTTATGACGTTTCTAACTACACCGATGTAGATCCACTTTTTGGTGATCTCTCGACTTTCGAACTTTTGTTGGCTGAAGCCCACCAGCGCGGGATAAAAATCATCATTGACCTTGTACCAAACCACACTTCAGATCAGCATCCCTGGTTTCAAGAATCCCGCTCTTCACAGGACAACCCTAAAAGGGATTGGTATATCTGGGCCAACCCTAAGCCCATCTCAGTCTCAAACAAGGGAGAGCACCAAGAAATGGGCCCACCAAATAATTGGTTAAGCGTCTTTGGAGGTTCTGCATGGGAGTGGGATGAACATACTGGTCAATATTATTTGCACTCATTCCTCAAAGAACAACCTGATCTCAATTGGCGCAACCCAGAAGTCAAAAACGCCATGTTTAATGTGGTGCGTTTTTGGTTGGATCGTGGTGTGGATGGCTTCCGAGTGGACGTGGCACATTACATCATGAAAGATCCTGATAAACGTGATAATCCCACAAGTTCTGGTATCGCTCAATCCATACACCGACCCTTAGGTGAATATGATACTCAATACCATATCTATGACAAAGGTCATCCGGACAACCACCAAATTTATCGTGAATTTCGTATGCTACTCGACGAATACAGCCGTAATCAGCCCCGCATGGCAATTGGTGAAATTCACATTTATGATTGGGAAGAGTGGGTTAGCTATTATGGTCGTGATTTAGATGAGCTCCACATGCCTTTCAACTTCCACATGCTCGGAGCACCTTGGGAAGCACAAG
>JASFVL010000186.1:0-7543 GCA_050049875.1 Anaerolineales bacterium
CATAGCTGAGCCCACATTGATTTTATTGACATTATGGATTATCGCACTTTTGTTGAATTAATCCAGAAAGAATGCTTTTATCGATATTCGTGTGTAACTGGAATTTAAAACTAGCCATTTCCTGCCTACACGTACTCAACAAAACAGATAATCTTTAATATGGTAGAAAAGTTAATTATTAAAAAATCCCATTGGATTCAGATGAAGCGAGATGTTGATAAGAGGGCTCCTGAGGAGGCTTGCGGACTAGTTGCGGGTAGAAACTATACAAGCTCAGTTGTCTTTGCTATGTCAAACATCCTTCGCAGCCCGATTCGCTACCGAATGGATCCAGAAGAACAATTGATGGTTTTCCAAGAAATTGAAAAACGCGAATTAAATCTTTTAGCTATTTATCACTCCCACCCCAACGGTCCTCCGTACCCCTCACAAATTGATCTTGCTGAAGCTTATTATCCGGAAGCATTTTATCTCATCTGGTACCGGATTGATAAAGTCTGGGATTGTCAAGGATACAAAATTATTAATAACAGCGTTCAAAAAATACCGATCCAAATTCTAGATCAATAATGATGCATTATTCTCAGGGAATACAGAATAGTGAAGATTATGTGGATTTTGTACTGCAACTACCCAAATCCCTAAATCTTTCACCTTATGTGGTACATTTTTAATAATATTTATCGTCTTCACTTTCAGATAATTGAGGTTCTTCCTCATAAAAATGTTTGTACAACGCTTGGAGATTTCTTTGATGGAGCTCTTCAGCTAAACCCCCAATAAGTACTCGGCTCTTACCGCAAGATTCTACATCAAATGTTACCAACAGGTCTCCAGGATACTTACGTCGAGCTGACCGGCGAACTGCTTTCCGAATCGCAGAAAGATAAGCGAGGTTGTCCTTCACGGCTCCTTCAATCTCACCACGAAGAACAATATCCCCATGACCTTGAATGATATTCTCCAAACCCATTTTGCCAATCTTTTTTAATGATGCGATCATGACATCAATATCACCATCAACGATATAGGGCAAAGGCATAAATACATCACCTGAGTATAAAACGCGATCCTCCTCAATTAAAATCCCCGTGCCATCTGGACTATGCCCAGGTAATGGTATCATTGTCAAAGTTTTCTTCTGAACCCGCAAACTCAAACTGCCCTCTTTAAAGGTCACATGGGGGAGCACAATTTGAGAATTCCGAAACGAAGAATTCTGCTTCCTTAAAGATTCTAAAGCAGGTACGCCTTGTTTCTCCAACAACTCCCGACATAGATGGCTTGATAAAACAAGCGCTCCGGGGAAAAAACAATTTCCCCAACTATGATCAGCATGAGAGTGAGTATTGATCACATAGCGAACCGGAACTTTTAATTCTTGTTCGATAAAATCACGGATAGCTAAGGTTTCCTCTGGATAAGCCAATGTATCAATCACGATTGCCCAATCTTGACCAATAACCGCCCCTGCTGTCACCTGAGCATAGGATTCGCTTTGAAAAGAATACACGTTTTCTGCGACTCTTTCCCTTTGGATCATGAAATACCTCAATAACCACCTAAGATAATTCGTTCGATACCTTGATTGTTTTAAATATGTGAATATATTCGCGAAGGATAGCATAAATAAGCCTATAAAGTCAAGAAATCTTTACATAATATGCATATCTGCTGAAAGAGTTAAAAATTCTGCGTTAAAAGATAGCAAAAATCTAATAAGTATAGTCCCTTGTTTTTGACAATGCTACTTCAAAAACTTACGTATCTTATTTCGATTATATACATCATATCCAAATTTCCTTAATGCGATGATAAACCACCCAATTGCGACACCCTTAGCCAATCTCATAGCTTATTGGTGTGCACGCGAGACTTGTCATGAAAAAGAACGTGGGGTGTGTTTTTGGGCGGCTGAGCCGCCCAAAAACACACCCCACTTAATTCCCTTTGACAACATTTGAGTACACACGTTTATTGACGGCTCAGGTAAAAATGTGTATAATCCTCGACAACCTAAATTTTGCCGATTGCTTTCGTGCAAATATAAATACCTCCATCCGGGAGGAGTAAGCGGATGTGAAGCTGCCAGAGAAGGATTGGTCACAGGCTGAAAACCGTCCTAAGCCTTCCCCTGCTGAATGTCGCCCGGAATGTATGCTGAAGAAAACATAAATGTGATTAGACCAGCACGGGAAAGCCCGTTATAGCGAAACCCTGATCGGTTATTACTGCCCGTCGGGGATTGAGAGCGCCTGATGTGATATTCTGGGCGAAGTGAGGTGGTACCGCGGAAGGATAACCTTTCGTCCTCTTATGGACGAAAGGTTTTTTTGTTCAAGAAATAAGGTAGATATTGGTCTTTATTAAGCACAAAAAGGTGGATTGTATTAATCTCCACTTACAAACCATTTGGAAATCGATAGAAATTCCCTTTAACCCCTTTAAACTCTCATTCAGAGGTGTAAAGATGGTTCTCCCTAAAAAATACAAACCTCAAAATATTGAAATCCAACTTCAAAGCAATTGGAAAGATATAGGAACATATCATTTTAATCCCGATGCTGATACCCCAATATATTCAATTGACACGCCCCCACCAACAGTCTCAGGTCATTTACACTTAGGGCACGTTTTTTCATATAGCCACCCTGATTTCATCGCTCGGTTCTGGCGCATGAATGGTCACAACGTTTTTTATCCTATGGGTTATGATGATAACGGAATACCAACCGAGCGACTGGTCGAACAGCGATTAGGTGTTCAAGCCATGGAACTTAATCGTGATGAATTCATCAAGCAATGCCGAACTGTAAGCATAGAAGCTGAAAAAGAATACCAAAATTTGTGGCAGCGCTTAGGAATTTCTATCGACTGGCGATACACCTATCGCACAATTGACGAGATGTCCCAAAGAATATCTCAACGATCTTTTCTCGATCTACACGAGAAGGATTTCGTTTATCAGAAGGAAGCCCCAACTTTATGGTGCCCAGAATGCAGAACTGCTATTGCCCAAGCAGAACTGGATGAAATGCAACGTAACAGCGAGTTTATTACGCTTGAATTTCAATTGATTTCACCACCATCTGAAACTTCCACAAAAAAAGAAGAAGCATTTTTAATCGCTACAACACGTCCAGAACTGCTCCCTGCATGTGTGGCAGTTTTTGTGCACCCTAGGGATGAGCGTTACATAGACCTGGTTGGAAAAAAAGTTCGCGTCCCCCTATATAATAGGGTAGTTCCCATAATGGCTGACTCAGAAGCGGATCCCGATATAGGCACAGGAGCAGTGATGTGTTGTACATTCGGTGATGCGACCGATGTCTCTTGGTGGTACAAGTACAATTTACCCTTAATCGAAACCATCGATCAAAATGGATGTTTGACCACAAATGCGGGTGATTTCGCAGGAATAGATATTAACAGTGCTCGTGAAAAGGTTAAATATTCTCTCGAGGAAAAGGGTTTTTTAAAGGATTGTCGTATTACCACCCAATCAATTCGTGTGCACGAACGCTGTGATACGCCTGTGGAATATATTGTAACCAAGCAGTGGTTCGTTCGCATATTAGATTTCAAAGAGAAACTGAAAACTCTGGGGGAAGAGATTGCTTGGTATCCACCTCATATGCTCAATCGATATCAAGCTTGGGTTGATAACCTTAAGTGGGATTGGTGCATTTCCCGTCAACGATTTTATGGTGTTCCCTTCCCAATCTGGTATTGTGATGAATGCAAAGAGCCAATATTTGCTGATGAAGACCAACTTCCCGTTGACCCTAGAAATGAACTGCCTAACAAAGGATGCAATTCTTGCGGTAATAATTCATTCACCCCCGAAACGGACATTATGGATACTTGGGCAACCTCATCCTTGTCTCCTCAAATCGTAGGTCAGTGGTTATCAAATCCTGCTCTGTACAAACGGGTATTTCCAATGTCGCTCCGTCCTCAAGCTCACGAGATAATCCGTACGTGGGCATTCTACACAATCGTTAAATCACATTACCATTTCAACAAGATTCCTTGGAATAATGCCCTCATATCGGGTTGGGGAATCGCGGGTGATGGGATGGGAAAGATAAGTAAAAGCAGGGGGGGTGGAGCCTTACCTCCACTTGAAATGATTGAGACTTACTCAGCTGATGCAGTACGTTATTGGTCTGCTAGTACCGGGTTAGGAAAAGATGCGATTATTAGTGAAAATAAGATTCGCTTAGGCAATAAACTGATCACAAAAATGTGGAACGTGGCTCGATTTAGCACTCAATTTCTCGAAGGATATCGAGCTCCCTCCAAACTCCCACAATTTTCCTCTGCAGATGCCTGGATCCTATCCTACACCCAAACTTTGATTGGAAAAGTTACCAGTTTATTTTCTAAATTTCAATATGCGAGTGCAAAGAATGAAATTGAAATATTCTTCTGGAATTTCGCTAATAATTATTTGGAGATGATAAAACAACGTTTATACGGAAAAAATGAACCTCTCCGAGAAGGCGCCTTATTTGCACTTTTCTACACTCAGCTGGCATTAATCAAGTTATTCGCTCCGATTTTGCCACATATTACCGAGGAAATATACCTCCAAGTCTATAAGATGAGGGACATATTCCAACAAAATAACGATGAAGGGTCAACCACCGAGTACAAACAATCTATCCATATTTCATCATGGCCAAAACCAGATGAAGCATTAAAAGACGAATTTTCTGAAAGATTTGGAGACATTCTCGTCGATATAGCGACTACTGTGAGGAGGTACAAATCCGAAAATGGTGTTTCTTTGAGTTCCGAGATAAAACGGTTACAATTGGCAACCCAAGACCAAAAAATTTATACAGCACTAATAGCCGCAAAAGCAGATATTTCCAGTATTACTAGGGCAACAAAGATTGATATTGCTGATTCTCTCGATCCTGCTCTAAGTCAGATTTCCTCTGACAGCCCGATCAGAATCGCCATCAATCCATGAACTAGAAATCCTCTTCATAACAATAATCAAAACACGACATGAGAATTCACCAATTCCTTCAAGTTGATGCATTCACAGACCAACCTTTGTATGGAAACCCATGCGCGGTTCTATTCGAGACTGACAATATTGAAGAAGATAAGTTGTTGGCAATCGCAAAGGAAATGAACCTGTCCGAGACCGCATTTGTGCGTCATTCCGATATTGCAGATTTTGCTGTCCGATATTTTACCCCCGCAGAAGAAATCCCTCTTGCCGGCCACCCAACCATCGCAACTGCGCACGCACTTGTGGATACGGGAAGGGTAAAGCTTATTGATACCCTTTCATCTATCAAACTTGAGATGCGTGTTGGCATCATTCAAGTAGATATCCATTCACGGGAAGGGGAACCCCGCGTATATACCATGCGTCAACAGACTCCCAAGTTTCTTTCTATATATGATCCTGAAGAAGTAATGCCAATTTTCGGACTTTCTGTGGGTGATCTTTTACAAAATAACTACATCCAAACTGTTAGTACAGGTACTCCACAATTGATGATTCCGGTTCAGGGTTTGGATGTATTGAGAAGAATAGAAATAAACATTAATGCATATGCGGATTTGCGAACTAGGGGGGATTTCTTTAGCCCACACATATTCTGCCTTCAAGGGGTGACATCCGTTGGTGAAACTTTCTCAAGGCATTTTGGAGTGCCGCCTGACACGCCTGAAGATCCAGTTACTGGTTCAGCTACAGGAGGGATGGCCGCATATCTTTGGCATTATGGTCTCATTAATAAACCCACATTTGTCGCAGAACAAGGGCATTGGATGAAACGACCGGGACAAATACAAGTCGAGGTTATCGGACCACGAGATAATATCCAAAGGGTCAATATTGGCGGTAGCGCTGTAACAACCATTCGTGGTGAACTTACTTTGGATAACTGGTCTTAGACTTTGATCATTATAATAAATATTTCAATCGGAGTTACCTATGAGCCAAAACAAATTACCAAAAACGTACGAATTCAAAGACACTGAAGATCGTATCTATCATATGTGGGAAGAAGCTGGATATTTCAAACCCTCAAACGACCCAAACAACCAGGATTTCGACCCTAATGTTAAACCTTATGTAATATCTATTCCACCACCAAATGTTACGGGCGAACTGCATTTAGGTCATGCTATGTTTGTTTCCATGGAAGACTTGATGATTCGCTATCATAGAATGAAAGGGATACCTACCCTTTGGGTTCCAGGCACAGATCATGCTGGTATCGCCACGCAACTCCAGGTAGAAAAAACTTTAGCAAATGAGGGAAAATCAAGGGAAGAAATCGGTCGAGAGGCTTTCCTTCGGCGCACATGGGAGTGGAAACAAATGTTTGGGGGAATTATCACGCAACAAATACGAAGATTGGGAGCCTCTTGTGATTGGAGCCGAGAAAGGTTTACCCTTGATGATGGTCTCTCACTTGCAGTCCGTGATGCTTTCGTTCGCCTATATGAAAAGGGATTGATTTATCGTGGCCCCCGTCTAATAAATTGGTCACCAGGATTAAAGACCGCGGTCTCTGACCTTGAGGTTGAATATTTCGAAGAAAAAGGTACCCTCTATTATTTTAAATACAGGTTGGTCCAAGATAATCCCGAGAAGAACAGGGATGAATTCATCCCCGTGGCAACTACTCGACCCGAAACTATTCTTGGGGATACAGCTGTGGCTGTTCATCCAAATGACAATCGCTATAAACACTTCGTGGGACGTCAAGTTATCGTCCCAATCCTCGAACGTCGTATTCCGGTGATCGCGGATGAGTATGTGGATCGCGAATTCGGAACTGGGGCTTTAAAGATAACTCCTGGTCATGATCCCAATGATTTTGAAATTGGTGAACGTCACGGATTAGACGTCATTTCAGTTTTAGACGAATCTGCCACGATCAATGATAATGGTGGCCCCTATGCCAATTTAGGTCGTTTTGAAGGTCGCAAACGATTATGGCAAGACATGCGTGACGCTGGACTCGTGATTAAGGAAGAACCATACACCATGAAAGTTCCCCGGTCTCAAAGGGGAGGCGAGATCATCGAACCAATGGTTTCAACCCAATGGTTTGTTGAGATTAAACCACTAGCTGATGCCGCTCTGCAGGCAGTACGCGATGGTCGTATACAAATTATTCCTGAGCGATTTACAAAAGTATATTACAACTGGATGGAGAATATCCAAGACTGGTGTATCAGTCGCCAATTATGGTGGGGCCATCGTATCCCAGTTTGGTACTGTGATGATTGCGAAGAGGTTACAGTCGCCCGATTGGACCCTGACGAATGTTCGAGTTGCAACAGCGAAAATATCCATCAGGAGACCGACGTTTTAGACACTTGGTTTTCATCTGGTTTGTGGCCTTTTTCAACCTTGGGATGGCCTATAGATACTCCTGATTTTCAATATTTTTATCCAACAACAATGATGGAGACAGGTTATGATATTCTCTTTTTCTGGGTAGCACGCATGATTATGATGGGATTGGAGTTTACGGGAGAAGTGCCATTCAAAGAGGTATAC
>JASFVL010000187.1:0-7537 GCA_050049875.1 Anaerolineales bacterium
TCATAATAAGTGAGCAACCCGCTAGGCGACCAGTCAGGGGAATGGCTGGTTTGAGAGCTCGCAGGTCGTGGTTCTCCACCATCTAATGGAAGCAGCCAAACCTGGATGCGCTCGCTTTCACCGCTTGGTCCTAACGGTGTGCGCTCGTAAGCCATATAATCTCCGTTTGGGGAGACATGGGGGTTGTCGCATAGGGCTTCGAAGCAATCTAGAATCTGGGTGGTCTCTCCATAAAGCCTTTCTAAATGCAGGATCTGGCTGTTTCCTTGCGTGTCGCTCACGCTGTAGTAAATACTCAATCCGTTGTGAGTGAGACTGTAGCTGTCCACACCTGTGGTGTGCTGGGTAAGTTGGCGAGTATCCCCGCTGATCTGGTCGAGAGTGTAGATGTTGGCATGTCCCTCCGATGGCCATAGATAAACCAGCAAAGTCCGGCTGACGTGGAAAGACCAGCTTTGTGTGCGTAGCAAAGGGGTGCCCAGGGTCGATTGTGCGCCAGACTTTAGCGTGACAGTGATCGTTTCTCCGCTGGGCCAGGGTTGGTTAGCCCTGAAAGTCACGGTCTCGTCCTGCCACGTGAAAACGCCTTCTTGAGGTGGGCTGACCTCCAGCCGTGATTCCACACTTTCGGTTCGCATGGGGCGGGAGAAAGTGACCTCGAGCTGTGTGCCCTGGAGAACTCCTTCAGCCCCTCGCGCTGGGAAGACCGTCTCTACTCGTGGAGCGGTGAGCAGGATGAAGATCACGCCGGCTGAAGCGAGAACGATAATTGCACCCAACGAGAGCAGCAGGATGCGGCGGGTCATGGGGCGTATTATACTCTCTGGACCTTACCCCATGGTAGAATTGGTCGCTATGAAACGTTGGCAGTTTTGGGTGGGGGTTGCTGTTAGCCTGTTTTTTTTATACATCGCCCTGCGTGGTTTGGGTTTAAATGATCTTTGGGATGCCCTCCAAGGGGCTCAATATGTTTGGTTGATTCCGGGTGTGGGTGTCTATTTTCTCGGCGTCTGGGTTCGTGCTTGGCGCTGGCATTACCTTTTGCGACCAGTTAAACCCATCTCCACCCGCACCATGTTCCCTATTGTCGCCATTGGGTATATGGGCAACAACGTCTACCCCGCCCGAGCCGGGGAAGTGCTGCGAGCGGTAGTGCTTAAGCGTCGCGAGGGTGTCCCCATTTCAGCATCGCTGGCCACGATCATTGTTGAACGGGTCTACGATGGGGTTGTGATGTTAGCCTTTGTGTTTCTCAACCTTCCTGAACTGGCTCGTCTGACCGCTGATTCGGGTTTTGTGGGTGATATCCAGACCTTGGCGCTGTGGGGGGCGGGCGCTTTTATCGGCGCCTTGGCGGTATTTTTGTTGGCAGCCATGTTTCCAGAGCGCGCAGAGCGAATTGTCGTCTCCCTTGTGGATAGGATTGTGCCGGAACGATTTCGCCAGCAGGTCTCGGGACTGCTGCTGCGTTTTCTCGGGGGTCTGGAGTCGCTGCGATCCCCCCGTGAGGCGCTAATGGTGTTTTTCACCTCCGTGGTGATCTGGCTGTTCGAAACTGGTAAATACTGGTTCGTGATGCACGCTTTCCCCTTTGAGGTCAGTTTCTTCGCGCTGATGCTGATGAATGGCATTGTCAACTTGGCGACTACCATCCCCTCCGCACCTGGATACATAGGCACTTTTGATGCCCCGGGTATCGCGGTGTTGAGCGCTTACAATGTGCCAAGAGCGATCGCTGCTGGATATACCTTGGTATTACACGCTGCGCTCTGGCTGCCGATCACTGCGCTTGGTGCTTATTACTTGGCGAAAGAGGGGGTTAGCTGGGGGAAGGGCTTGGAGAAAGTAAAAGCAATTGAAGACCAAATGGACGTTACACAAGACGAGGATTGATTCTAAACATGTCCGTTAAAGTTGATCGGAACGACAATGAAAGTCGGACAGCCATCATTGGTGCAGGCTTTGGGGGTTTAGCCGCTGCTTTTGATATGGTTCGTGCGGGTCGCAAGGTGACCATCTACGAGGCTTCAGATCAGGTCGGTGGTTTAGCAGCCGGTTTTAAGGAGCCGCACTGGGACTGGTGGGTTGAGAAGTACTACCATCACTGGTTTGCAACCGATGAACATATGCTCGGGTTGATCGATGAGCTGGGCTGGCGTGACCGCGTGATTTTCCCCCGCCCGTATACGGTTTTGTATCACCAAGGGAAGTGGTATCCCTTCGACTCCATCCCGCGTGCGATCATGTTCCCCGGTTTGGGATGGGGGATCAACAAGCTCCGCTTTGGATTGGTGGGTCTGTACCTGCGCTTGACGGACAACTGGCAGGCTTTGGAGCGGATCACAGCCGACATCTGGATGCGCAAATGGGCAGGAAATCATGTCTATGAAAAGATGTGGAAGCCGCTGCTGGTGGGCAAATTCGGGCCTTATTACAAAGATGTCAACATGGCTTGGATGTGGGCGCGCCTTAAAGCTCGCACCACGCGCTTGGGTACTTTCCAAGGCGGGTTTCAAGAATTCGCTGATCGTTTTGCCCAGCATCTGCGCGAACTAGGGGTGGAGATTTGCCTCGCAACCCCCGCAACCAACATCGCTCTTAGCTCACAAGGGGGCTTAACCTTGAACACCCCCACTGACTCCCGACGTTTTAATCAAGTATTGGCCACCATCTCACCCACCTTTTTGGCTAAATTGGCGCCTGATCTCCCGGAAAATTACCTCAAGGGGTTGCTGGACCTCAAGAGCATGGGCGCGGTAGTGATGACGATGGCGCTCAAGCATCAACTTTCTACACAGGGATATTACTGGTACAACATTCCAAAAGACGCTGGTTTCCCTTTCTTGGCACTTGTAGAACATACTAATTATGTCTCAGCGGATCATTTTGGTGGTGAACACATCGTTTACTGTGGTGACTACTTGGAAACTGAGCATGAGTACTTCCAATTGAGCCAAGCGGAACTGCTCGATCGTTTCCTGCCGGTCCTACCTCGTTTCAACCCGGACTTCCAGCCGGATTGGATACGCAAGACTTGGTTGCATCGCACTAAATATGCCCAACCTGTCCCCCTGTTAAACCATTCGAAGAACATCCCCTCCATCCAAACTCCCATTCCCGGTCTCTACTTTGCCAGCATGAGCCAGGTCTATCCATGGGACCGGGGCACGAACTTCGCTGTCGAAATTGGGCGTAAGGCAGCCCGGATGATGACATCCTCTGAACCATAATCAGCTTCCGAGGGGGCAATAAAAGCCCAGAAGAGCAGATGTTTAGAGGACCCGACGACCGAACCATTTCCCCATTACTGACCTTCGAGTTTTGTACACCGATGAGTTCGAAATATCCAGGAAGATAAGATGAACGTCGCTTTATTACAGATGACCGCTTTGGGTTTCGATCAAGAAGCCAACCTGGCAAAAGGGGATGCCTTCTGCCGGCGGGCAAAGGAGTTTGATGCTGATATTGCCCTCTTTCCGGAGATGTGGAACATTGGCTACACTTTTTTTAACCCCGACCAACCCGGGGCATACGAGACCTGGATCGCGCAAGCTATCCATCAGGAAAGTTCCTTCGTTCAACATTTCCAAGCTCTCGCCCGGGAATTGGAGATGGCCATTGCCTTGACTTACCTTCAAGAGTGGCCGGGCGCGCCGCGCAACGCAGTTTCTTTGATCGACCGGCATGGGGATATTGCGCTGACCTACGCCAAGGTTCATACCTGCGATTTTGACCGTGAGGCTGCCCTAACCCCGGGGGACGATTTCTACGTCTGTAAACTGGATACTGCTGAAGGGGAAGTTAAGGTCGGCGCCATGATCTGCTTCGACCGCGAATTCCCTGAGAGCGCCCGCATATTGACACTCAAAGGTGCCGAGATTATCTTAACCCCCAATGCTTGTGACTTGGAAGGAAATCGCCTAGGACAGTTTCGGGCGCGCGCCTTTGAGAACATGGTGGGTGTAGCCATGGCCAATTACGCTTCCCCCCAAGCCAATGGATACTCCGTCGCATACGATGGGATGGCTTTTGATGAAAAAGAGCGCTCACGACAAACGCTGGTCGTCGAGGCAGGGGAGGTTGAGGGGGTTTTCTTGGCTCCGTTCGATCTAGAGGCTATGAGGGGCTACCGCGCTCGCGAGGTTTGGGGTAACGCCTTTCGAAAGCCCAAAAACTACCAAATTCTGACCTCTCAAGAAGTCTTGCCCCCCTTCATTCGTGAGAGCGCCAGAAGGTAAATTCTGGATAATCTTGTTTTGCGGAAGTGATGGTCACTCTGTCTCAGGGTGATCGGGTGGCTGTTCTCCCAAAACATGTACGTGTCCGTGTTCGATCTCCTCTTCGGTCGCTGGTCGCAGCCCTACGATTTCGATCTCAAAATGTAACTCCTTGCCTGCTAGGGGGTGGTTGAAATCTAATTTCACTTCGAATTCTCCCACATCTACCACCCGGGCGATCTCGACGTGACCATCTTCATCCTCCATCTCCAGCTCTAACCCTGGTTCCAGTGGTATCTCACGGGGAAATTCAAAGATGGAGATCTCTTGAATTTCGTCTGGGTCCACATCACCATAAGCGTCTTCGGAAGCGACGGTGATCTGTTTGCGATCTCCTGCCATCATACCGTAGAGTTCCCGCTCCAGACCGGGGATGATCTCCCCAGAACCCTGCAAGAATTGTATGGGCCCTGTATCTTCGGATGAATCGACGATCTCATCATCAACTTTAAGTTTATAATCCATGCTGACGACGATATCATCTTCGATGACCAAAGGTGATTTTTTCTGTTTCACGTTTCGCTCCTTGTACTTGAGGATTAATTCATTGCTTTGCGTCGTTGTCGATTGAGAACTCGGGCAACTCAGGGTAATCGCGAGTAGATTATAGCAGTGATTGTGTCTAAGACAAAATCGGATGAATGAAGTGAATCCAACTATCGAATGGCTCTTGGATGGGGATCCTGCCATCCGCTGGCAAACCCAACGCGATTTGCTGGACGCCGAGCCAAAGGTTTATCAAGCTGAACGCCAGCGCGTTGCCGAACAGGGTTGGGGTGCCCGTTTTCTGGGATTGCAAGACCCAGGTGGGACATGGGGCGGTGGTTTGTATTCTCCCAAATGGATTTCGACGACTTACACCCTGCTCACACTCCGTCGTATCGGGCTTTCCCCTGAGAACCCTCAAGCGTTAAAGGGTTGCCAGCTGTTACTGGAGAAAGGTTTCTACCGTGACGGTGGGATTAATTTTTCCCCCACCTTCACGCACAGTGAGACTTGTATTACCGGGATGGTGCTCTCCCTGTTGTCTTACTTTCGCTATTCGGATGCCCGTGTTCATGATATTGTAGATCATTTGCTCCACCAGCAAATGGCTGATGATGGCTGGAATTGTCGCTCCTACCGTGGGGATACCCACAGTTCCTTTCATACCACCATCTCGGTGTTGGAAGGTTTGCATGAGTATGAGAAAGTTTACCCACAGCGAGCGGATGATGTGCGTAGAGCTCAAAGAAATGGGCGCGAGTTTTTGCTTCTCCATCGTCTATATTGCTCTCACCGCACCGGTGAAGTGGTCAAACCGTTTATGAAACGTGCTGCTTTCCCGCCCCGCTGGCGTTATGATTATTTAAGGGCTTTGGATTACTTTCAGGCTTGCGGTGCCCAGCGCGATGAGCGTTTGGTTGATGCAATCGCACTGTTGGAAAGTAAGCGCAGAAAGGATGGCCGCTGGGTTCTCAACAGTGGCATGAAGGGTCGTCTCTTCTTTGAAATGGAGAAGAACGGTCGTCCCAGTCGCTGGAACACTTTGCGGGCGCTGCGGGTGCTTAAGTGGTGGGAAACGCAATAAAGCCCGTTGCAGATACGGACTTTAGGCCCCTCTTGTAGCAATCTAAACTATGGATGAGATCCGCCGTGTAGGGCCAATGACGACTGAAGTTTAGGTTGAGTAAGAAGCGCCACGCAAACCTTGGGGCAGACTAACAATTAACTGAAGCCCTGGTAGTTCACCTGGATGCACGTGACGGACCGGGGACGCGGGCTGGTTGAGGAATGAGGGTGTATGTTGGGCCAAGGTGGTGAGCAGCTGGCGGTGAGATCCCCGGCCGACCCCTGGACTGGCCTGACGACCACCTAGGGCAGGCAGCTCGAAATGTTGGGCGTTCAACTATATAGGCTTAGCGGAAAAGAGGAAGTATAAGTATGGGTGAAGAAGAGCTACCTTTCACATGGAACAGGTCAGTAATCGCAATTATTCCTGGCCTGATAGCTACAATGGGATTGATCCGCACCGATTTCTCAAATTTGATGCTAGTTGGTTTGATCGGATTGGTACTATTTATAGGTTTCTCATATTGGCGGAATGAGAAGCAGTTACCTGGTTGGAGCCTGATGGCGGTAGGGATGTTAGCATCAATGGGGCTAGTGATAGCTTCAGGCACCGTAGGTGGCCTGGTTGCTGTCATAGCAGGCATGTATTCAAACCTAATTGTGCTTCTAATGTTACTTGTCATTACCGTTATATTGTTAGTGCTTTTCACAAAGGGACAACATATTTCCCCCGGAGCCTGGGGTCTTTTCTCCTTAGTAGTAATATGTCAGCTTGTTGTGCGGATAAAGTATTTTGTGCTGTTTGGTGTGTCTTGGTCTGTTGCAGGTCAATGGTTGAATATATCGTTATATGCTGCCATCATCGGATTGCTCTTACCGGTCGTGTTTGGAGTGTTATTATCTCGCAAGTATGGTTTACAAACGATGTTGTTTTTGATTGGTATGATTTACGTAAGTTTTCAGATTCTGATTGATGTAAATTCCAAAGTTAGTGATCAGATTGGCAATACCGAAAGGTATTTCGTTTATAAAGCGTTGGTTCCCTTTTTGATTACGGTTCTTGGTCCGCTTTGGTATTTGCGGGCACGCAGTTCTTTCCATCGTATCGTTGGTGTGTTATTGATCGTTGGATTGGCTGTGCTGGTCAATCTTCTTGTTGTTGGCTTTTCCTATGAAGGACAATTGCCCATGATTATATGGATCAGCTTCATTCCATATATACTGAGTATTCTTCTGACATTAGTATTGGCACATTTGTTATATCAAAACCAAAAAAGAACGCCCAGCCCTGCGTTAACCTGACTCTGTCCCCATTCTTACAAATCTCAAGGGCTGTACACCTGAATTTCTCGGAGGGAAATAATGCAGTTTGTAGAGTATCGGAAAAACCAACAAGAAACCACCATTGAAGGGTTTAACTTACTTCCATGATAGCTTCTTTTATTGAAGCTATTAACACATCAGGATTTGCAAAATCAGCACAATATTGTGAGCGGTAGGCAAGACTGATGATGCCATTCTGGTTGATTACAAATTCAGCAGGCAGTTGGTAGGGGTTATCGACAGGGGCATACTCGCTGCCACGTCTTGATTCCTGCACTTCAGCAGCGACCTGGGTGATATTATCTGGTATCCCTAACAACTCGGCGACTTCTTTTTCATAAAGTAAATGCAGGGTGGTCCAGCTGGTTCCAAGCCCTCTGGCTCTC
>JASFVL010000188.1:0-7523 GCA_050049875.1 Anaerolineales bacterium
GCCAGCGCCTCCGCCAAGGTGGCGATCATCGTCCCAGAACCGTTGACGAATCCAAAATAGCGCGGCGAGCCCAGGTGAGTGGCGTTGGGCAGCACCTTCGTGCGCCACTCGTCCAGAACCTCCGCTGGATCTTGGCCGCCCTCTGGTAGCCCCTCTTCGAATTCCGCCGCCACCTGCTCGGAGGTTTTTGGAGGGAAAACCGGGACCTGCCGGACGCCCGTGTAGTAATCCACAATCATATCGATGACCTGATAACCGAGCGTGCGAAACTCCTGGGGACTGAAATCTAGATCAACGAAGTTATCTTTAGTATTTTGGGTTTTCATGAATACTTGCTCCTCATAAGGATTTACGGAATTATATCTTGGGGGTCGAGTTAGATGGCTTGCTCACGGCTGGGACGCACCCTACCCCGCTGGGGCGCTGCGCGGTGGCGACCTGCTAGTTACTAGGCGGGGCGATTCCGGGCCTCGTAGCGCTCAAGCATGACCTTCTCGAGGGGAAACCAGAATAAATGCAGAAGGGCATGCGAAATCGCCGCTGCTACCAGCCCATACCTCCAAAACAACCAGCCGAAGAAGATCCCGGCCCAAGTGTTATCAACCAAAATTAACCCAATTGAATATCCATCCGAGCCCATTCCTAAGCCCCTGGCCCCCATCAGATGGAAGAGGGCAAAGCCCGCAGCGGAGACAACGATGGCCACCCAGATGAGAAACTCAGCGGGCAGCGGGAGAAGCGTCAACCCAGCCCATGCAAACAGGGACATTAGGCCCCAGCGAAACTGAACTTCTTCTATGACGCCGCCGTGAAGGAGACGAGCGAACAAGCCCATCTCTAGGCGCACCCGCTCCCCAAAGATGACCTCATCCGGCGGCAAGCGAGGCCGAAAGATCACGTAATAGATCAAGATGTGACCGAGGAATGCCACCACGGTGATCGCGGTGGTGGAAAACAACGCCAGACCAGCGTTCGATATTCCCTGGATCGCCGTCCCGCCACTGAGAAGCCGGACCATCTGAAAGCCTGTCTTACCAGCGACCGCCAACCCGGTGCCCGCTGCCAGAATGGAAAGCACGGCATCCTGAAGTACGGCAGCCCCTCGTGGGACCGGGACCCGGCGTCCGACGGATGCCAAAGCCTCCAATTGCTTTGGAACCGATATCAATGCAGCCAGGACGCTACTAATTAACAGAACCAGAAGCCCAACAAAAAGTGACATCACAATCCCCTCAGCGCGCTAATCGGGCTAGCTGTCTCTGTCATATCTATAATGGGAGGGCGCGTCTTTCACCCAGCCGAGGAATGCTTCCCAATCGACTTTTGGGCGTGGCAGACCGCGTTTTACCAGGTAGTTTTTAGCCCTCCGCCGCCCTTTGGTGATGAATGACCAATAGCTCCGTATTCCACTAAGGCCCATACCGGGGATAAAGCGCACAGGCCGGAAATCCCACCCCTCCCTACTCGCCTCCAACTCCCCTGAAAGCACAAAGCTCTTCTGGTTCCACAGGCGCTCATCATGGCTGTGAAAGAGTAGGCAGGCAGGACCGTCCTGCAAACGTATTGTGTTGTTTGCCTTCACTCGCAAAAGGCGTCGTTCGAGGTCCAGTTTCGGCTGGCAGCGCAGGCCGAAGGGATAGCCTTGCTCATCTACACCCGTCAGCACCGCGCTCGCGAAAAGGGGAGCGTACTTCTCAATTTTCTTCCACATGGGCAACCTCGATGAAGCGAGACCGATCAAGCTTATCCCCTGGAAACCACCAATGGACCCAGCGGGGGGTGATAAAAATCGCCAGGCGCATAAAATACCAGTCCATTAGCCAGCGAGTAAGTGGATTGCTTAAATATATCGCTGTCCCTGGCTGCAGGCGCATCACTTGCTCGACCTGTGCTCTCAATTCGGCGACGATTTCCTCGTCCTGCCCCCTCGGGGACACGAAAATCTCGTCCGGCGACTCGGCATCCCCTTGAATGAGAACCTGTGCTGGGGAGTTCAACCCCGATCCGGTTGGATCGGAGTAGAACAGGGAGACGCGCGGGTTGCGGCGAACGTTAATCGCCTTTTGCGGCAACCCGATGGGCGAAAAAATTAGGAACTGTCCCTTTTGTGCCAGGTAGATCGGGTAAACCGGCCAAGTGATCGGCGAACCCGACTTCGAGAAGGTGCTGAATTCGCAGGTCAAGAAATAGCGAACCGTCGCCTCAACGGGATGGGGCAGCACGAAAGGTGAAGTATCGCTCATGGGGTTTTGTACATCTCCGCGACTTTTAAGGAAGGGCAATGAACGAAATTGAGTTACTCCCCAGATCAATATTCGAGCTTTTAGACCGTTAATATCAGTATATATCACTTCGTTTATTCGTGCAAGTACGATGCACTGGGTGTGCAAGCGGCTGCCTGACCGCTGAACGATTGGACTTTCACCGCTTAGCAGCCGACAGCTTTCAAGTCACGCCAACGGGGATTAGCCACCCTAGGGGTCTCGACCTTCATCCCCCAACCCACCCGTCGGCTCTTCTCTCTCTTCTTCTGCCTCCATGAGCCGCTTGGCCCACTCAGGAGCGGAAGCCAGGAATTCCGCTCTCTGGTTGCGTCTCGGAAAAGGTTCATCCGGCTCCGGAGCCCCCAGAAAACGACACAGTGGCTCCCAACCATCCCTTATTCGATACCGCAGCAGCCGATTAGGGGGAACCAACTGGATAACGGTATCAATATGCGTCTGGTACACTGCAATGGCGTATGCCTTGTCTCGATACCGGCCAGCAAAGGTCTCCTCCAAGATTAAGCGGCGCTTGACCCTGCTCCTAGCCCGCTGTTCAGGATCCGGGTGCTGCGTAGTCACTTCCAATCCCGGAAAAATCGTTGCTCGGGTGCTTTCATACCAAGATTCCGGATCCCTGAGCGTCAAGATGACCTCAGCTTCAGGAAACTGCTCAACAATCGAGGCTAAAAAAGCCACCGTCGGCCACTCCACCGCCGACCGGTACCCTTGGTAAAGGGCTCCCCAATCGACCCGTCTTCCCTCGATAGCATCGTTCCAACGATCGATATGATCCGGATTCTTGTCCACATCAAGTAAAGTGTAACAAGGACCGAAGCCGAGTTTCTCTAGGGCTGCTGCCAGGCTGTGCGTCCCCGTGCGGCCGAAACTAGCTCCAATTACCTCCAACATGAATTAGTCTCCCTTTATATTAGGGACGAATGAAATACTAACCTTTCAATAATAGTATACCTGCAGTGCCATAACTGCTGATCCTTATTCCACCCAATGAAGAAATAATCTTTGGAAAATTCCCACTCTCCGGGGAATAGATTTAAAACAATTGACCTCCAGCATCAAGGCATAAACCAATCCGGGAGGCCCTTTCCCATAGTGCTGATTGACACCCAGTAGCTCGACGCGTTCTTCACCTCTCGGAAGCTCAGGGCAGATATCCTTCACAACTGATGATTATTTTGGCGGAACTGGGTGGGCAAAAGATCCTGATAACCTTGCAGATATTCCTGCATTTTTCTCCTAGCGCGGGCAAGGCGGCTTTTAACCGTCCCCAAGGGGGTGCCGATGATTTGTGCAATCTCCCAGTATTTGAATCCCTCAATATCCGCCAGCACCACCACCTCTCTGTATTTCTCAGGCAGGCGAGCCAGACAGATTCTTATCGCTGCAGTTATTTCTGCGCTGCTCACAGTTTGTTCAGGGTCACTTCCTTGTGTGGCAAGAGTGCCCGAAGCTTCAACCTGGTGATCGCTTATGAACGGTTCCAAATCTTCCAAGGGTGCGGTCGGGCGGCGTTTGCGCCGGCGCAGCTCATCGTAGCACGCGTTGGTGACAATGCGCAACAGCCAGGCTCGAAATGAACCGCCCCGAAATCGCTTAATCTTTTTGAACGCAGAAATGAAGGCCTCCTGTGTGACATCAGCGGCATCTTCGGGCTCCCTCACCAGCCAGTACGCGGTGTTATAAACTCTGCTTTGGTATTTCAACACCAGTTTATTGAAGGCCTCCAGATCCCCCTCTTGCACCTCCCGGATCAACGTGCCCTCGTCCAGGATGACTTCCTGATTGTGCGCTGGTGTGGATCCGGAGCGCACATTATCTCCCAACAGATGTGCTTTAAACATAGTGCCCCAGCGTTGAATCTTGACTTACTCTGTTGCATTTTCAAAACATTGACGCGGTGTCGGCCTGCCGGAGAAAACCATAAGCTCTCCAACCTTTTCATCCCTAAACCACACTTCATAATTATTCGGGATCAAATCATCCAAAATGAATGTGACGGTTCCCCCACCAGCACAATTTTCTACACAGGGCAGTGGAAAACGCGAAGTTTCAACCAGGACGAAACGCGTTTCAAGTTGGATTTTATCTTCTTGCTTATCAACGATCGCGGTTCCTGCCCGCAGAGTGGGTCTTGTACAAGAAGTTGAAAAACAGCCCTTTGGAGAGACAGCAGCATAGATTCCACCCACATCGGGCCAAAAACAAATCTGCCCCCAATCCTCAATGATCCCCTCCATCGAAGGTCGTTCCACGAGGATGAAAGTAGACACGATGAAAGCCCCTATTGCAAATGTCAACATTCCCAAGAAAAATATAAAAATGCTCTTTAATCTAAGACGCTTCATAATATCCACTCCATTTGCGATTGATTTGCATGTGGCAGGGTCAGTCAGCCTCTGCATGTTGTGCTAATTCTTCAAGGATATCCAAGTCATTACGTGTCCAGGCTCAAATATTCAAGGGATGTCCGCCTATTGGCAGGTTTTTTAGGTATTTTTCCTTCGTCAAAGACGATTTCATTCTCGTTCACCTCGCCTTTGCGCATCCGGTGGTTTTGTACAGCCAACCCGGCGATCTCAGCGGTGGTCTGGCGCGATTGTTGATCGATTTGTGCTTTCATTGCCCTAGCGCGATTAAGGTAAGCCATTATTTCTTGATCTCCAGGTAAAGCTTCGTTGATCAATTTCCAGAAACCATACAATAACAAAGTAGATAACAATATCGTAAGACACACAAATATGTTTTCAGCCGTTAGATCGATCATTCTCTAATACCTTCTTTATGCGTGCACATTAGGGTGCATAGATCGGGGGGTCGAGCACTTGGAAAAGGTATTCACCCACTTTGCGCACACGGTAGACGAAGGTGCGCTGTCCGCCTCCTTCATCCGCTGTCTCCCCGCAGCACGATTCCTGCGAGAAGATCGAGCCGTCCTCGCGCTGGAATTGGACCTCGAAATGGAACTGACCCTCGGGCGCAGGAGGGTCCACCTGCAGCCGCGCGCTTGCGACCTGAAGGCACTGCGCGCCGTTTATTTTGCACGCCGCGCGCAGCAGCGCAGCGCGATCCGAAGGATCGATATCAGGGTTGTGATCTATCATGACCTCATAAGAGTCAGCGTACAGATCCGCTGCTGCATCGTATTGTCCCGTGCCGAGGTAAGCGAAGAAGTTGATCAGCGCAGCTCTGGCGAGCTCCTCATCCACCATGCCCTCGTTTTGAGGTTGAAAAGCTGGAAGCTCGCGAAGAACTAGTTTTACATCCCCATCTTGCCGTTCAATCGCAAGATAACCGATTGTCTCCCCAAAGCTTAAAGTCAATGCCTCCGCATCTGACACGACTTCCCGAACCCCCACAGCGGCATTGCCTTCCGTGAAAAGCGACAAATCGCCGTGATAAGCCATATCAGCTTCGATCGTTTGATCTTCAGCGTAAGCAGGGGCATACATGCCGATCCGGGCTTGACGCCCGGATCCGAGTTGAGGTCCCAAACCACAACTGTACGTAAAGAGCAATTCCGCCTGTCCATATTGATCGAGATTCGAAACCACCAGGGAGGTAAGGCCTTGACCACCCGTTGCTGTACCCAATTGGATGACACGATCGCCCCCTATAAGAAATGACTCCTTCTGGAAAATCCCCTCGGTCACTCTGAATATCTGCACTTGCAGTCGCTCCCAGGCATTCTCAACGGGTAATTCCTCAACCTGAAGGTTGAGTTGTTCAAATTTGTCCGCTGCTTGTTCCCGAAGATACGCCTCAATCAACTCCTGGGCTTCATCGGTTGTTCGACGAACAGGCAGCACTGCACTCGCAGACGATCCACCCACTTCAACGCTAACTTCATTCGAAGGAATGTCCACCGGGTCTAGTTCGTCCACTGTCCTCGCCATCTCCGCTTCCGATCGCGCGATATGTGAGATGCGGGGCGACCGGAATTTGATCGTATAGATTCCAGGCTGCGAAAAGTCATAAGCTGTCGCGATGTTTACTTCTGCAGTTGCACTCTCACCGGGCTCCAGGAGGATGTAGGATTCGGGCGTTGGGTTGCCCCTGCTTGCCAGAATTCCCTGGTAAGGGAGCGGCTGACCATCGCGGGCAACATCAAAAATTTCTCCGGCGATCCCCTCCAATGGCGTATACCATTTGAGCAGATAGAGTGCTTCTTGAGATTGATTCTTCAGCACAAAATGAAGCATGATCGGCTCTCCGCTTCCAACCTGGGCTGAATCTTGAGCGCTCAGATACGCTGCGAGTGGGGCAGCCTCCAAAGTTTCTTCAACCCCTGTTTCAGTAGGAACCGGCTCTATAGCACTCCCCTCCGCTGTCCTGCACGCTGTCAGCCCCAGCAGGATCAGAAATGATAGAGTTGCATATATCTTGATCGAAAGTTTATTGGTGTTCATTTGGCCCTCCCATTGTGTACCACAGTTTGGGTATCTGTGGTTCTTCTTACAAGCACTTAGGCTTCGTCTTAGGCATTCTATTTAACTGTACACGCAACTTGCGAAAAATGTTCGCTTAATCTCAGAAGTCCGTTTTTATTCTCTCCTACTCATCAATATTGTAAGAAAAATTTGTTACAAGCAGATCGCGATCCTGTTACTGATTTGTAACCGCCTGTTACCGTTTTATTATTCCTTGTTCCCCGGCTCGAGGGAGTCTCACCGGCATGAAGCGCAACACCACAACGACCGCCCAAACCATTACCAGGCTGCTGATGACCGCAGCTTTAACTCCCGTTTTACAGGTCACGCAAGCTGTTGTGAAGTTGAATGCCCCGTGCCACAAGGCGACCATCAAAACGCTGCCGTCGGTGCTGTTGTACAGCCAGGTAAAAACAATCGCCCCAGCCAGCAACCCGATCAGGAAACCGAGCAGGATGGAAACATCATATGAGTAGAAGAACAGCGGTAGGTGCCAGAGTGCCCAAAAGAACCACAAAATGATCGTAGCGGAAAGCGCACTGCGGCCTTTTTGCAGTTTGGGAAGAGCAAAGCCGCGCCAGCCGGTTTCTTCACCGATGCCAAACGTCAAAATCCACATCGGCAGGGCCGCCAACCCGATAGCCGGGAGAAAATCCACTTGCCCCAAACCTGCGAGATCGATCTGCTCCCCTTGAATAAGCCACAAGGCTGCAGCAACCAGCAGGTAAAGTCCCAATGGTGCCAGCGCCACCAGCCACCAGCCAAGGCTGAGCCTCCATTTGGTCATCCTCCCCAATAATTCTCGCAGCCCTCG
>JASFVL010000189.1:0-7511 GCA_050049875.1 Anaerolineales bacterium
ATAAACGCCACTCTATTCCAATTAATACTATTCCCAAAATTATCGCTTGGAAAATCTGGGAGATTAAATCAGTAACAAGGACGACCAATTGACCGAACTCCCGAGTGTCGGAGGTGATACGCGACACGATCTTCCCCGAGGAGAATTCATCGAAGAAGGAAAGATCATGATCCATGGCCGCTTTGAATGCGTCTGTACGCAGTGCTAAGACAACATCTCCTACTGCACGAGCTGTTAAGCGACGTCGAATCCAATTCGCCCCCCATGAAATTATCCCGCTGACCAAAACTGCACTTGAAAGCAGTACAATGCCACGGTTTGTTGGTGACCCGGAAAGCAGATCGACACTACGAGACACCAAAAGAGGGATCGCTGCACCAGAGAACGAGATCAGTGCCAAACAAAGCGCAATCCAGATCAGATCACGTCGATGGGGTCTGAAATATCTTACGATACGCCGTACTAAATCCAAGTCACTATACTGGCGATCATATCTTTCAGTATCAAGGCTGGAGAAAAAACTCATTCTGGCTCGATCTAATCACTAAATATTTTTCTATAGGCTTCGGAAGTCTGCATCAGTTCCTCGTGAGAACCCATTGCAGCGATGCGACCTTTCCTTAAAACGATAATTAAGTTAGCCCAACGAATCTGAGAAAGACGATGGGTGATGATGAAAGTGGTTCGGCCTTGGGCTGCAGCGTAGATTGCTCGCTGAATCTTATCCTCAGTAGCACTGTCGATCGCGCTCGTAGAATCATCCAGAATCAAAATTCGCGGATCTGTGAGGAAAGCTCTAGCCAGAGCCAACCGCTGGCGTTGTCCACCAGATAGAGTTACTCCGCGCTCACCGATTACAGTTTCATAACCGTCTTTGAAATTTTTAATAAACTCGTGCGCCTGTGCATTTCGGGAAGCGAATTCAATCTCTTCTTGGGTTGCATCCGGTTTACCAAAGGCAATATTTTCTTTAATAGAACGGGAAAAAAGGAAAATATCTTGCTCAATAATGGATACTTGGCGGCGCAGGGCTTCCAGGTTCCAATCACGCACATCGATACCATCAACCAGCACACTCCCACGAGTAACATCATGGGTGCGGTTGATGAGTTTAACCATAGTTGTCTTTCCTGTGCCGGTTTGTCCCACAATAGCAACCGTTTGTCCCGGAGATACCTTGACATTAATATTCTCCAAAGAGAGATCTCCATCGCCATAGCTGAAATCCAGATTTCTAAACTCAACTTCACCATGCATTAAGCCATCATGACCTGCAACATTCTGGTCCAGGTCTGTCTCTTGATTAATCAAATCCAAGATCCGTCGAGCACCTGCCAAACCCAGGGATATCTGTGAATAAGCAAACAATGACACAAAAGTTGGAAAACCAAAGAGTAAGAGAAGCCCGAAGTAAGCCACCACATCGCCTAAAGTTAACAACTCTTGGCGATAAAGAATAAAGGCATGAAATAGTCCTCCTGCTTGAGCCAAACCCATTAACAACAATGGCAGGAAGCGGGCTTCTACATCCCCCTGACGTACATACCCATTCCGGAACTGGCGAGCGTTACGCTCAAAAATAGTAACCTCTTGGTTCTCTTGAGCCATTCCCTTAACAGTTTCTATACCATCAACAGCCTCGGCTAATCTGGTGTTGAGACGACCAAAATCATTACGTAAATCATCAGTGATTGGCTTCAACTCATGCAGATATTGCCAAAGGGCTAAGCCATAGGTTACTGCAAACAAGACCGGTGTTAGAATTAACCATGGATGGTACTGTGGGGCGAAGATTATCGGCGCGATCAAGAAGTTCGCTGAGCCTACTACTAGGTTGATACCGGGACTAAACATGAAGTTAACCTCACGCACGTCATTGGTTGCCCGAGCCATGGTATCGCCAACTGGCTGCAGACTGTGAAATGTCATACTCTTACCTAACAGGTTAAGATAAAGTTCTCCCCGAATATCCCTTTCAATTCGTTGAGCGCCCAACTCCGCACTGAAATTTCGACCTAATTGTAGAATGGCGCGAACGAATTGAGTAATTAAAATAAGAATTGCTATTTGCCCTAGAGCATTAGTATCTGGGGGAGATTCTGAAATTACATTGAGCGCACGCCCAACAAGAATGGGAACAGCGGCCGCTAACAAGGCATTGCCTATAGCACCGATCACCATAACAAATCCCAGATACCAATAGTGTAATGCGTGAGATAGGATCCAGCGGACAGGTCCCGTACGAATGGTCTGGCGCAGTTTTGGAATTGTGAATTCAGAAGGAGAACTGATTGCGGTCATGTACTTACTTTACAATAAAATAGGCAGGGGTTGAGGGTCAATAATTATAGAGGTCATCTCGTTAAAGACCAGACAGGATTTAAACTGCACAATCATAATCTATACATCATACAGTGTATACCCCTTATACAGCAATAAAGGATACCATAATTTGTCAAAGTTCTAATTGGGGTAAAATTGATTATTATGTACCGTGCCCGTTACCGTCGTATCGTTTTTTTCTTCGCACGGATTATCACCAGTATTATTTTCTGGGATTTAATTCTCGCACGATTAGGGTTGAGGCGTTGGGTGCAGCGCACACGCCCCAAACGTTTGCAAAATATAGCCTCTCGATACCGTGAGTTAGCTGTTCAAATGGGAGGTGTTCTAATTAAGGTTGGACAGTTTCTTTCTTCTCGTGTGGATGTACTACCGAAAGAAATAACAACCGAACTATCCGGTTTACAAGACGAAGTTCCCCCGGAGGACTTCAGAGAGATCCAAATCGTTGCCGAAAAGGAGCTTGGGGGAAAACTGACCGATGTCTTCGCGAACTTCGAAACTCAACCACTTGCAGCCGCATCCTTAGGTCAGGTACACCGTGCTGAACTGAATCCATCCTATATACCTACGGATATGAATCTGCCTGAGAAGGTAGTCGTAAAAATACAGCGCCCTGATATTGAAACAATAATCGCTACAGATATTGCTGCCCTTACAACTGTAGGTGATTGGCTCAAACGATATCCTCCGATCTCACGGAGAGCTGATGTGCCTGCTTTGCTCAAAGAGTTTACGCGCGTGCTTTATGAGGAAATTGATTACCTGGCTGAAGGTCATAACGCAGAGATTTTTGCTGATAATTTTTCCAATAGGGAGGGCGTGCGCGTTCCTGTTGTGGTCTGGAATTATACGACGAAAAAAGTTTTAACATTAGAAGATGTATTCGCAATAAAAATCACTGACTACCAAGCTATTACAGACGCAGACATCGATCGCGCCGAAGTCGCGGAAAGACTCTTGGATACTTATTTAAAACAAATCTTTGAAGACCACTTCTTTCATGCCGACCCACATCCCGGTAATCTGTTCGTATCCCCGATACCATATCAGCCGGCATCGGAAGGTTTAACCTCCAGATCCAAAGTTAAACAAAGAAACTGGCAACTAACCTTTGTAGATTTTGGTATGGTAGGCCGAGTGCCGCCTAATTTGCGTTCTGGGATGAGGGAATTAGTCATTGCTGTAGGCACCCAGGATGCAGCTCGGGTGGTAAAAGCGTATCAGTTGTTGGGCATGTTACTGCCACATGCTAATCTGGAATTGATCGAAAGAGCTGAAGCTAGAGCTTTTGAAAAGTTTTGGGGAAAAAGCATGTCAGAGCTGCAGCAGATCAGCCTTAATGAAATGCAAGAGTTCGCTAGTGAATTCCGCGAGATCATCTACAGCCTACCTTTTCAAGTCCCTTCGGATATCCTGTTTTTGGTTCGTTGCGTGGCAATCCTATCTGGGATGTGCACCGGTTTGAATCCCAACTTTAATGTTTGGGGAAGTTTGGCACCTTATGCCGAGCATTTGATCGCAGAAGAAGCGGAACAAAATTGGGAATATTGGTTCAGTGAGGTCAGCACTTGGGCACGAGAGTTGATCACTCTACCGCGCAGATTGAATGTTATCCTCACTAAAATTGAACGCGGTGAGATCGAAGTGCAAATCCCCCATTTAAGTACTCGGCTCGATCGTTTAACCTTGGCTAATCAGAGATTAGTTTGGATGTTGTTCTTTACAGCATTATTTTTGGGAGGCATACAATTGGTTATTGCGAATCAGACACTATATGGTGGGTTGATGTTGGTTGTCGCTATTCTCTCCCTGGGTCGTATTCTTTTTGTAAAATAATGACAGATTAAAATATCAGTTATCGAAATTATAAGTACCCATAACCCAAATATTATATTGAGGCTCAATCATGTCCACAAGCACGCGACTTACAGAAGTTCTCAAATCTGCTTTGGAAATTCCTTTTGATGATACCTCCAAATATATTCTCTTCAGCGATTGCCATCGAGGTGATAACAGTTGGGCGGATGATTTCGCTCACAATCAGAGTCTGTTTTTCCACGCTTTAACATATTATCTTGAACAAGGTTTTACTTATATCGAAGTTGGAGATGGGGATGAATTATTTGAAAATCGCGAATTTAAGCATATTCGATATGCGCACAGTCATATATTTTGGCTCTTACGTCAGTTTCATCTAAAAAATCGATTGTATATGTTGTATGGAAATCATGACATCGAAAGAAAAAGCCAAGACATCGTCGCTGATACTCTTTATGAATACTACGACCAACGATCCGGACGCTATGAGCCATTATTGGATGGCATTCAAATACATGAAGGGTTATTGTTGCGTCACGTAGACACAGATGATAAGATCTTCATCGTCCACGGACATCAAGGAGACTTGATGAACGACACACTCTGGTGGTTAGGTCGCTTTTTTGTTCGCCATTTATGGAGGCACCTGCAAATCCTAGGAGTTAGAGATCCCACCAGTCCAGCAAAAAACTTTTCCAAACGCGGGAAGGTTGAAAATGAGATCATCGCATGGGTGGAGGAAAACCATCAATTTATCATCTGTGGCCATACACACCACTCCATGTTCCCCAAAATTGGACAGTCCCTCTATTTCAACACCGGTAGTTGCGTACATCCACGCTGTATCACTGGTATTGAGATAGAGAATGGACAGATCGCGCTGATCAAGTGGTGGTTCGCTCCAAATGAAAACGGATATTTAACTATTAAGAAAGAATACATTCCTGGTGCCGGCCCTGAAAAATTAATCAACTTTTTCCAGAGGATATAGTTGACCCAGCACTTCATTGAAATACCCTTCTAAGAGGGGTCATTGATTCCAAATGATAATGTACAATACTTGTTATCTGCTTATCATTTGAAGAGCCCATTTCAAATCAACCATCCAGGAGTATCTAACCATGAAATCAGACCCTTATCAAACCCTAGCTGAGCGACTTGACGCTTTACCCAATGGATTTCCACCTACAGAAAGCGGTGTCGAGCAAAGACTTTTAGCTAAAATCTTTTCCCCCGAGGAAGCCACTTTGGCTTCCCAACTACGTCTTACTTTAGAGACACCCGAGCAAATAGCAGTACGCCTCAGTGAGGATTCAAAAATATTGAAGAGACGTTTAAAATCGATGACCAGACGAGGTCTCATTCGAGCCGGTAAAACCGACTCAGGGCTGGGCTATGGTTTATTGCCTTTTGTAGTTGGTATATATGAGATGCAGCTTGAACGCATGGATGTTGAATTAGCGCTCCTCTTCGAAGAATATTTTCAACAAACTTTTAACCAGTTTCTTCAAGTCAAACCGTCTGTTCATCGGGTGATTCCTGTAAATGAGAGCGTTCGAATGGACATGGAGGTGCAACCGTTCGAGAACGCTGTTGATATTATCTCAAGTGCCCAAGCATGGGGTGTAATGGATTGCATTTGTCGACGCCAAAAATCTCTAATCGGGGATCCTTGTGATCATCCCGTAGAGGTTTGTATGGTCTTCCATAAGAGACCCGGCGCCTTCGCAGGAAATCAAGTTGTTCGTGAACTAAATAAAGAGCAGGCGATGGACACCCTACGTCAAGCAGCTGATGCCGGTCTTGTACACTCAGTAAGCAATAAAAAAGAGGATTTATCCTATATCTGCAACTGCTGTACATGCTCGTGTGGTATTCTCAGAGGGATGGCTGAGATGGGGATTGCTAACGTGGTCGCCCGATCGGCCTTCGTAAACCAAGCAGATGAGGATCTGTGCACAGCTTGCGAGACGTGTTTGGATTACTGTCAGTTCGATGCTTTGATATTGGAAGATTTCACGGTTAGCGTGAATTCCATCCGCTGCGTGGGTTGTGGTGTGTGCGTCTCAAACTGCCCCGAGGACGCCCTTGCACTTATCCGGAGACCACAAGAAGAAATTCTACCCGTTCCAAAAACGAAAATGGAGTGGTTGACTGACCGTGCAGCCGAGCGCGGTTTGAACTTACAGGATTTGATGTAATCTAGTTGACTAGAGTGCCATTCGTTGAGCGAATAAAATCAAGGTTTTGCCATGTCTGCCCGCACCAACTCAGGAGCACTACCCTACCGCATCTGTCTCATGACCATACTCGTGATGCTTTCAAGCGGGTGTGTCGCTGAACCTGCGGAGACACCTTTCATTACACAAAGCCCCTCTCCTTCAGTTACTCAAACCCTTATCGAGAAGACAGAGACGATCAAGATCACCCCCACAACTGTATCAAGTAAACAAACCACAGAGGATGAACTTGCTGATTTGATTAGAGGTGAACTGATTGGCCATTTTAAAAAAGTGATTATCGGATACAAGGATGACCCCGGAAGGATATATATTCGCTGGGACTTAAGCACAGCTAGTGATAATGAGACGATTATCGAGTACGCCCAAACCGATACAGTTACTATTTTACAGAATTGCTGGCAAAGTGGTGCATCGTTTTACGAAGTACAGATCAGTGGTTGGTTTACACAAACTGTCGATATTAACGGCACTTTAGATTACACAGAATTAATAGATCTGAGCTACTCAAAAGACACCCTCGAATTGGTCAATTGGGATACTGTACGCAGCCAATATATCTGGATCATCGCGGATGGAGGAAGTGTTCATTGGCTGCTTCAAAAATAGCTATTTATAGATCATTCGGATTTGTTTAAACGCTGGGCAAGTAATAATTTAGTTTATTTTCCGAAAACGATTGCTATATATGGAGATAACAACATGAAACTGCCAAACCGAAATGTACGCTATAAAAAATCGATCGTCTTACCATGTCAAGCATTTAGCCAAAACAGTCGAATTCGCAAATGGCTTTGGAATCAAATTGTGTTTGCACTTCTACTTTTGGTAATTTATTTGTGGCTTCAACAGAAGAGGGAACCGGAAAAATCCATTAAAACAAAAACCATTGTATCGGATCAAATACCTGGAAAACCAGCGACGAAAACTGCTGAAAGTCCCCCACCAGCTACACCAAACGATTTAACCAGGATTAAAGGTATTGGGCCAAAATACTCCACTGTACTCCAACGAGCCGGAGTGCTGTCCTTCACCCAACTGGCAAGACTTGATTCAACCCAAATTACGAAAATTCTTGAAGACGCGGGCGTGCCTTTCGCCGACCCA